>NZ_JBEZOK010000032.1:20425-102207 GCF_040706515.1 Streptomyces sp. NPDC047880 | reverse complement strand
CGCCGAAGGGGCGGGCACCGCCGTGACGGGGCACGCCGAAGGGGCGGGCACCGCCGTGACGGGGCACGCCGAAGGGGCGGGCACCGCCGTGACGGGGCACGCCGAAGGGGCGGGCACCGCCGTGACGGCGCCCGCCCCCTGCGGCTCCGGGCCGTCAGGGCCGGGGGTCGTCGTACCAGACCACGGAGACGTCCGGCTCGACGACCAACATCGAGCGGGACCGGCTGACGCGCCAGATGTGCCGCTTGATGGTCTGGTGCGGCTTCTCGGTGGGACGGCAGCGCACCGGGCCGAAGTGGACCGGGGTCGCCGCCTCGAACAGGTAGTCGTCGATACGGATTCCGGCCGTGATGGTCGCGGTCTTCATCCACCCCGTGCCCTTGTCGGAGAAGCAGCGCACGAACACCTCGGGCGTCCCTTCCCCGGCTTCGATGCGGGCGATCAGCGCCTCTTCCTCCGCCGCCTCCTCGGGGGTGAGAGCGGGGGTGTGGGGGTCGGCGTCCAGCTCGGCCGCCAGGGCGTCGCGGTGCGGGCGGATCGCCGCCCGGATGGCTGCGGCCGTGCTGGGGAAGTGCAGGCTCGGCCGGGCCGCGTGCTTCTGGGGGTGGTCGGTGGGGGACAACAGGGCCTCCGTGGTTGGGGTTTCGAGGGGGCCGGGGCGGCGGTGCCATCCGCCGCCCCGGGTGAGTGCGGTAGGGGGGCTCAGCACTCCCAGTGGGGGCGGTTGAGCACGATCCGATAGGTCTCGGTGGTGCCGACGGCTCGCTGGAAGTGCACGGCGCCTGCGTAGCGGTGCTCGGCGAGGAAGGCGCCGACGGTGAGGGCGGCGTGCAGGGAGTCGTCGGCGGCACCGTCGATGCGGTCCAGGGGGGCGCCCTCGTAGGGGCCCCAGGTGTAGGCGGCCAGCAGTTCGGCCCGGTTCCAGTCGCGGGAGTCGGCGCGCACGGTGATGATGTCGGCGCCGTCCGGAGCGATCTCCACAAGAGTGGCGAAGGCGGGGGTGCGGCGGGGCTGGATGTCGGCGGCGTAGATACCCATGCGGGGCCTCCTCGTTCGGGTTTCGAGTGGTGGTGTCGGTCGGGGCGCCACCCCCTTCCAACAAGGACAACATTACCAGCGTTGGACCGGAAACGGAAGCTGAAAAGGGGGTCTGACCAGGGTTTTTCTCGGATTCCTCGCGGTGCCGCGCGTGCCCTCCGGGCCGGGCCGACCCCCCTCCTTGCCAGCCGCTTCTCAACACCACGGCGGACCCGCAGACGGCGGACGGCCCGCCACGTAAACCGCCCACCGCTGCCGCTCCCCCGCACCGGGCGGCGCCCGCCGCCCCACCGGCCGGGCAGCGGGCGCGCGGTGGGTCAGGTGGTCAGGTCGAACACGGCTCGCAGGTGCTCAAGTCGGTGCCTGCGGGACGCCTGCTGTGCCATCGCCCGGACTTCAAAGCGGCCCTCGGCGCGGTATCCGCAGGAGCAGCGGGACAGGTACAGGGGCTCTCCGATCTGCCATTCTCCGACGCCGAACGCGTCGACCACCCACTTGTCCGTGCCCATGTAGCCGGTCTCCGCGCGGTGCTCGTGCAGCGTCATCGCCACCCGGCCCGCGTAGGAGACGGACGCGGTGCCGTCCGGCTCGACCGTGAGCCAACCGCGCTCCAGGAGACGCCTGGTGGCGGCCGCCGGGATGGATACGACCCCGGCCCGGACGCATCCGTTCGCCAGGGCGGCGCCGGGGGTCGCTTCGCGTTCCCGGATCAGCCGTAGGTCCTCGTACTGGCGAGCCGTCAGCCGACGCGGCGCGCACACCGGTTCCAGCCGGACGGTGCGCCGTAGCGTGACCCGCTCGGCGTCCAGGGCGCTGCGGCGTCCGGTGATCACGCGGGTGACGGTGATGCGGCCCGAGCGGTCAGCGTCGGGACTGACCTCGTCGTCGTCACAGAGTGCGGCGGCAATCAGGGCATCGGCCTCAATGGCGCTGTACGTGCAGGTGGAGACGCTGCGGTCATAGTCGGTGATCTTGGCGGTGTAGGCCGGGGGGTTGTGCACGGCGGAAGTCCTCAACGGTGTTCGGGGGGCGGCGTGGGCGCGGCCGGCGCGGTTCTCGGCGCTGCGGCGCGCGCCCGGGGCGGCTGGCGCGGGGCTGGGCGGCGGTGTCCGCCGCCCAGCCGGGGAGGGTGTTACGCGGGGGCGAGTTCGGCGGCGGCGGACGAGATCGGCCAGCGGCCGCCGTAGTCGACGTGCACGCGGCGCGTCCGGTCGGTGATGTGGGTCGCGGTCTCGATGACGCGGCCGGTCTCGGCGTGTCCGTCCTGCTCCGGGAGGGCGAACGTCCGGCGGGCGGTGTCGCCCACCCGCCACCAGACCGCGCCGTCGTCCTCGATGGGCGCGGGCAGGTGATCGGCGGGGACGCCGAGGTCGGCGGCGGTGCAGCTGGCGCACCCGAGCCGTGTGCCGACCTGATACAGCGGGGCGGCCTGCTCGCACGCCGGGCAGTCGCCGGGGGCGGCGTACCGTGCGGACCGCTCCGGGATCAGGGCTCCGAGGTCGGCGTGCGCGGGGTCCATGAGGAGCACGTACGGGGAGTGCTCGCCGCGTTCGGCGCCGGCCAGGACGACACAGCCGTTGTGCAGGCGGGTGACCCGGCGGAGCGTGACCGGCTGGGCGGCGAAGGTGTCGGGGTAGCGCTCGCCCTCGTTGCCGCTGATGTAGGGGGCGCGGTGGACGGGGCGGACGTGACGGTAGCCCTCGCGCTCGATCTCGTCCCAGGTGGCGAAGCGCCATCCGGCGGGGGCCTGCGTACGCCGCGCGCGGCGGCGCTCGGTCTCGGTGACGGCCGAGGCGCGGACGTCGACCATGGTCACCAGTCGTTCCGCGGCGAGGTGCTTGCGGGTGTGATCGGTCGCGTGCTTGCGCTCATCTCCGGTGGCCAGTGCCTTCCAGGGCGAGGAGCCGCGCGCCGTACGCCACACGTGCCCCGCCGGGTCGGTTGCATCGTCCACAAAGACGGGGGTCCGCCCGTTGGCGTCCGGCGTTCCGTAGCGGTAGCGGGTCTTGATGTCGGTCACGGCTGTGCCCTCCGAGGTCGGGTTTCGAGTGGTGGTGTCGGTCGGGGTGCCACCCCCTCCTAACAAGGACAACATTACCAGTGTTTGGCCGGAAACGGAAGCCGAAAAGGGGGTCTGACCAGGGTTTTTCTCGGATTCCTCGCGGCGCTGCGCGTGCCCTCCGGGCCGGGCCGACCCCTCTCCTTGCCAGCCGCTTTTCAGCACCACGGCGGGCCCGCAGGCGGCGGACTGCCTGCACTCGGCAGAAGGGCGCCCGGCTCAGGCTGCGGCCAGGTGAGCGGTGGGGCGGAGGTAGCGGCCGGGCTGGCCGGGGATGGCGACGGGGGGCCAGCCGGGGGTGGCGCGGAGCCGGTGGGGCGGCCGGCGGGAGTGCGCGGCGTCCCGCTCGGCCTGGGTGCGCATCCGTGCGAGGCGGCCGGCCAGGCGCCGGGCTTCCTCGTTCGCCGCGGCGGTCACCTCGGCGTACCAGGCGGCGGGGTCCTCGTCGGCCAGCCGCTCCAGGCGCTCCTCCTCGGCCTCCTGGCGGCGCCATCGTTCGGCGGCCTCGACGACGGCGGCGAACCGGCGGGGGTCGTTGGGCGGGAGCTGGCTCCAGGCCAGCGATCCGTACGGCGGGACGTTCCAGTCCCGGGCTCCGTCGGCGAGCGTGGTGACCTGGTGCACGGCCCACGCCTGGGCGGCATCTGCGGTGTTCACGGGGTTCTCCTCCGGCACGGGTTTCGAGGGGGTGCCGGGGGCGGCGGTGCCATCCGCCGCCCCCGGCAGGGGTCACGCGATCTCGTGCTTGTAGTTCTCCTCGGCCTGGTGGAGCAGGGCGTCCTCGCTCAGTCCGTACGCGTCCGCGAGCCTCCGGAGATTGCCGACGTAGCAGACAAGGGCCACGGCGCGGTCGTTGATCCGTTCGGGGAAGGCCCGCCCGGAGAGGCGGACGAGGTGGAGCTGCTCCAGGTCCTGCGGACTGAGGGCGTAGGTGCGGGCGAGGTGGAAGGCGTCCGTGAGCGCGTCGCTCACGGCGATGTCCACCAGCTCCTGCGCGGTGGCGGCGCCTTCGCGGCGTCGGGCTTCGCGGGACAGGGCGCCCAGGGAGCGGAGGGCCGCGCGGGCGGCCTTCACGGACGGGGTGGGCCGTCGGGTCGCCTGGGGGTGGGCGAGCATCGCGGCAATGGCCGTTCGGGCACGGCAGGCAGGGGTCAAAGGGTCCTCCGATGGTCGGGTTTCGAGTGGTGATGCCGGTCGGGGTGCCACCCCCTTCCAACACGAAGAACAATACCAGCTCTAAGCCCGAATCGGAAGGGTGGAAACGGCCTTTGACCAGGGGATTTCTCGGGGCCGGCAGCGTTCGGATTCGTGGCGCCGGCCTCCCGCCGCAGAAGGAGGGACGAGTACGCAGACGGCCCGCGCCTCCACGGGGGAGGGCGCGGGCCGTCGGTCCGTTCGGTGGTCAGCTGCTGGCGCGTCCCAGCAGTGTCAGGGTCTCCTCGCAGGCCCTGGCGAAGCTCTCGGCGAGCGGGGTGTCGTCGGCAGCGGCCTGCTGGCACTCCCACCACGTGCTGGCCGTGAGGTCGGCGAGCTCCTCGACCTGGTGCTCGTCGAGCTGGAGCGGCGCGGCCGCGGTGGCACATCGCGGGATGGCGTCACTCAGCCAGCCGGGCAGGCTTTCGGGGTGGCACATCTGCAACGCGGCGTAGAGCGGTGCGGGCACTGGAAGCGCGGCGCTCACGCCGTTCTCCCGGCCATGGCCGGTTCGGTCGCGGCGTGTTCGTCGAGCCACCGCGCGGCCGCCGTCACGGTGGTGAAGAAGCGGTCATCGGCCCGGGGGTGGTGGCGGAACACCGGGGTCGGCCGCTCCCCCGGCTCCTGCGCGGACAGTTCGGTGAGGCCGTAGCTGACCGTGTAGCCCGGTCCGCCCCGGGGGCCGAAGCCGGGTTCGATGACGCCGACGATGTCCTCGGGGGCGAGCCGCAGCGCGTTGCGGCGTGCGACGAGGTGCCACCGGGGATCGCCGGGCGGGTCGAGCAGGATGCCGCGCCGGGGCGGCGGCCCCTGGTAGACCCATACCTGTCCGCAGCGCCGGGGCTTGGTCCCCATGCCGAGTCGGCCGGTGTCAAACACCTGCGGCGTCGCAGGGAGTTCGGCGTCCAGCTTGGTCGCCGCGCCGCACTTCGGGCAGTAGATCCGTACGGTGAGGGCCCGGTAGGCGTCGCCGTGACCGCACAGGTTGTCCTCGGCGTCGAGCGGGCAGGAGTGGCCGCTGTAGCTGCTCTCGCGGACGGTGTGGTGAATCCGGTAGTCGACCTCCCAGCCCTTGGCGGTGCAGCCCTCACGGTGTTCGGGGGTCGTGTAGTCCAGGTGCGCGGCGAGCGCGTCCAGGCCGGTCACTGCTCGTCCCCGATGCCGAGTTCGGCGTGCAGGGCGTTGAGTTCATCGAGCCGGGGGCCGCCGGCGGCCGCGGAGAGGAACCCCTCCATCCCCATGCCGATGATGTGGGCCTCCAGGACGCTCAGGGCGGTCTGGTGGCCGAAGCCGTTGAGGTAGGCGTCGAGGGGGACGGGGCGGCCCTTGGCGTAGCTGAGGGCGAGGGTCAGCAGCTTCTCGTCGGTGCCGGTGAGGTAGACCCCCTCGTCGCCGCGCAGGGCGGTGAGGTCGAGCTCTGCGGTCAGGGCGCGGCCGATGTCCGGGACCTCCGCCCACGTGAGGGTGATGTGGCGGGCGAAGTCGGCCCGGCCGGGCAGGCCGGAGGAGGTGACCAGGTGGGTCGCGGCGCGCTTCAGCTCGCTGCCGCTGAGCGTGGCGGCCGCGGTGAGCGCCGCGCACATCTCCTCTGCGGAGAGGGATGCCGGGCTCGGGGTGACGTCGTGTCGCATGGGGGCCTTCTCAGTTGTTGGCGAAGCGGTGCAGGGCGTAGTCGTGCGCGCTGGTCCCGGCGACCGCGGAGGAAAGCCGGGTGGCGAAGCGCTGGTAGGCGTCTTCCTGGGCCGGGGTGAGCACGATCCGCTCGGGCGGCTCCTGGCCGGGGCCGGCTGCGGCGACGGCGGTGAGCAGCACCTCGGTGTCGGGCTGGTGGTCCAGGTTCAGCACGGCCAGGCCGCGGGCGAAGTCGTTGACGAGCTTCTCGGGATCGCCGTCGCGGCCGGGCTCGGCCCAGTCACCCGCCAGCTGCTCCAGGAAGTCGGCGAGCTCGGTGTCGTCCTGGCCCTCGACGGCCTGGCGGAAGTGCGCCAGGACGGCGGCCACGGTGTCGACGTCGCGCGGGTCGATGTCGACGGGGTACAGCGGGGTGTGCTCCCAACGTCCGTCGGGGGCGTACAGGGTGTACTGCCCGGGGGGCCGGGCGGCGCTCGGGACGTAGCGGCCGGTGTTCGTGGCGGTGTGCCGAAGCGGCGCGGGCAGGGCCTGGAAGAGGCGCCCCCATGCGTCGTGGGCGGCCGTGCCGTCCAGGTCCGCGGGCAGCTGCCACACGTCCTCTTCCCCTGCGCGGACCGCGCGGGTGTTCAGGGCCAGCTGCTGGAGGAGGGGTTCCTCCATGTTCATGAACAGGGCCAGCCAGTCCTCGTCATCGGGGAGCAGGACACGGCGCTGGGCCGGGTTTTCGGTCATGCGCTGGGCTCCTTCACGGCCGGGCGGGCGAACGGGTTGGGGGCCTCGCCGCAAAGGATCTTGCGGACGAGTTCGGCGACCTCGCGGGCGCCCTCCTCGGTGGCGGGGGCGGCGATCGGGTGCGGGCGGTCGCTGGCGGGCTCGTCGACGCGGATGTCCCAGCCTCCGCTGGTGAGCGCGAGCGAGAGGGGCGCCTCCCGCCCCTGGTAGCCGAAGCGCGGCCCGCCGGCCGGCGGGTCGACGGCGATGCGCAGGCCGGGCCGGACGGTGAGGCCCTTGGTGCCGAGTTCCCCGATCAGGGTGTCCCGGGCGGTGTGCAGCTCGGTACTGGTGAGCTTGACGTGGGAGCAGTAGCGGGCGGCGAGGGCGTCCACTACGCCGGTGGGCAGGCTGGTGACGGCGGCCCAGTCCTCGGGGGTGATGCCGTGGTGCTGGCCCGCCTCGTACATCTTGGCGAGCAGGTCGGCGGCCTCGGCCAGGACGCTGGGGACGTACAGGACGCGCGCCCCGTACAGGGCGCGGCCCCCCAGGTCCCGGGTGGCCATGCGGATGCCGACCTGCGCGGCATCCAGAGCGGTGGTGTCGCTCATGGGCGGTTGCTTCTCCTAGGTTGGACGGGCGGGGTCCGGGGCCGATATCCGCGGCCCGGACCCCACTCTGTCGCGTCGCTCGGACATTCCGGGCGGGTTCATGCGACGGCGGTCCGCAAGGCACGGGGGTATCCGTGATTCTCCTCGTGCCGGCTGACGTTCCGGTGCGGTTCCGTCGGTGCGGTCAGGCCCAGTCGCAGTAGGTGCACTCGGCGTCGTCGACGGGCGTGTTGTGGTGTGCCGCGGCCAGCTCGGCCACGGAACGCACGGGCGTCCAGGCCGGCCCGGGGCAGCAGCCGCTCGGGCAGGGCACGCGGGCCTCGAACCGCCAGTCGAAGGGGTCGCGGTCGTCCACCCACCGCACGCACAGGGACTCGCTCCCGGCGGCGAAGGTGCCGGTGCGGAACTGCGGGTCGGAGCTGGTGGCGTCCCAGGCGAACAGCTCGGTCGCGGCCTCGCCGAAGACGCGGCGGACGTCGGCCAGGTCGGCGGTCCGGTCCTCCTCGGCGGCCAGCCGCTCAAGCGCGGTGCCCAGCACGGGGAGGGTCTCGGCCAGGACGGTCCGGTCGATGCCCTCGGCCTTGGGGGACGCCTCACGGAGCTGGGCGAACTGGTTGTCCACGACGTGTGCCGGGACGCGAGTGGTGCCGGTCCGGGCGGCGTTGCGGGTGTGGGCCAGGTCCGGCGGCGTGCTCATCGCCAGCGCATAGGAGAGGACCCCGTACTCGTCGGCGAGTTCGGCGAAGCGGCGGCGCAGGCCCTCCTCGGCGAAGGTCGCGTCCACGACCGTCGTCAAGCGCAGGGCGAGCCGCGCGCGGAGCACGGTCTCCAGGGCCTGCCAGGCGGCTCCGCTGACCGACTGGTTCCCGGGGTCGTCGGCACACATCCGGCGGAAGTCGTCGGCCCGCAGGACCTGGCTGGGCTGGAACATCCGCGATACGCGGGTCTTGCCGGTGCCGCTCGCGCCGACCAGGAGGATCAGCGCGGGCGTCTCGAACGGCAGGGTGATCGGAGCGGTGGACATCAAGCGGCCTTTCGGAAGGGGAGGACGTCGGCGAGGCGACGGGTGGACAGGGGGAGAAGCCGGGCCAGGCGGCGGCCTCGGCGGCCGCGCCCCTTGGCGCGGTACATCGAGGCGTCGGCGTTCTTCAGCAGCGCGGACAGCAGGGCACCGTGGGTGCCGGCGGGTCCGGGGTCGGTGTCGACCGTGCGGGCGGTACCGATGGACGCTCCGACCTCCAGGCGCAGGCCCTCGTGCCGGACGGGCCGGGTCAGCGCGGCGTGCAGGCGGGCCACGCGTGCGGGCAGGTCGGAGGCGTCCGGGAGGATCACGGCGAACTCGTCGCCGCCTAGCCGCCCGGCCTCGGCGCCCTCGGCGGCGGCCCACTCGGCCAGGCGCGAGCCGACGGCCGCGAGGACGGCGTCCCCGGCCTCGTGTCCGAACCGGTCATTGACCGGCTTGAACGCGTCGAGGTCGACGAGGAGGGCCGCGGCCGGGCCCGCCGCGACGATCTCGCGGGCCAGTGCGGTCCATGCCGCTCGGGTGGGCAGTCCGGTGACCGGGCAGGTGCGGGCCTGGGCGAGCTGACCGCTGAGCGTGGAGACCTCGGCCAGCAGCATCTCGACGGCGGGCACGACCTGGGCGAGGGCGCTGCGCAGCTCGTGGGGGCTGGCGTCGGGCCGGGCGAGGTCGGTGCGGGCACGGTCGAGCAGGGCGCCGGTCTCTATCGCGGACGGCATGATGGGGTGGCTTCCTTTCGGTGTTCGCATCAAAGGGGAGGGCCCGGGGCGGCGGACGGGGTGACGGCCGTGACGGCCGCCCCGGGGCAGTTCAGCGGACGGCGGCCGCCCGCCGCTTGACCAGGGCGTTCCGCAGGCGGCCCTCGGTCGGGTCGTCCTCGGTGAGGCGGTCAGCGGCGAGCCGCTCGTGCAGGTCCTCGGGGATGTGCACGTAGGGCCGGGCCAGGTCCACGACGGTGGCGGGGTCGTCGATCTCGTACGGGTGGATGCCCGCGGCGACGAGGTTGCGGATCAGGGCGCCGTCGCGGCGGGGCACCTGCCACACCTGGGTGTAGAACGTGGCGAGCTGGGCGTCCCAGCCGACGATGACCCGGGTGTTGCGGGGTACGTGGTCGCGACGCTGGAGGGAGTAGAGGCTCATCCCGCCCCCTCGGAGTGCATCCGGGCGCGGTCGCATCCGGATGCCCCGGGGCCCGCGCCGTGCAGGTGCACGTTGAGCAGGTCCTCGCGGGTCCACACGGGCGTCCACACGCGGCCCCGGCGGCACTCGTCGCGGCGCGGGCAGGGGCTCGCGGCCTCGAACCGCGTGCCGTACCGGACGCCGAGCACGTGCCGGCCAAAGACGATCTCGCCGTACATGTGGGTCCGGTCGATCTCGGTGGTCACCTGGACCAGGTGGTGGGCGAGGTCGTGCCCGAAGCGGATCGACGCCTCTTCCCAGGCCCGGAACCACGGGCTTCGGGTGTAGCGGTTGCCCAGGAAGTCCGCCATGGGGTCGGCGGGCGGGAGCCACTGACTGGTGTGGGTGTCGAGGGTGCCGCAGTGCGGGCAGGTGCGGCGGCGCGGCTGGCCGGTGCAGCCGTCCGCGAACCGCTCGCCGCAGCACGGGCAGTGGTGGGCCCGGCGTTCCGCCGGGCTGCCCGCGGCGGCGCCGCAGCCCTTGCACACCAGCCTCGTGTGCTGAGGGCGGTGGGGCATGTCGGGCGCCGGCGGGGCGGTGGTCTGGTGGGTCGGACAGGTCGTCATCTTCAGCAAGCTCCGTACGAGGGAAGGCAAGCGGCCGCCGCCCTGGGCGGCCCTGTGGAGGCGGTGGAGGCGGACCCCCGGTGCGGCCCGCTCAGGGCAGGCCGCACCGGACGCGCCTGGGCTAGTAGCCGAGCCCGTTGACGCGGTTGCTCTGGGCCTCACGCCTCGCCTGCGCCTGCTCGTAGTCGGCGCGGTCCTTGGCGGCCTGGTCCTCGGTAGTGGTGGTGTCCGACACGGTGTCGTCCTCCGGTGATCGGGTTTCGAGTGGTGGTGTCAGTCGGGGTGCCACCCCCTTCCAACACAAAGAACAATACCAGCTTTGAACCTGATTCGCAACGGGTCGGGCGCGAATCCGGGGGCGCTCAGCGTCAGTTCGGCACGGTGGCGAGCAGCTTGCTCAGCTCGGGCCACAGCAGGGTGTCGCGGCCCCAGCAGGGATCGACGAGGGTGACCTGATGAGCGTCCTGGGCTGCTCGCACGGCGTCGCGGTGACATCCGGCGTACTCGCGCCGGATGTGCGACTTGCGCAGGCGGCCGCCGAAGCCGGTGTGCCCGTTCCCGCCCCAGGTGGTGACGAGGATGTCGCGCACCGGTCCGGGGCGGTCGGCGCGGTGGGCGGCCAGCAGCAGGCCCGCGCCCCTGGCGGTGCGGGTGAGCTGCTGGAGGCCGGCGGCGTCGGTCAGGCACATGACGGCGGCGCGCTGTTGCCAGCGGCGGCCGTCGAAGGCGGGCCCGTCGCATCCGGGCTGGGACTGGAGGGTGACGAAGCCGGACCGGTTCAGGGCGGCGAGCACGGGCACCAGGGGGCCGGTCTCCTCGTCGGGGCCTCCGCGGTAGGCGCCTCCGGGCAGGGTCGCCAGGGAACCCTCCAGCCACTGCGCGGTGAGCTCGCCGAGGTCGGACAGGGTCCGGGCGGCGGCCCAGGTCCGCGCGGTCGAGCGGGGCATGTCGGCGTCCTCTCCGAAGGGGGCGGCCGCGGCGGCGGCCGCCCTGGTGGGACTGGTCAGCGGGCGGGCAGTTCGGGGGCCGCTGCGTCGGGGTCGAAGACGGGGGTGCCGCCCATGTGGATCACGGCGCGGGCCTGGCCGAGCAGGGCGTTGCAGCGGTTGAGGAGATGGCGGGCGTCGCGGGCCGTCTGGGGGTCGCCGCGGTACATCTCGATGTCGCGGATCGCGAACTCCAGCCACATGAAGTCGCCCTTCTGGACCGGGATGCGGACCAGGTCGGGGTCGGGCTGGGTGACGGAGGCGGCGCCGGCGCTCTGGTAGAGGCGGGCGATCAGGTCGCTGGTGCGGCTGCTGTAGCCCAGGTCCGGGCGGGCGCGGCGGACGCACTCCTCGGCGTGCAGAAGGATGCGCTCCAGCGTCTCCATCTCGGCAAGGGTGATGCCGATGTACTCGACGCGCGGGGGCTCCGGGCGCTGCGGAAGGGTGCCGTAGACGGTGCCGGTCGGGGTCTGGGTCGCCGTGGGCCGGTTCCTGCGGAAGATCATGGGTTCTTTCTCCGTATCTGGCTGAGTGGGGCGGTCAGGCGGTCCGTGCGCGGTGGGCGCCGGGCGGCAGCAGGGGCTTGTCGACGTCGCGGTGCTCGACGGTGACGGGCCGGTTGGTGAGCTGGGTGATCTCCCCGACGCGGCGGGCCAGGCCGACCGAGCGGTGCCGACCGCCGACGCACCCGAAGGCGACGGTGATGTCTGCGCCGGTGGTCTCGTTGAGGCCGACCGCGAGGTAGGCGGCGGCCTGGGCGAGGGGCTCGGCGCCCGGGGTGTCCATGACGTGCTCGTACACGGCCGGGTCCAGGCCGGTGAGGTGCTTCAGCTCGGGGTCGTGGAAGGGGTTGCGCAGCAGGTCGCGCAGGTCGTAGGTGACTTCGGCGGCCGGGGGCTCGCCGTGGCCGTAGCCGAAGGAGATGACGCGGATCACGGGGTGATGCCCTTCTTCGTGTCGGGTTTCGAGGGGGCCGGGGCGGCGGTGCCATCCGCCGCCCCGGTGGGGCTGGGCGTGGTCAGTCCAGGGGGCGGACCGTGACCTCCAGATCGCGCGGGTCGGCGGCGGCGGCCGCCTGGAACTCGCGCAGCTCCTGGTCGCTGTAGATCGCCTTCTGGTCGCTCGGGCCGCCGGTGACGGCGTTGACCTTCTGGCCGGTGCGGGAGGTGGCGGTGACGACGTACTTCGCCATGGGGCGGTGTCTCCTCGGGTCGCTGGATGCGGAACTGGACGGCCTGTCCGGCTCCCCTTGGCCCCGGCGGCGGGCGCCGGGACCGCGGGCAGCCGTCAGGACCAGGCGCGTTCCACGTCGGCGTCCATCTCGCGGGCGGCGGCCGTCAGCGCCTCCGCCATCCGCTCCTGGGCGAGGGCCTCCTGGGTGTCACCGGCGGCCTCGGCCGCTTCCTTCTCGGCCCGGCTGCGCAGCGCGAGCGCGCGCAGGATGCCGATGACCGGGAACACCCCGCCGTACCGGTTGAGCTCGTCGACGGCGGCGGCCCGGTCCTCGCTCGTGGCCAGCTTCTTCTCGGTCTCGTGCAGGGCCTCGGCCGCCTCCTGCCAGGTCGGGCCGGGCGCGATCCACTCGGCCGTGTCGTCCAGGAGGTGCACGGTGATCTGGGCGAGGCCGTAGGCGGCCAGGGCCGGGACCAGGTCGGCCAGGCCGACCTCGGCGCCGCGCCGCACGAGGGCGACGGCGGCAAGCCCGATGAACGCCGCGCGGCCGATCGTGTCGGCCAGGCCGGCGGCTCGCCGCACGATCCCGGCGGCGCGGGCCTGGAGGCGGGTGACGCCGGGCATCGGCAGCAGGCAGACCATGCAGGTCAGACGGAGCGCGTGGTTGTACGTGTCGCAGTGCGTGCAGCGGCGGGTCTTGGAGAAGCGGCGCACGGATGCCTCCGAGGTCGGGTTTCGAGTGGTGGTGTCGGTCGGGGTGCCAACCCCTTCCAACACAAAGAACAATACTAGCTTTGAACCGACTGCGCAAGGGGTGGGCCCCGGGGCGCCCCGGTCAGGGCCCCCGGGGGGGCGGTCACTCGCCGTCGGTCTGGCCGTCTCCGTCGTCTCCGCCGGAGCTGGCGTTGTCCCGGGCGAAGCGGCGGGCGCCTGCGCTGTCGACGGCCTTGATGGCGGTCTGTCCGGTGCGGAACCCTTCGCGCCCCATGTCGAACCCCTTGCCGATGGCGTTGGCCCCGGCTCCGACCGCGTTGGCGGCCGCGGTCGCGGTGCCGGCCACGGCCGTGACGGCGTTGAGTGCGGCGGCCAGCGTCCCGCCGCCGCTCCGACGGGCCGGTGCCGCCTTGCCGCCGCGGGCGGCCGCCTTCTTCGCGGCGAAGGACTCGGCGGCGGTCCCGCCCTTGCCCGCCGGGGCGGGCTGGGCGGCGGGGCCGCGCTTGCCCTCGATGACCTTGCCGCCGGGCAGGGTCACGCGGAAGGCCCGGTTGGGCTGGGCCTTGTCGGCGATGAGCCGGACCATGGCGGGGGTGAGCTGCTCGACGGCGAAGAAGCAGCTGGCCTTGCGCCCTCCGTCCGCGCCCCGGTGCTTCTGGCCGCAGGAGGCCATGACGTCGTTGCCGGACACCATGAGGCTCAGCCGGAAGGGGGCCGGAGCCCGGTCCCGGCCGGGGCACCGCACGGCGGTGCCGTTGATCTGGAGCGGGCCGCGGATGGCGACCGTGAGGGTGGCGGTCAAGGGTTTCTCCTTACTCGCTGCGGGCGATGGCGGTTGCGGTGGCGGTGACCTTGCCGCCGAGGACGGTCCGGCCGGTCGCGGTGGCGGTGGCCTCGGCCCGGTTGCCTCCGCCTCCCCCGCGGCGGCGGAGGCCGGAGAACAGGCCGCGCACCACGAAGGCGACGACGGTCACGGCGGCGGCGAACGCCACCAGGGCCCAGGCCAGGGCCTCCAGCCAGGGACCGGCCAGTGAGAGGCCCCACCCGGCGAGGGCGGCGCTTCCGGCGGCCGACCACATCAGCAGGGCGGCGGTCTTCGCCCAGGCCGGGACCGGCTGGCGGGCGGGGCCGGCGGGCACCGGGAGGGGGCCGGGCTGGACGTAGGCCCAGCGCTGTTCGCCGCCGGGCAGGGTGACGAGCTCGACGCCCGCCGTGGGCGGCGCGGGCGGTGCGACGGGAGCCGCTCCGGGGGATACGGCGATCACGTCGGCCGGGCGGTGCTGGGTGATGGTGTAGACGGGCTGGGCATCGGCGCGGGCGGGCCGGTTCATGATCGGGGGGACTCCTCGGGGGAAGATCGTTTTAGGCGGGTTTGGGGCATGGTCACGGCCTGGGACAGGGCACATAACCGCAGGTGGGAGGGGTGGACAGCCCTGTCCCGGGGCCCGGCGGCCCTGGGACGTGTCCCAGGGCCGCCGACGGGTGTCCTACGGTCGGGCCAGGCTCTGACCTGCGGTGATGCCCGCTGGGCCAGGACCCGGCCCAGGGGTCATTTGCGGATCTTCCGGGCGGCCTCGTAGGCCGCTTCGACGTCGGCCTTGAGGTAGCCGCGGACCCGGTTTCCGCCGTCGCGCCACCGGGTGGGCTCCAGCGTCACGTCGGTGCCTGCCAGCTCCTCGGCGAGCGCGTCGCCCAGGGCCTTGCCGATCCGCCCGGCGTAGGCGGCGGCCTCCTCCTCGGGCCGCGGGGCCCACTGCTGATCCCAGTCGCCGAGAGCGGTCCGCACGTCGTCCAGCGGCACCCGGTCGACTCCCGGCGGGAAGGCGCCCAGCAGCACGTCGAGCACGGTCACCTCGGCCGCGGAGACCTCCGGCCGTCCCGGCTTGCCCCGGCCGCCGGGGCCGCCCCCGGAGGAGGACAGGCCGGTGGCCTCCAGGAGGAAGTCCTCGATCGGGTCCTCGAACTGCCCCGGGGCCCGGCCGCAGCTCTCCCGCAGCGCCCGGCCGGCGGCGATGACCGGCGCGGCCCCGTCGTACTCCTCGTCCTCGATGAAGTACGAGCGGATCAGCTCGCCCGCGGCACCGTCGATGTCGACGATGGTCAGGCCCTTGCGCTCGAACGGGATCTCGTGCGCCCGCAGGCCGTTGCCGGTCGCGCCCTCCTTGAGGATCGCGTTCGTCTGGGTCGGGGACCCGGTCTTGGTCGCGATCCGCACCGCGGAGTTGGACTTGAACTTGCGCGGGACGGTGTTCTTGTCGGGGTCCTGGGTGACCAGCAGCACCACGATGTTCAGCGCGGCGGCGAACCCGGCCAGACGCTCGATCTTCGCCACGATGTCGGCCGAGAGCGCACCCGCGTTCTGGGTGTACTCCTGGCCCTCGTCGATGATGAGGATCTCCAGCGGGAACTGCTCCAGGTCCTTCTCGCTGAGCTTGGCCCGGCCCTCGTCCTCCAGGAACTCCTCCCGGCGGTACGCCTCGACCAGCAGCGCGTCCAGCACCAGGTCCAGGCGCCCCGGCCGACGGCCGAAGAAGGTCGCGCACACCTTGCTGTAGCCGATGTGCTCGCCCGGCTTGGCCCCGGCCGCGAGGCGGATGTTCACCCGCGGGTCCAGGCCGAGACCACAGATGATCGACCGCAGCAACATGCCCTTGCCCGTGCGCGACATACCGCCCAGCAGGGCCATGACGTGCTTGAGCTTGAGGTAGACGACCTCACCGCGCCGGTTGAAGCCGATCGGGATGCCCCGGTTCCACACGTCCTGACGCTCCGGCGCCTCCACCAGCGGGGAGACGCGGGCCTCGGCGAACGGGTCGGAGGTGGCGATCCACAGCGTGATCCGGTTGGGGTGACCGGCCTGCCGCACGTCCAGCCACGACGCCTCGACGTTGAGGGCCTCCGCGAGGGCGTCCCGGGCGGCGATCACGCGCGGCGCGGTGACACCGGACGGCAGCTTGAGCGTGGCCTCGCACGCGTTGATGGTCACGGCCCGGATCGGGCCGACCAGCTCGGCCACCTCGTCCTCGCCGAGGACCTTCACCTTGCGCAGGGCGGCGTTGATGGTGGAGTCCGACACCGGCGCGTCCTCGTCGGCGGCGGCCTGCTCGAAGATGGCGAACGGCTCCGCCCGGCGCCGCACCTCACGCAGCCCGCACGCGTACATCACGCCGACCACCGGAAGCAGCGCCGGGGCGGCCATGGCCATGCCCCAGACCTCGGCGACGGCGACGACGACGGCGACGTAGGAGGTGACGCCGGTGGCGGACAGAACGGTCAGGTTCTCCCGGCGGCGGGCCTGGCCGATGGCGCGGCGCTCGGCCCGCAGCTGGGCGACGTCGCTGTGGTCGGCGTACCCCTTCGCCTTGGCCTGCGCGCGGGCCTCGGCGATCATCTCGCCGTACTCGGTGACGAACAGGTAGCTCCACGCGCTGCCCAGCTCGGTCCACAGGCCGATGGACGACAGCTTGACCAGACGGCCGAGGTAGAGGGGGCTGCGCGCGGCGTGGTAGCCGACGGCGTGCGTCAGGACGGCGCGGCGGTGCTGCCAGACCTCGCGGCTGACCAGCGCGGCGGGCAGGTGCAGGCGCAGGCGGCGGCGGGCGACGTCGTCAACCTGCTCGATCACGGGCAGGTCCTGGCCGTCGACCTCGTCCGAGAGCTGGACGGTGCCGGTGCTGGCGTCGGCGATGCCGGAGGCGGTGCTCTGGACCTCGGCTCGGGCCGCCTTCTCCAGGGCCTCGCGCCGCTGCGGCGGCATCCGGTCCATCAGGTCGATGACCTGGCCGCCGGTGGCGGGGGTGTCGGTGGGCTGGGTCATGGGTGCGTACTCCTTGCGTGGTGCGGGGGTTTCGAGGGGTGTCGGGGGCGGCGGTGCCATCCGCCGCCCCCGGCTGGGGGCCGGGCTACTTCTTCTTGCTGTCGTCCTTGCCGTCCTTCTTGTTCTTGGCCTTGCGCTTCGTGGCCCTGGCCGCCGTCTTGGCCGCGCCGGCCAGGACCCCCGGCACCCGGGGCAGGGCCAGGACCGCGAGGAAGACGACCGCCGCGGCGATGGCCGTGTCCCGGCCGTCCCACCCGTAGTGCATGGGCATGACCCACAGGGTGGTGATCCCGGCGGGGGCCGCCAGGATCAGCAGGGGCGGCAGGCTGCCGGACTTCTGGGGCGTTCCGCTCATGCGCTGATCTCCTCGGTCTTGTCGCTCTGGTCGTCCTGGGCGTTCTCGCGCTGGGCCTTCTCGATCTCCTGGGCCATCGCCTCGGCGAACCCGGGCTCGGCCTCCAGCAGGGCCACGAGTGCGGGGCCGTCCTTGCGCCGGATGCCGACGCGTTCCGCGAGCACGTACGGGGAGAAGAAGCCGTTCCCGGTCCGCTTGCGCTTGTCCTTCGCGGCGGCGTACGCCAGTTCCCGCGCGATCGGGAACGCGGCCTTCAGGTGCTCGCTCAGGTCGCGTTCCGACCCGTCCGCCGATCCGTTCCCGCCGGCCGTCTTGGCCGCGTTCCCGGACGGCGCGGAGGCGTTCCGCTCAACCCGTTCCGAGCCGTTCCCGGCCGGGGCCGAAGGGGCCGACTCCCCTTGCGGGAACTGAATTTCCGGGTTCTCGGAACGCTTCGCGGCCTCGCCGGAACGGGTGGCCGGAACGGTCACGGGAACCCACTCGCCACCGATGAACGGCAGGCTGCGGTACTTCTGGGAACTGAGCCGGGCGGCGGCCTTCTCCTCCTCCTTGACGGCCCGGCTGCGGAACTCCTCGGCCAGGGCGCGGGCCTCGTCAGCGCGGGCCTGGGCGAGTTCTGCGGAACGCTCGGCGACCTCCGCCTCGACGGCGATGGCCTGCGCGGAACGCTTCAGCTCGCGCACCCGGCGGCGGCTGGTCGTGGTCCGGGCCCGCTCCATGCGGAACTCGGCCCGGCGCTGCCGGCGCACCCGCGCGGCCGTCGTCCCCGGCGTTCCGCCGTGGTGCGACTCCCACGCCTGATCCCATGCCGCCTGCACCGTGATCTTCTTGCGGTACGGCGCCCGGATGCGCCAGGCGGTCAGCGACACCAGCGGGTGGGCGATCCACCGGGCGAGCTGCTCGCGGACCTCGGCGGCGGTACGGCCGCTCTGGGTGTGCTGGAGCAGGGAGACCACGGCCTCGAAGGCGATCACACCGGCGAGCGACGCCAGGGCGTTGACCTGTCCCGCGCTCTCGCTGGGCGAGTGGAACAGGTTGAGGCTGGCCGCGATCAGGGCGGACACGGCCGTGCCTGCCCGGTACCGGCCCGCGGGCGCCCCGCGCCGAACGGCCAGGATGGTCAGGGCCGCGAAGGTCCACGTCAGGCCCTCGACCACGCCCGGGACGATCCAGGACCGCTCTCCCAGGTCCTCCCGCATGGCCTCGGCCTGGGCCGGCCACGCGATCCAGACGGACGCGACGATCAGCGCCGCGACGGCGGCGACGGCCACGATCACGGGCAGGACCTGCACGACGGCCCTGCCGCGGCCCTTCCACTTCTGCACCGCTTCCTTGCGGATGCGCGCCTTCTCGGCACGCTGCGCCTGGCGGCGCTGCTGCTTGAGCTTGTCGCGCTTCTGCTCGACGGTGAGGCTGCGCTCCTCGACGTCGAGGCTGGCGAGCTGTTCGGCCTTGTCGGCCTCGACCTCGGAGACTTTGGCCTCGGCTCCGGCCTTCCGGGCGGCCGCTCGGCCGACCTGGCGCCGCTCGGTGCGGGACATCATCGGGGTCTCGTCGGTCTCGGGGTCGGTCTGGGTGCGTGGTGCGGTGATGCTCATCGGGTGGCGATCTCCTGAGCGCGGGGGGCGTCGGCTCGTACGGGGGTTCCGGTCGGCTTCTGGGAGGCCAGGACCTGCGTGCACTTGCCCAGCTCGTGGGCCTCGTCGCGGTCGGCCAGGTGGTGGGCGTCCAGCGCGGCGCGGGTCAGCGGGAGCGTGCAGCGGGCCCTCACTGCGTCACCGGCCTGGGGGTGGTGCTGTAGGCGTGGGCGGCGGCGATCCCGCGGCGGGCCAGGAGGATCACACCGATCGCTCCGGCGACCAGGGTGACGGCGGCCGCGACGACGATGACGGCGGCCGCGGCCGCGCCGACGACGATCACGAACAGCGGGACGACCAGGACGAACAGGCCGGGGTGCAGCTCGTCGACGCGGACGAGGAACAGGCGGATGAAGGCGTTGACGGCCTCGATGGTGCGGGCGTCGATCTTCACGCGGCCCACCCCCCGGCGAACTCGTCGTCGTCGGCCAGGCCGGGGCCGGCGGTGACGTCCTCGGCGTGCTCCAGCTCGTCGACGACGGCGAGCAGCTCCGGGCGGGGGGTGGTGCGGCGGCGGGCGGTGAGGGCGTCGGTGTCGTCCAGGTCCAGCAGCAGCATGGCGACGAACTCCAGGTTCGCGCTGCGGGTGCGGCTGGAGCCCTCCGGGCGGCCGAGGAAGAAGTGTTCCGGCTGTCCGGTCAGCGTGGACAGCGCGTGCAGCGCGACCCCGTACGAGGGGCGTGCGGGGATTTCGGAAACGGACACGGCAGTGCCGCCTTTCTCTGCGGGTTTCGAGTGGTGATGCCGGTCGGGGGGCCAACCCCTTCCAACATGAACAACAATACCAGTCTTACACCGGTTCGGCAAGGGATCTCCGGCGCCGGCCCGCGTTCGCGGAGCCAGGACGACGATCCACCGCCCCCGCCCGAGACCCGTGCGGGGCTCGAACAGTTCCAGCACTCATAGCCTGCCGATCATCGCGCCAGATGTCAACAGTTCCGGAACTCATGCAGACCGGAAGGCTCGTCAGAGGGGAACAGTTGCGATATACATAGGGGGCAGAAGGAAAGGAGCCGCCAAAGTGGCGACCCGCTACGAAGAGATCGCTGATGACCTACGCGAGCGCATCAGCACAGGGGAGTTCCCCGCAGGGAGCACACTCCCCGGCTATGACCAGCTCACCCTCGGATACAAGGCCAGCAGGGCAACGCTCCGCGAGGCCCTGAACCGGCTGCAAGCCGAGGGGCTCGTACGCCCGGTCAAGAAGAAGGGCCTGGTCGTCCGCGACCCCGGCGAGCGTCGCCAGGTGGCCCGGGGCAGCGTCGTGCGCCGGGACCCCGCGCGGGGATACGTCTTCCCCGCAGCCTCCGCGCCGGATGAACCGTGGGTCACCCACGGCCGACCGGCCGCCTCGACCATGCCCGCACCGGCCCCGGTCGCCGAGCGCCTCGGCATCGCCCCGGGCACCCGGACCGTACGCCAGCGGTGGATCACCTCCCCGGCCGGCCAAAGCCCGTTCCAGATCACCGACGCGTGGATTCACCCCGACCTCCTGGCGGAGACACCACAGCTGGGCGAGCCGGACGCCACCCCCGGGACCTACCTCGACCGGATCGAGGAAGCCGGGCACGGCCCCCTGGAGTGGGAGGAGCGGACGACGATCCGGCCGTCCTCCCGCGAGGAGGCCAAGCAGCTGGAGATCCCCGCCGCCATGTGGGTCTTCGAGGTGGTCACCGTCGGCACGTCCCACCGAACCGGCCAGGCCGCCGAGGTGTCCGTACAGGTCATCCCGGGGGACCGCGTCGAGTTCGTCACCAAGCTCCGCCGCGACCGCACCGCCCGCTGGCCCGTCGCCCCGGCGGCCTCCGCAGGGATGTGACCCACGCCAAATGGCTTCACGCACCCAGCGACACACCCATTACGGTGCGTGTGGTCGGATAGATCCACGGGGACCGGGATATGCCCATCGTCCCCAAACGCAACAGGCCCCCGAAGGGGCCTGCCGGTCCGCAGCCGGGGTGCCTCCCGGCGACGCGGCCGCACCTTTAGTCACGGGGAGGTGCGCTTTCGTGAGCGTACGGGTTCGAGCGATACCGCCGCAGCAACCTTCGAGCAGCGCCGCGCTGAACGGCCGGAAACGACCAACCGGTCTCGGCCGCAGTCGCCGTCCTGCTCCCCCCGCCTGAAAAGCCTGGTGGCCGCCCCGCGAACGGAACGGCCACCAAAGTTCGACTCGCCCAGAGTCTTCGCCCCCAAGGGGGCACGCCCACACCCACCGGGTGGGGCCTCGTGCCGGTGTGTTGCCCACACGCCGGCAGCGCCAGGATAGACGCGGTCGTGCAGCAGCAGCACGTTGATCACGCCGCTTGCCCACTATCTGGCCAACGAGGCTCCCCCAAAACGCTCTCAAGGGAAGCACTCGTGCCACTCCAGCACCACCCGCCCGTTCATCCGGCTCGCCGTCGGCTCGCCGCCCACCCCCGGGGTGAGGCCCGATGAGCCTGACCCCGATGCTCTGGGCGATGAAGGCCGCCCCAGTCGCCGACACAACCGAAAAGCTGATCTTGATCTCGCTCGCCGAGCGCGCCGACGACGACGGATGCGACGCATTCCCGTCGAAGGCCACCCTGGCCAAGGACGCCCTGTGCGACGAGAAGACGGTGCAGCGCAAGCTCAAGAAGCTGGTCGAGCGCAAGCTGATCGGCCGAGGCGACCAGCGGGCCGCCCAGTACATCGAGCAGCGCTACCGGCCGACGGTCTACGACCTGCTCATCCCGTTCAGCTGGTTCCCCGACGCGGACGAGATCAACGAGTCCCGGCGGCGGCGCGGCCGCGGCCCGCTCACCCCCGAGAACCGCCCGGACATCGCACCCGCACCGAGCCGCACACAGCGCTCTGACAAGGGAAAACCCCGTCCGAAGAAGGTCGCGGCCGGCCAGAGAGGGGACACAGAGTCCCCCCTCGACAGCGCCACTCCCTCGCCTCCGTCAGGGGGGACTGAGAGTCCCGTCAGGGGGGACTCTCAGTCCCAGCAGGGGGGATTGACAGACCCCCAAACCTCCCCACCTGAACCTCCCCACTCAAACCTCCCCGGGGCGCCTTCGGCGCGAAGCGCTGGTAACGGCCGCAGGCCCTCTACCGGTAGTAGCGCGCGCGGGACGTCGAGCGGCTCCGCCGCGGCCAGCGGCGCCGAGGCGCCGAACGGGAAGTCGGCTCGCTCGGGCAGGGAAGTCCTGGTCACCCCGGAGGTCCAGCTGGTCCTGGAGGCGTTCCCCGACGCTTTGCGGGAGGCCCTGGTCAGCAAGGCCCGCACGGACCGGCCCAAGACTGTGATCAAGGCGATCGAGGAGCAGCTGGCCGGGGGCGGTCTCGACCAGGCCCGCAGACTCGGCGCCCGGGTCGCCCGCCGCTGGGTGACGCACGGCTACACCAAGCATCACGCGGCAGGCAGGCTGACCAGCCCGGTCGGTGCGACCGTCGCCATGCTCAAGCCAGGCCCGTGCCCCGATCCTCGGTGCGAGGACGGCGAGCTCGACGACGGCGCCCCGTGCCGGGCCTGCATCGAGCGGGAGAAGAACTACCGGGCCGACCGGGAGCGCGAGCGGAAGGCTGCGGCCGCGGAGAAGGAAGCCGAAGCTCGCCGCCGGGCCTGCCCGCACTGCCAGCTCGACCGCGGCACCGCCGGCCAGCCGTGCGAGGACTGCACCCGGGCCATCGCCTCGACCGAGCGCGACGCGGCCGACTTCGTCGAGCAGGCCCTGGCCGACCACCGCGCACTGAGCGCCGGTGACGACCAGGCCGCGGCCGCGTTCTTCACGTACGTGACCGAGGGCGTCGAGCAGGCCCGCAAGGCAGCGGCCGCCCAGGGCGCCGACGCGCTGGGCCAGGCCCTCGCCGCCCGGGTCGCTGCCGACGGCTTCGCCCGCGAACAGAAGCGGCTCCGCGAACGTGGCGTCGAACAAGTGGCTCTTGCTGCACCTGCCGATCGCCCCGACCCGGTGCCCGAGGTCGGCATCCCAGCTCAGGCCCATTGGCAGGGTGACCGCTGCCCCGGCCACGACCGAACCGGCTGTCCCTGGGACCGCCCGGCCGTCGGCTTCGACGGGCTGTGCACCCGGTGCAGGACGGTGCTCGTCCAGAAGGAACCCGCCCACACCAGCTGAACCGCGCCACTCGGCCCCCGGAGGAACCTCCTCACGGGGGCCGAGTCATGTTCCGCACCAGGCGCCTTCGGCGCGTTCCGCCCACCCAGGCCCGCCTGGAACCTCACCCGATCGTGCGGCCGGGCCAGGACAGGCGGCTTCGCCGCGATCAACGGCGCACGCGCCGACCAGATCCATCAGCCTCAGTCGAACGAGCAACCCCCACACACCCGCACCAAGCGGAGCGGCCTCACGGCGCCGGCCACACCGCGGCAGCAGCTGCTCCCCCTCCGCTCCGGCCGGGCAGACCGGTCCGCTCACGCTGCCGCATCGGTGACGGGGGCGGTACGGCGATCAGCCCGACCTCGGCCCGCCCGCCGGAGTCCTCCGCCAACACCACCCACCCCCTCCCGTAGCCAGCCGCTTTTGGGAACCCCCCACAACCCGCAGTCGGGTGGCGGGCCGCCACGTAAACCGCCCAGGGATGCCGTGGTGCACCGGCCCGAACGGGCCGGTACTGGGGGCTCCTCGCCCCCAGACCCCTCGCCAGCGCCCAGGGCGCGCTGGACCGCCCATCGCCGGGGGGCGCCTCCCCCCGGACCCCCCACCAGCGCCTTTCGGCTGCGCTGGACCAGCCACTGCCGCCTGCCCTCAAGTGCTCGGCCACTCCGCTGCGCTCCGCGACCTGCGCGCTTGACCGCTCGGGCCCAGGGGGCCCTCCCTGGGCAGTTGCCCCCGGAATTGGTGGTCGGCCGCCGTTGTGGTGCCGGCATCGGCTGAGGTTGAACACTGCCCTCGGTCCGGTCGGGGTTCCGGTCACGGGCTGAGGTGGACATCGGGGCCGGAGGAACTTCACGTCGTCGAACAGGTGCAGCAGGACCGGGGCACGGCATCCCTGGGCGGATTACGTGGCCGCCCGCCACCCGTCGAACCCTGGTGCCCTGGTACTGAGAAGCGGCTGGCAGGAAGGGAGTTGGACGGGATCGCGCTGCTTTTCGGTGCGCGGCGGAGCCGCCTCCTCGCCCAGGCCCCCGTCAACGGGGACGCTGTCCGACGGGCCGGTGCGGGTGAACGCGCCGAAGGCGCCTCCGTGCCGCACGTCGCCCACGGACGTCTACTACGTAGTTAGAGGCGAAGATCGTTTCCGCAGGTCAGAGCGTTTTGATCTGTACGTTTCCCGACAGACGAATGTAAGTATCTGCACCACCCTTCCCGATATCGGGAAACGGTCGGGCCAGCCTCGACACGCCGGGCTCCCCGGGGGGCGTTTCCCGATTCCGGGAAGGGTGTGTAAGGTGGCGCCCACTGGTTCCCGTACATGGGAAAACCCGAGGTGGGAGGCTATGGCAAGGCGCACCGGAGTGGTTCGCGAGACTGGCGAGATGATGCACGTCGACATGCTGCCGGGCTTTGAGGACGAGCAACCCAAGAAGGCCCCGGTCCGGTACAGCTGGCGTGGCCGCCACATGAACGTCTCCAAGGAGATGGGGGCGGCGGTCTGGCGGAAGGACTCCGGGTACGACCGCAACGACCGGGACGTTCTGGGCTACTACATCTTCAACTCGGGCGAGAAGGCCGCACGGTTGGAGAAGACCTTCGACGAGATCGGCCAGGAACTCGGGATGAACCCCCGGCAGGTCTCGAAGTCGATCAAGAAGCTCCACGCGGGCGGCTTCCTGCTGGAGGCCGGAACCATGGCCAGGGTGCAGCTCTACCGGCTGAACGGGCGATTCGGTTACGACGGATCGGCCGAGGACCAGGTGAAGGCGGTGGCGGATATGAGGCATCCTGTAATCCCGGCACCTACGCCGGAGTCCGCTTCCAAGTCGCGGCCTTCAAAGGAGGGCAAGTGATGAGCTCGCCGGCTGAGCAGTTCGACGTCGAGCACTGGCTGGACCGCGAACAGCTCCACGAGCTGCTGTGCAAGTCCGGTGCCCTGCCTCCTGCCGCGACCAAGATCCTGATGTACGTCGCCAGCGGGGCTCCCCTGGGTCACCGCGTCGAGGAGTCGGCTTCCGCGATCGGCGGGAGGCTCCAGATGAGCACCTCGGCGACCTCTCGGGCGGTTAACGCGCTCCTCGCGGAGGGGTGGCTGGAGCCCGCGGGGCGCATCGTCGGAGTCCAGACCTACCGGGTCGGACCGGCCGTGTACGGAGCCCTCGAAATCGACAAGAACGGCGCTCGGCTGGAGAAGGAGGACCGGCCGCTCGCAACCGTCCGGCATCTCCCGGTGCCCACGCCGATCGACTGACGTACCTGCGCTTCAAGGCCCGCGCCCGGAATCGGGGCGCGGGCCTTCGCCGTCTGCGGGCGTTGGCTGGAGCCAACGAGGTGCCGCATGGCCACGCCTCCTGTTGGTTGCAGCCAACAGCCCGTTTCCTGTCGGGTTGAAAACTGGTATTGTTCCCAATGCTGGAAGGGGGTGGCTCCCTGACCGGCATTCACTCGGAACCCGAACCGCAGGAGGATGCGATGCAGGCGAGCGTGAGCCGTACGGGGAACGCGGGCGATCCGCTGGAGAAGGCTCAGGCGGCCGCGGCCGCTGAGGTCGCACGCAACGACGGCAAGGCCGGCGCGATGCTCACGGCGTCCAGCGTCATGGCCGCGATCCTGCTGGGGGTGCTGCCGAACGCGGACCTCTCCGGCCTGGTCGCGGCCCTGGTCGGCCTGGGCGTGACGCTGAACGCGGCGGCGATGGTCACGGTGCTGCTGGTGATCCGCTCCCGGTTCGGGAAGTCGACCCGGGGTTCGTTCCTGCACTGGGCGACGCTGACCCCGGAGGCCCTGGTGGAGGAGCTGGCCCATGACCGGCGGGCCGAGCAGACGATCGCGCTGTCCAGGATCGCGCGGGACAAGCACCGCCTGGTCCGCGTCGCCGTCGACCTCACGGTGGCGGCGGCCGCCGTCCTGTGCGTCGCGCTGTTCGCGGCGCTGGCGTCATGAGCCGCTACGACCACATGGCGACCGCGCAGATGGAGCTCTCGCTGGTGGCTCTCGCCCGGTGGGCCAGGGCGTACGCGGCCACCGGGCCGAAGCACATCGAGGACCAGCTCCACCAGGAGATCGACGAGCTGCTCGACGAGCACCGCCGGCGCCGCGTGGCCGGTTCGCCCAGCAGCCCCGAGAGCTCCGGCCGTCCCTGACCGCCCGGCCCGAAGGCCCGTCTCCCCGATCCATGGGAGGCGGGCCTTCGGCGTGCCCGCCGTACGGCCCTCGCCAGAGGTCGCGGGGATAATGAGTCCCCCGCGACCGCTTCTCTCCCTCGGGTCCGTGGGCCCTACTGGGCCCACTCCCCCTCGGGACACCCGGGCTGACGTGCCGCGACGAACCCCCGCGACGTAGTAGCGGCGTCGCCGTGCGGAGCGGAGCGGACAGGACCGGTGGGCACCGGGCCGGGCCCTCGCCCACGGCGCGGCACCCTCACACGGAGCGGAGCCCAGGGCGATCCTCAAGAGCGCGAGGACTAATTATCCCCCAGAGGTGAGAGTGCGCGCCGCGGGCGCGCGAAAGAGGGGCGGATGGGTGGGGCGGGGCCGTGGTTGCGGTTCCCGGGCCCTCTCCGCGCCGTACGGGCCGGGCAGGCCCCGCCCCACCCATCCGCTCGGCTTCTCATCCGTGCTCCCCCGACCCGCCGTTGCCGGGTGCGGGTCCGTGGAAGGGGTAGAAAGGACGCGCTTCGCGCGGCGACTGAAGAAGCAGGGCGCCGCATCGGTGCAGGTGGCGGGGCTTCCTCGGGTCCCAAGGCGGCCGAGAAGGGGCCTGGCGCGGGCCCTGGGGCGCGTTCAGGGCTTCCGTGCCCGATTCCGCGCCGCACGCGCTGCCGTGCGCTCACAGGGGCGTCTGGGGCTTCTGTGGCTTCGAGGGGTGCGTCAACACGACGTCAAAACCCGTTTGCGGAACGGGGGCTGACGGTGGGTACGGTGCCCGGGACCAAACATGATCATGGAACTAGGGGGATCATGCGTAAA
This sequence comes from Streptomyces sp. NPDC047880, assembly GCF_040706515.1. Taxonomy (NCBI): domain Bacteria; kingdom Bacillati; phylum Actinomycetota; class Actinomycetes; order Kitasatosporales; family Streptomycetaceae; genus Streptomyces; species Streptomyces sp. NPDC047880. The sequence continues at coordinate 75,464 of NZ_JBEZOK010000032.1, read as the reverse complement.
GCACTGCTCACCGCCTTGGTCGCAGCCACGCTGACGGTGCCGGCGCTCGTGGGCACCGCCCAGGCCGCCCCGGTCAAGGCGTCCGTCGTCGGCACCTCCGCCTGCGGGAAGACGTACCCGGCCGGCTACTGGTGGACCTACCCCACCACCAACCTCAAGCTCCGGTCCGGCCCGGGAACGAACTACTCCTCGCTCGGCCTCCTGCACGAGGGCGACGGCGTCGAGGTCAAGTGCAAGGCCAAGAAGGCCGGGTGGATGCGGGTCTACGTGCTCAACGGCCCGCTCGACGGCCGTACGGGCTGGGTGGCCAGCAAGTACCTCCACTGATCTCCTGGCGCACGGGCGCCGGGGTCCACAGGCCCGGCAGTGTCAACTTTCCGGTGACACTGCCGGGCCTTCGCGCTGCCGGTCAGGCAGTCGGGCAGAACATCGTTGATCTGTGCCGCTCGACGTACGGCTGAGCTGGCGCACGACCTGGTCCTGGACGCCGAACTCGCCAACTCGGTTACGTGCGTAACCACCCGCCGATAGCCTGCGATGACTTTCACCTGACTTCGGAGGTAGGGGATGCGCGGAACGTCGCCGGGTGCAGCGGGCGGGACCGAGGAACTGTGGAACGCGAACCAAGTCGCCCGGGTCCTGGGGATCTCCGCGACGGAGGTCGGCCGACGGCTGCGCCGGGGCGAGGAGCCCGCGCCGCGCTACCACGCCGGGGAGGCCCGCAACGCGCTATGGGTGCCGGGCATGGTGCGGCTGTACGCCGCGCAGCGCGGGCAGGCCCTCGCGGAGCACGCCGGAGGAGTGCGGCGGCTGCCGGTACCGATGTGGGTGGACTGGCCCGCGCTCCCGGAGCCCCTGCCGCGCGTCGTGGACCGGGTGGTCGAGGTGCCGCGCATGTGGACGCAGTCGCCGGGCGACCCGCACCTGTTCCACGTCCGCATCTGGCGGGGCCGTGTCGACGGCGCCGAGCGGATCGTGTGCCTGCTGTCCGTCATGGAGAACGCCACGATGCACGCGACGTCGGCCGGCAACGGCGAGTGGGTGATGGAATCGGTGGTGGCCGCCGGGCTGCTCACCCGGGAAGAGGCGTACCGGACCTTCGTGTTCGCGCTCGGGGTGCGCAACTCGAACCCCTTGTCCAGCGACGATCCGCAGTCCCTGATGTACGTGTCCTTCCTGCTGCCCGGCGCGCTCCCGCGCCTGCTCGACCGGTGGCGCAAGCCGCGCGGGGAGCTGTTCGCGGGGTCCAGCGTGATCCCGGCGCGCTTGTCGCACCTGGCCCATCTGGTGGGCGAGGAGGTCGAGATTTACCCGGAGGGCACGCATACCCCCGAGGTGGTCGCCCGGTACGCCGGCGGGGAGCGTCCCGTGGTCGTCGACTGGGACCCGATGGGGCTGGAGACGCACCTGAAGCACACCGAGGTGCTCCGGTCCTGGGCTGCCGAGCTCGCCGAGGCCGGGCAGGACCGGGACACGGCCACGGTGGCAGACGCCGCCACCACAACGGCCAACGCCGTGCTCCTGGCTCACGACTACTACGAGCGCGTCTACGGCGACGAAGCCCGTGATGTCGTGCAGCGGTGCGTGCCGCAGCTGGACCCGGCGACGGTGGAGGAACTTCGCCGGTTCGCTGCCGAGTCGGGCGGTTCCACGGCGGGGCACTGGCTCCGTCTGCACCGCGCCACCGTCCTGCTCGCCGGGCGGGAGGGCCTGCCCGGCGAGCGGCACGCCGCACTGCTCGCCGCGGTGGCGGAGAACGACGAGATGCTGCCCGGCCCGGTGCAGACGGTCGGCAGGGACCTGGGCGGCTGGCCTCTGCGCCTGGCGGCCGCCGAGCATCCGCAGCTCGACGAGTACGTACGGACCCTGGCCTGGTACGGCCCCAAGACGGAGCACCAGGAGGTGGACCGTCAGCTGCGGGAAGCGCTGTGGGACGACGAACGCGGCGCGGCCCGCGCGGCATACGACCCCTTCGGCAGGCTGGTGCTGGTCACCGAGGACCGGGGCGCCGTGGCCGTCGCGTGCCCCGCCGAGGAGGCGGCCGCCTACCGGCTGGACCAGCCGCATCCCGGGTTCCGTCTCCTGGAGGACGGCCGTCTCGATCTGCTCCCACTCGCGCAGACGGGTCCGGTCCGCAGGCGCAGCATCTGACCCGGATTCCGGTGTCAACGATTCGGTGACATGGGAGGGGCGGGCCCGATCCGCCGGGGCCGTCCCCGCTGCGCAGCAGCTTGTCAACGTTTTGGTGACACGGCGTTCGGGGTGGAAGGGTGAGCCCATGGCGATCGACCACGTGAAGCGGCAGCGGACGCGGGATGCGGCGGAGGAACTGCTCCGCGCGCGATACGGGGAGGGCCGCAACTACCTGGACCCGATCCGGGTGATGCAGGACGTGCGGGCGCAGGCGTTCGGGTATTTCGTGCGCGAGGGCGAGGAGGCGCCGGAGGTGCCGGCGGAGGATCTCCTGGCGGCGCTGACGCAGGTCGAGGAGGCCCGCGCGCGTCTAGACGCGCTGGAGCGGGACCTGATCCGCGGCGCTCGTAACCGCGGCGCGTCGTGGCAGAAGATCGCGGACAGCCTGGGCATGGCGAACCGGCAGGCCGCCGAGGCCAGGGCGACCCGCTTGGAGCGGGCGGCCGAGTCCCACAGCCGCGACCGCGACGTCCCCACCCAGCGGCGCGAACGCGCGCGGCAGCGGGCCGTGGAGGCGTGGTGCGCAGCCCATCAGGCCCGCATCCGGCAGACCGTCCAGCGCCTGGTCGATGTCGCCGAAGCCTGGCCGCAGCTGGCCGAGGACTTCCTCACCTCCCACTCCCTGCGCGCGCTGGAAAACAGGCTGAACGGCGACGGCGACGGCGTGAAGCTGCTCGACGATCTGGAGACGCTGCGCACCAGGCTCGCGCCGCACGGGCAGCCGCCCCTGGAGCCCGCCGGCGAACGCGCCCGGGAGGCGGCGCAGGCCCGCGACGCCGCCGTGGCCTTGCTCTCCGACCTGGCAGCGGTCCGCTTGGAGGTCGACGCAGCCCGAATGTCAACGGTCCGGTGACAGCCGTCGTTCACCCTGGTGCGGTCACGCCTCCGGCACGGTACGGCCCGCGGGAATGCGCAGCCCCTTGTACCCAGGGCCGAGGCCACGGCGGGAGCGGCCCCGGGTGATCGGGACCGGCGGCGCGACCGTCTGGCCTTCGCTTTGGAGGACCGGTTCGGGCCGGTCGCTCGGCGGAAGGGCCAGGGTCTGGCGGAGCCGGGTCAGGTCCCGGAGAAGGGGGAGCACCGCGGCGGCAGCGGCCGGGTGCGCGCTTCCCAGGGCGAGCGCGGTGATCTCGATCGCCTCGACGGCGTCCTCGGCCGCCGACGCGCTCCAGCTGCCCGGGGTGGCCGCGATGTCGTGCAGCGCGCACGCGGTGTCCGCCAGGGCCTCGGCGTTCTCGGCCAGGCCCGGCGCGGCGGTCGTGGGCAGCTCCGTGATCTCCATGCCCGTTGAACGACAGCGGGTTCCCTGCGTCGCGCGCCTGCCTGCCGCAGCGTGTCCGCCGACCGGGCGATTCGTTGTACCGGCGTGACGACCACTGACGCCGACCCCTCGTACTTGGCCGACTTCCGCACCGCCAACACGGCGGTGCTGGGCCTGCTGCGCGGCTACTTCCGGGCGGAACAGGCCCCTGTCCTGCGGGCTCACGCAGACCTGATGGCCGACAGCGGCACGCTGGAGCGGGCGGTGCCCGTGGTGGGGCTGCTGCTGCGTCAAGGCGCGGCGGAGCTGAAGGAGAAGGACCCGGGCACCCGGCTGCCGGAGCTGTTCGGGCCCGTCGGGGTCGCCCCAGCCGGGATCGAGCGCGACGTCGCCGACGCGCTGCGGGCGCTCAGCGCCGGATCACTCACCGGCCTGTTCGGCGAGGAGCCCCTAGTCGGGGAGAAGCTCGCGGCCGTCGTCCACGCCGCCGCGATCCGCTGCCTTCGGCAGCAGGCGGCGCACTTGAGCCGGTCCAACGTGCGCCGCTGGCTGGACACGGTGGAGGCCACCATGGCCACCGCCGAGCAGGTGACGCAGTCCCAGGCCGAAGCGCTCATGACGATGGACGCGCTCGGGTTCTTCGGAAGCCGGCCAGCGGCCGCGCCTCTCGATCCCCTCCAGGCGGCGAAGGAGGTGACGGCCCAGCTGGTCGGCGGCTACGGCCTGGGCCAGCCGGAGCAGGTGGCGGAGGCCCAGCGGCGGATGGCGGCGCACGTCTCGGTGGCAACCGAGACGTGGATGCTCGTACGCGGGTTCATGCAGAACGTGGTGCGGATGGCCACGGCGGTCGGGGTCGAGCTCTCCACCCAGCAGCAGGAGCAGCGGCTGCACGAGCTGGCGGCGCTGGCCCCGGAAGAGATGAGGATGGCGCTGGTCGCATACCTGGAGGCGACGGCGGCCGGGCACCCGACCGGGGGCGTGGACGTCGACACCGCGCACGGGCGGCAGGTGTCGGCGCACTACGCCGCGGTGTTCCTCGCGATGTACGGCGTGGCGGCGATCGGACGGGAGAGCTTCGCGGGACTGGTGGACGAGATGATCACGAGCGACTGACTGAAAGTCGGGCCCCGGCCGGCGCGGAGCCCGTACGCTGAGCAAAGCCGCTCCGGAAGGCTTCCCCCGTGCCTTCCGGAGCGGCTTGCTGCTGCACGGGCCCCACCGCGGTGGTGCGGGCCGGGCGGCACATGAACCACAGGGTGGCGTCAGGCCGGCACCGGGCCGCAGTGGACACCGTGGAGGGTCCCGTCATCCCGCAACATGCCGATCTCCTTCAACTTCATCAGTGCCTCGTCGACCTCGCTTTGGTCATAGTCGAGCTGCGCGGCGATCTTGTCGGTAGGCCGCTGCTGCTGTTCGCCCGCCTGGCACATGAGCCACATCGCGACGTCGCGCTCGACATGTCCGATCCCGGCGTCCAGCAGGCCGCGCCACAGCTCGGTACTCACCAGCACGTGCTCGGAGCTGGGCCAAGCGCCTTGAGCGGGCACGGTGCGGCACACACGGTCCTCCAGCTCGCTCAGGAACTTCAGGGTGGGGGTGTACTCGTCCACCGCCTCCACGTCCTGGTCGGCGGCGAGGTCGGCGCACACCGATTCCAGGGCCGACCGCAGGCTGGCCAGGACGGTTCGCATCTGCTGAGGACATCGGGCCCTGGCCAGCGAAGGGTGCTTCCGGGTCGGCGTGTACGCCTTGCCCAGGGTGTGGGCGACCGCCTGGATGTGGCCCGCAGCCTCGTAGAGCGTCTCGCCGGGGTACCCAAGGCTGTTCAGCGGACTGTAGTCGCGGCCGTCGGCGTCCTTGGAGAACTGCCTGTCGATCCCCAGGACCCTCAGCCCGTGGACGGTGGCCAGCATGTTCACGATGTGGTTCAGGGTGTAGCCGGCCTGAGCGATGCAGTCGACCATGCGGTTCACGGTGCCGCGCCGCTCCTTCGCGGCGGTCTTCTCGGCCTCGTCGACCAGGGCCTTGTGCTCGGCCCCGAGCTGCTCGAAGACGGTCACGAGCTGTGTCACCGCGTGGGGCAGGCGGTTGTCGTCGGGTGCGGGGTGCTCGGTCATCGGCGCCCTCTCATTCGGCGGCGCGGCAGAAGGTCGCGGCGCCGCGTGCGATGACGCGCCGGACGGTCGCGCCTCCGCGTCCAACGGCGGCGGCTCCGCCTGGACACGGTCGGCCGGAAACATGGACCAACATGGCGGGTTTCTCCCTGGATTGACTTCGCGCCGCGGGTACCATGGGTGCGGGCATCGCGTAGGCCCAAGCCCGCCGTCCGGCCCATGACCGGGAGGCACGAAGGGCAAAGGTGCCAGGGTCCCCCGGGACCCGGTCAGCTCGCCGGACACGGCAGCGCGCCAGCGCACGAGTTCCTTACCGTCGTCTTGGACGACTTCCTCCGTCGTGCGCTGATCTCGTGCGCGCCGGGTCATGGGACCGTGCCGCGCCGAGAAGAGTCAGCTGTGTCGAAGATCGAGAAGAAGAACCGCCGCCGCAAGAGCCACGCGGAGCGGGAGCGGATCAAGGCCAAGAAGGCCGCCAGCGGCGCCTCGTACACCTCCGCCCAGTCGGGCACCGTCCACCGCCACCGGGGCCCCGAGATCGGCCCGGTCGACGGCTCCGGCTTCGGCGCCGACCGGCAGGCCGACATGCAGACGGCTTCCGCGCTGATCGGGGCCTGCGTGGAGAAGTGCCGACCGTGCCAGGCCAGCCTGGCGGACAAGGTCCTCGCCGGTGACCGGCTCGTCATCGCCAGCCTCGCCGGAAGCGTCTACTCGCTGCTGCCCTCCCCCGGCTCCGCGTGCTCCCCCGCCACCCAGCGGTTCCACGCCGTGGCCCACGACACCGCGCGCCCCGGCTACGGACCGGCGGTCCTCGCCGCAGTCGAGGAGCTGAACGCGGAGGACCTGGAGGCGCTCCTGGAGGACACGCTCGACCTGTGGGCGGCCGCCGCCGGGACCGCCCCGGCCGCAGAGGCCGGCACCCCGGACCGGGAGACGGACGCGAAGGAGGAAGAGGCCCACCGCTACGCCGCAGCGAGCGGGACGGCCTACCTGATGAGCGCGGGCATGGACCAGCTGCTGAGCGTGGAGGAGATGCAGGGTCTGGTCGAGCACGCCGAGAAGTCCGCCGGGGCGGGCGATCCCGTGGTGTGCTTCCTGTGTGACGAGCCGATCGACGTGGCGGCGGAGTCGGAGGTGCACGTCGGACTGAGCACCCGCACGCTGACGGTCGACGGCCGCGAGCTCGACGCGGTGCAACCGGTGTGGACGCATTCCGGCTGCGGCCGGACCCGCATCTGGCCGTGGCCGGAGCTGATGACGGAGCGGCAGCGCCGCGGCCTGTACGTGGCCCCCGACGACCGTCAGCCGGAGAAGCCGGCCACGCAGGGCCCGCGGAACGCGGACTACACGCACTTCAGCGTCGCCCGGCAGCCGGGCGGCGGGACGGTGCCGCTGGTGCTCGTCGAGCCGGGCGAGCACGACGAGCACGGGATCGAGGGGCACCTGGCGGCCCGCCTGTCCGAGGGGTTCAAGCCCGTCGACCTGACCGGGGCCACGCCCTTCCCGGTGCTGGACGGATGGCACCTGCGGTGCGAGCGCGGCCGCATGGTCTCGGTGATGCGCGCGGGCGGTGGAGCCTGGTACCGCCAGGAAGGCGGGTATGCGACACCCGGCAACTGGCGGCAGGCGGCCCGTCAGCGAAAGGCGCTGCTTCTGGTCGTGCCCGCGGGCACCGTGGGCGACCGGCAGGGCGACGACTGGCTGACGGCGGTGAGCCGGGCCGCCGAGGCCGGCCACGTGCTGGGCGGTCTGGTTGCGGTCCGCGGGACGCTGTCGTGAGCCGCCGTACGACCCTGCCCGGGGTCGCCCGCGTACGGATCACCGGCGATGACGCGGCGACGCAGGCCCTGCTCGACGTGCTCGCGGAGCACTTCACGGTGACGGAGCCGGCTCCCTACAGCGGCGGCCGCAGCTACCTGGAGGTCGACACCCGGCCCGACGCGGCGCCGCACGGCACCGGCGCCGGCATCGAGGACGACGGGCCGGACATGCCCAGGGCCTCCAAGCACCGGCCCGCCGAAGTGCCGTCCACGGTGGCGGTGCTGATGGCGCGCCAGGTCAACGCGGCGCACCTGCACCTGTCCGCGTTCCGGGACCTGGTGCAGACGTACGGCGACGGCCTGGTCTCCGAGTGGCCGAAGCCCGGCCAGGCCCCGGACAACGCGGTGGACCAGACGCTCAGCACGGCGTCGCGGCTGCTGTACGAGCTGCGGGAGTGGAGCAGCCACACCGCCCACGCCTCCGGCGCGGTCTCGGTCCTGCCGGAGATCATCGCGGCGTCCGAGGAGCAGCTGCGGGCCGAAGCGGTGCTCTACCCGCCGGGCGGATGGTGCGCGGTGCCGGGCGGCACGATGCCGCCGCCCGGCGAGGAGCGGGAAGAGGAGGGCGCGGAGCACCCGATCGCGACGCAGCTGCTGGGGCCGGTGCCGGAGAAGCGCTACAGCGCGCGGGCCTCGGGGCGGTCGGTGCAGCGGGCGCTCCCCGCGGTCGCCGGCACCCCGGCGGCCGCCGTGTGGACGGCGGAGCGGGCCCTGTACGGCTACGTCTGCCAGCACTGGGAGGCGCCCGGCGACACCCCGGCCGATCTCGCGGCCGCCGTGGACGGCCTGGACGAACTCGCCGACACCTTCACCAGCGCCTGCACGTTCACCCTGGACGAGATCCGGCGCCGCATGGCGGAGGGGCTTCTGGTCGACGTCGACGAAGACGCCTTCGACGAGGCGGCGGCCGCCGTGCGCGAGCATCTGGGCATCGAGCCGGAGCGGGTGCCCAAGCTGGCGTACGCCCTGTCGCGCGTGCGCCAGGCGATGACCGGGGCACGGGCGGCGCTGCCCGCCGCATCGGGTGACGCTCGTAGCTTCGACGCGCTGGCGCAGGCCAGGGCGCTCGGTGCCCTCGACGGCAAGACGCTCCCCGAGGTACGCCGCGAACTGGGCCGTGAACGGCACTGGCAGCGGCACCGCTCGAAGACCCGGATGCCGGACTACACCGCGGCGGACTGGTTGCGGCGGGCCATGCACTGGATGCACGCCGCCGGCGTGACCGCGTACGACCACGGGGCGCACCTGGCAGCCGAGCGGCACCCGGAGCTCTCGGGCCTGCCGATCGGCACCCCGGCCGCCATCGAGGACAGGGGCGAGCGGTGAGCGGGAGCACGGTCCGCGCGGCCGTGGGCCCGCAGCTCGCCGCCCTGACGTTGGTGCGGTCCCTGATGGGCGGGGTTCTGGAGAGGAAGGGCCTGGAGCAGACGGTGGACCAGGCCCGGGGCGGGGTCCGCGAGGGCCTGCTCTACATGTCGAAGTGGGCGCGCGGCGCGGACCTGCGGACCGAGATCGTGCCCATCGTGTGCGCGCTGGGGCGTACGACGGTCGCCGCGCTGGCCATCACGCAGGACGACGACCCGGCGGCGGTGACCTCCTGGCTCGACGTCCACGCCCGTACGGTGCGCGAGCACCAGGTCAGCCTGACGGTCGAGCATCCGGCGGACTCGGTCGTCGTCGACGTCGCCGCGGTGTTCGCCGAGGAGCTGCACCGCACAGCAGGCGGTGACGTCGACGAGGCAGAGCTGGAGGCGAGGGAACAGCGGGCCGCCGGACTGGTCATCGAGTGGGCGCGGCCCGGGGCCGGGCGGGATCACGTCGAGCTGCTGCTGTCGGGCGGCTGGTTCGCCGCAACGATGCTCGCCTACGCCTTCAGCTTCGACCGGGATCGGATGTACGAGTACGTGGAGAGCCATGCGCGCGCCCTCATCGTGGCGGGCCGCCGCTGATGATCGAGCTGGGTGACCGCGGCCGCCGGGCTGCGGTCACCCAGCGGCCGGCTACTCCGGTGGCCGTCGCCTCATGAGCGTTCCAGCGCGTCCAGCAGCAGCTCGCTGTAGCCTGCGGCCGCGAGGTCGTCGTCGGACAGGCCGGCCTGCCGCAGGAGCTTGAGTGTGGTGGCGTGGTCGGACCGCGCCCACGCCATCCGCGTCGTCTCCCGCAGCGTGCGCCGGGTCTTCAGGACCTGCGGGTCGGTCTCGTCGCCTCCGGCGGCCTCCCGGGCCTGGTGGAAGGCCGTCACCGCCTGGGCGGCCTTGGCGAACGCTGCCGCCGTCTTCTTCTTCTCCGCCTCTTCGGGCAGCAGCGGGTTCAGCACGACGGCCGGGCACCACTGCGGAGTCCGGGCCCCGGCCCGCCGGTCGTTGTCGTACGCGCTGCGGCGTTCCTCGACGCCGCGCCGCAGCTGCTCCAGCCCCTGGGGAAGTTCCCAGCCCGATTCGCCGCGGTTGGTCACCTCGGCCTTCAGCTCCTGGACGTGCGCCCGGTAGCTGTCGATCAGGCCGCGGACCTTGAGCGGCATCCCCTTCTTGTAGGCGCCCGCGCGGTGGAAGGCACGGTTGCCGTGCAGGACGACGAGCAGGGCGCTGGCGCCCCCCTCCAGATCCTCGATCAGGCGGCCGCGGATCGGGAGCCAGTTCGCGAGCGCGGCCTGCGTGATGGGCGACAGGGGCCAGACCTCCGTGATGTGGAGGGGGGAGCCGATGGCCTGCGGGTTCCGGATGATCTTGACCCAGGACAGATCGGGTGCGAGGTCGGCAATGCCGATGGTGCACAGCTCCCCGGACCGGGCGGCGGTGTCCAGGACCACGCCGAGGACAACCAGGAGGCGGGCCCGGCCGGGGGCCGACGGCTTGCGGTCGACCTCGTCCTGGAGGCGGTTGTGGAGCTCGCTGCGGGCCCAAGCCGGCATCGTCGGCTTCGGGGTCGGCTTCGGGTAGGAGATCGCGCCGCTGGGGACGCCCGCCGCGGCGGCGAAGCGGCGCAGGATGCTCGCCCGGCGCCGCTGGGAGGCGGTCACGCCCTTGGGCGGGGTCTTGAGCTCCTTGGCCCGCAGCTCGCCGTTGTCGGTCATCTCGCACAAGGCGGTGGCGCCGGGCCCGAGCAGATCCCGCATCGACTTCCCGTACCGGTTCCGGAAGTCCTCCCGCTCCAGCGCCCTCTTCAGCGTGCCCTCCACCCAGCGGACGTGACCGGCCACGCTCTCGGTCATGTCCGGGGCGGCCAGCACCTTCTGGATGAGCGCGGGCAGCTCCTCGACCGCGGGAAAACGGTCATCGTCAACGGTGTTCGCGGACAAGCGGCATTCCCTTCGATTCCCGATAAGGACTCATTATCCCCCGGCCGGCTGCTCATTGTGCCGTATCGGGCGGGCTGCGGCATCACCCCTGTTCGGGCTGTCCGCTTCCCTGGGAGGTGGGATGCTGTCGGGCGTCGGCCGAGTCCGCAAAGAGGGGAGCAGGACACGTGGCCCATGTCCGTACACGCAGGGGCGACGGGCCCCTGATGAAGGCGGTCAACCTGCTCGGGATCTTCTCGCCGGTCATCCTCGGCGCCGTGCTCCTCGGCCGGTGGCTGGCCTCCTGATCGCCTCTCGGCACGTTCGCGTGTCCGATTGATCTCGGCCGCTTCCTGGGCATCGTCACCGGCGGGCGACCGCGGCGGCATACGCTCGGGGCGGAACTGGACGTACGCAAGGGGGCGTTTCCGTGGCGATGCAGCTGCCTGACATCTTCGAGACGCGGCAGGTGAAGGCGTTCCGTGACGCCCTCATGGCCGGTGACCTGGAGCAGGCCAAGAAGATCGAGGACCACCTGCTGGCCGAGGCGGCCACCAGCCCGGAGGACCGGGAAGTCCTCGCGGACCAGCTGCGGGCGTCGATGCTGTTCCGCGCGTACGTCGATGCCTCCGGCGCCGGCGATGAGGCGACGGCCCGGGTGTTCCAGGGCCTTCTGACGACGATGTGTTCGCCGGAGACGGTCCAGAGAACTCTGATGAGCGGTCTGCTCTACGCCGGTCTCCAGCAGGGGGCGCTGCCCGCGAAGGACCACGACCGCCTGTCGGAGTGGATGAGCAAGACCGACGTGGGCGACGAGATGAGGGCACGCCTCGAAAGCATCACGCGGGTGCCGTAGGGATCGCCTGTCGCGGCTCCGGAACCACTCCGCCCGAGCGTCAACGTTTCGGTGACAAGCGTGGCGCGGGGCCCGCGCCTGTCAGTAGGCCGTGCCGTGACTCACGGCCGTACGACGTTCCCGGCGATGTGCCGGTGGACGACTTCGACCGCGCCACCGGCGGGGCCCAGCCGGTGGCGCAGTAGCTCCCCGGCCCATTCGGCCACGGCAACGCTTCCGCGTACACCGTCCAGGCCGCCGACCAGGACGTGCACGCTGCGGCCGCGGGGCTGGGCGTAGGCGAGGAGCGCGGCGGTCTCCCCCGCGATGCGCTCGACCAGTTCTTCGGCGCACTCGCTCTGCCTGATCTGCTGGCGTACCCGGGGATCGAGCCCGGTATCGCGCGGAAGCCCGGCCTCGGAGGCGGGCAGCAGACCACGGACGTCGAACAGGAGGGCGTGGCCCACGGGCTGGTCGTCCCGGTGGCGGAAGCCGAAGGACTCGATCGTGACCGGTACGGGGTTCATGGCTCCAGGCTGCTGGCGGTGAGGCGGGACAGGAAGGGGTTGCCCGTTTCCACTTGGGGCGTGTCGCGGCTGGCAGGAGCACTTGCGCGTGAGGGTGGCGGACAGGCGGCGTTGGCGCTTTCACCCGAAGAGGGGACCTCTGCGGGCGGTGCGGCCTCGACGGCGCGTACGACGTAGTCGAGCGAGGTGGCCCAGAGCCAGCCCGCGCGGGACTCGTCGGTGGCGGCCGTGGCGCACGCCGCATTGCCCGCCGCGTGGCCCCACAGATCCCGCTGGTAGCCGCCGTGTTCCGCCTCGGCGGCCCGTAGCGCGGCCACGATCGCGGCGGCCGGCGGTGGCTCGTCGGTGTGCTTGTCCAGCCAGGGACGCACTGCCTCGGCGACGGCCACCGCGGTCTCGCAGGAGTAGGAGCGCTCACTCATGGCGTCACCATGCCCGAGAACAGGCACCAGGTTGCCGATGCTCGGGCCGGGTGGGTGCACGTCATGCGGCCAGGGCGAGCCAGCGCCCGAGCTGTGCGCTGAACTTGTCGACGCCATCGGCCGCGTGCCGGGCCCGGCGTGCCTGGTCGCCGCGCCGCCGGATGTAGGAGAGCGTGGTCGCTGGATCGTCGTGTCCGGCGAACTCCTGGATCTCCTCCAGAGGGACCCCGTCGTCGTGCATGTGGGTCAGGCGGGAGGCGCGCAGGACGTGCGGGGTGAGGTCGCGGCCGGGCAGGACTCCGGCCCGTTTCCCCAGGCGGGTCAGGATGCGGTCGACGTCGTGGCGGTCCAGCCGCCGCCCTTCGGAGTCCAGGAGGAGCGGCCCGTCGGTCCGGCCGTTGATGAGGAGGACCAGGAGCTCGGCGAGCTGGTGCGGGAGGGACCACTGCCTGCCCTTGTCGCCCTTGCGGGTCAGGTCGATCACGGGGTTGCGGCCGTCGCGGAAGTCGGTGACGTCGGCCTCGCACCACTCGCTGACGCGCCCGGCGAAGGTGTAGACGAGGCTGGTCACGACGACGTCGCGCAGGCACTCCGCCCAGTCGAAGAGGGCGGCGAACTCGTCGACCTCCACCACGGGGGTGGCGGTGGTCTCGTCGTGGCGGTCGATCTTGGGCCGGTTGTGGCGGGTGACCGGGTTGGGGATGTAGGTCTGCGCCTCCTCGGCGGCGAAGCTGTGCAGGGAGGACAGGGCGGACAGGCGGCGCGCGATGCTGCGGTTGGCTCGCTCGCGCTTCTCCTCGCTCAGCCGCCAGGTGGTGACGTCACCGCGGGTGATGCAGCCGATGAAGAAGCGTTCGTGCCCTAGTTCCTGCGCGAACTGGTGCCAGAACCGGATGTCGTCGGCGTAGTTCCGCTTCGAGTTGATGCTGGGGATCGTGGAGGACGCCAGCCAGTTCATGACGGTGGTGAACGCCTCGGCGGTGCAGATGTCGCGCAGGATGTCCATGCGGTGACGGCGCGGGCCCAGCGTGCGCTTGACCGGATCGCGCGGGGCCACCTGCCCCAGATCCTGGCGGATCTTGGCAAAGGCGTCTTCCGCCCGGGTCGTGGGTCGTGCGATCTCGCCGGCGGGGCGCTCCGCCAGCTCCGGGCGGGGCATCACGGCTTGAAGTCCATCTGGAAGTCGGGGTGCTCGGAGAAGGCCGCGAAGGCCGTGCAGCGCAGCGACCAGCCGAGGGCGTCGATCTGCCCGGGGAAGTAGTCCGTGTGCTCGACCTTGGCGGCGCGCTCGAAGTTGGCGGCGAACTCGTCCAGGACCCTCTGTGTGCCGGCCAGCAGCTGCCGCTCCCGCTCGTCGGCGGTCGGCGCGCGTTCAGCGATGCGTGCCCGCAGGAACGCCACCAGTGCACGGTCGCGGTCCAGCTTCGCCTCGCTCTGCACGATCATCTGGAACTTCACGCCCTGGTCGTCCACGCGTCCCCTCCTTGCTCTGGATCACCAAAGCTACCCGTGGGGTCGGACAGGACCGGGTCATCGGTGCTGGGAGGACGTCAGGGCGAGTTCGGCCGCGCGCCTCATCGCGGCCAGGGGGGCCGGGGTATGGCCGGTCTGGAGCTCGACCTGCCGGGCGGCCTGGTGCACGAGCATGGGCAGCCCGCCGACGACCGTGGTGCCCGCCTCCCGCGCGGCGCGGGCTATCGGGGTGGGCCAGGGCCGATACACGACGTCGAGCAGCGTGTCGGCTGCGGCCGGCCACAGCGGGGCGAGCCGGTCGGCGGCCCCGGGCGGGAGGGCGGAGACGACCAGGCCCGCCTCCAGGTGCCGGGGTGCCGCGTCCCACGAACCGATGCGCAGGGCGATCCCGAGGCGCTCCGCCGCCCGGCCCAGCTCGCCGGTGCGGCCGGGGTCGCGGGCGACGGCGGTCGCTGTGGTGCAGCCCAGCCGGTGGACGGCCGCGAGGGCGGTCGCGGCCGTCGCGCCCGCCCCGAGGACGCACACCGATTCGACGTGGTGGACTCCGGCCTCGCGGAGGGCCTGGACCATGCCGTCGACGTCGGTGTTCTCTCCCAGGAGCCGACCGCCCCGGCGGGTCACGGTGTTGGCGGTTCCGGTCGCCTGGACCAGGGGTGAGACCTCGTCCAGGAGCGGGACGGCGGCCCGCTTGAGTGGCATGGTCAGCGACAGCCCGGCCCATCGGTCGTCCATGGCGGCGAGGAAGGGCGCCAGTTGGTCCGGGGCGCAGTCGATGGCGCGGTACGTCCAGTCGAGCCCGAGCGCCCGGTAGGCGGCGCGGTGCAGCACCGGAGAGAGGGCCTGGGTGATCGGGGAGCCGAGGACGGCGAGCTGCCTCATCCGGGCGCTCCTTCTACGCGGGGAGGTCGTAGTCGGCGAAGGCGCCGCCCACGTGGGTATCGGTGAGCGGTCCGGTCTCGGGGTGCCGGGCGGCATCGTCGGCGGGGTGGTAGCCGAGGGCGTCCCAGCCGGTGCGGGGCCACCAGGATTCGCTGTTGCCCGAGGTCCCGTGGACGGTGAGGAAGCGGCAGGGCAGCGGCCGGGTGGCGGCGGCGTGCAGCAGGGTGGTGGCGTCCGCGGGGCTGAGCCAGGTCGCCCGGTGGCGGGGCTCGCTGGGGTGCGTGCGGTAGCTGCCGATCCGTACGGCGACGATCTCGACGCCGGTCTTGTGGGCGTAGAGGCGCCCCAGGGCTTCCAGGGTGACCTTGCTGACGGCGTAGAAGCTGTCTGGGGCCGTCACGTCCGCCATCGGATGGCCAACGGGGTTCAGGCCGGTGACGTGGTGGCTGCTGGCCAGCACGACGCGCGGCACCCGCTGGCGGCGGGCCGCCTCCAGGACGTGGTGGGTGCCGGTGATGTTGTGCTCGACCATCGCGGCGAACGGTCCCTCGTCGGTGACGCCGGCGAGGTGCACGATGGCGGAGACTCTGGCGGCCGCCGCCTCGATGGCGGCCTGATCGCGGAGGTCGGCCTGGACGAAGTCGGCGCCCGCGGGCGTGCCGGAGCTGGGGGGCCGTCGGTCGAGCAGCCGCAGCGGCACCCCGCGGGTGGCGAGATCGGCGGCCAGTCGGGCACCGATGGTCCCGGCGGCCCCGGTGATCAGAAGGGTCACGGCCGGTGGTGGAGCATCGTGGCTACGCCCTCGTCGCTGGCCGGGTAGTTGATGCCGCGCAGCACGGCGACCGGGGCGCCGCGGCCGCGCTGGCCGAGGATGAGCCCCGCCGCCGCGGCGATCAGGTCGGTGAGGGTCTCTTCCTGCCGCTTGCCGTCGTGCTCGGTCGTACGCAGCGGGGCGACTCCGGCGGCACCGATCGAGATGACGGTGGCGCCGCGCCGGTCGGCGCGGCCGTCGGAGTCCGCGATGACGACGGCGACCTCGGCGCCGGTGTAGGTGATCAGGGCGTCCCGCAGGGCGCGGGCGGAGCCGTCCGGGTCCAGCGGCAGCAGCCACGCGCCCTCGCTGCCTGCGCGGTCGATTCCGGCGGAAGTGAGCTGGTAGCCCAGGGTGTGCCGGGCGATGATCGGGCCGCCCTCGGTGGCCAGGAAGTGCTCGGTGGAGTTGTCCAGGATCAGCTGGACGATCTCGGCGGGCTTTCCGGTGCGGGCGGAGAGTTCCAGGGCCTGGGGGGTGGGGGTGACGCTGGCCAGGTCGACGTAGCGCTTCTCCGCGATGGAGACGACCTTGGAGGCCACCACCACAAGGTCCCCGTCGCGCAGTTCGCTGCCGGTGCGCGTGATGACGTCGGCGATCGCGTCGGCCAGGTCGTCACCGGGGTGGATCTCGGGGAAGGGCTCCAGGGCGAAAGCGGAGAAGCCGGAGGTCGGGGCGGTCATCACGAGGCTCCTGCGGTGGTGAGGGCGGTGTGCAGACGGGCGTGTGCGGCGGCGAGCGTCTCGGCTCGCTGTTCGGCGGTGGCGTGCTGTCCGGTGGCGAGCCAGTCTCGGACGCGGTGCAGGTAGTACGGCCACAGCTGGCGGGCGGCTTCGGCCGCCGGAGTACCGGAGTTGACGGCGTGCCAGGCGTCCGCGGCCGGGAGCGGCCAGGGACGCTCATCGTATCCGTCGGGGCGTGGGCCAAGGCTGTCCAGCGCGGTGAGCATGGCCTGGAGGCGGGCGGGTTCGATGTCGCGGGGGGCGGCCCGGTAGAGCGCCGGGTCCTCGTCGACCGGAGTCCGTGGCGGCCTTCCGGCGGTCAGGTGCAGCAGCACGGGGACGGCCTGGTGGTAGATGACGGGCAGGTGGGGGAAGGACGCGGCGTGCCGCTTGGGCTCGGCCAGCCGTACCGAGGTCACGGGTCCGGCCGTGGCGGCGGTCAGCAGCAGGAAGGCGTCGATGCCGTAGCCGTCCACGCAGGCCGCAAGGTCTTCGGGCAGGGCCTCGGCGGCCCGCAGGGCGGCGTCCAGAGCGGCGCGGGACAGGGCGAGGTCCCCGGCCAGGGGCTGGGGCACGTCGTGGCCGGTCACGGCGGTGATGAGCGGCCGGGCGAGGTGGTTGGTGAGGTTGGCCTCGTCCCAGTGGCGCGGGTAGTCGGCGATGGCCAGGGCGGCCCCTCCGCGCACGCGGTCCAGCAGCGCGCGGTAGACGGCGGGATCGGGGTTGCGGGTGTCGGTGTCGGCGATCAGCACGACCGCGGCCCCGGCGGTCTGCGGGCACCGGGCGGCGGCCAGGATCTGGGCGCCCTTGCCGCGTACGAGTCCGGTCAGCCCGAGCTTCGCGGCCCGGGTCGCCGTGGTGGTGAACTGCTCGGCCGTTTGCGGGGTGTCGGAGGTGTCGGCGTGGACGATGACCGCCGCGGAGTCGCCGAGGGCGGCGTCGACGGCGGCGGTGACGGCGCTGATGGTGGTCGGCTCGTTCCGGCTGGGCAGGATCACGGCAGGGCTCATCCGGTCTCGGTCTCCTTGGCGAGCAGGTCGGCGGCCGTCTCGGCGTCGGGGGCGTGCAGGTAGTCGAACCGGCTGGCCGCGAGCGTGGCGATGAGGTGGCTTCGCCACCGGGCCAGGGCGGGGGTGTCCAGAGGCCACACCGGCCCGTACGGCATCCCGGACACGCCGTTGAGCGGGGTGGGCAGGCCGGAGATGTAGCGGGCCAGGTTCTCGTGCAGACGCAGGCGTTCGTTCACCGACAGCGGGCGCGCGGGCGTCAGCGATGCCGCGGTCAGCTCGGGGTGGACGGCCACCCGCACGATCCGCCCGAGCGGGGCCGGCCCCGTCACGAATGGGCGCAGGGAGTGCTGGGGCTTGGGGTCCAGCGGGCGGGCGGGGGCGCGGACGGCGGCGGTGGGCTTGCCCGGCCACACCGCTGCCCCGGCCTCGGCGCCTTCGAGGACGACCAGGTCGTCCCCGCCGTGGAGCCAGCCGCGGGCGGCGAGTGCGAGCGCGGTGGAAGTCTTGCCCGCGCCCTTGGCTCCGAGGAGCAGCACGGCCGGACCGCCGGGCGGGTGCAGGGCGGTGCCGTGCATGGTGACCTTGCGCCGACGCTGGCGGGCGCGCTCCAGGGCGGTGTAGGTGACGTACGCGAGGGTGTCCGAGCTGGCGGCGGCTCGGGGCAGGCGGACACGCACCGTGTGCCTGCCGGCGGTGACGGCCGCGGCCCCGATGGTGACCTCGATGTCCGCCGTCCCCGCGGCGTCGGGGGCGGCTTCCAGGCGCCAGCCGCCGGGCAGGGACCGATCGGCGGCGCGGGCGGCCGCGCTGTCCAGGCCGTCGGGCAGGGCGAGCAGCGCGGAGACGTGGCCGGTGACGATCCGGTGCGTGGTCACCGGAGGGCCTTGATGAAGTCGGTCAGCAGGTCCTCGACCGGCTCCACCTTGGGCAGGTACCGGCCGGACAGCAGGTCTTCCGTCCAGTCGGTTCGGGCCAGCGTCGCGCGCACCAGCTCCTCCGCCGCCTTGGGCGGTGCCTGCTCGCTGGTGGTGATCTCGACGGAGGCGGGTTGATCGTACGCGGCGCCGTTGCGCCACAGCAGCCCGATGCGGCACGGCCCGAACTCGGCGGCCACGGCGCGGGCGGCCGCGTCGGCGAGCCAGCCACCCACCTTGCCGACGTGGTAGGCCGGGTTCTTCCCGAACGTCGCCTCGTTGCCCGCGAGGTGGGCACCGCTGATCAGCCCGGTGCGGGCGTTGCCCCGGCCGACCAGGCCGTCCTCGCCGTAGTCGACCGCCGAGCCGGAGAGCGTGAAGTATTGCCCGGAGATCGGCCCGGTGCGGCTGCCCCGGGTGTTGCACACCACCTCGACGCGGCCCGGGAGCCGCTGTTCCAGCTCGCGGGCGCAGGTGGTCACCGCGTCGTCGAACTCGGCCGAGGTGGCCAGGTGACCGGCGAGTGCGGGCACGCACACCGTCACCGTCCAGGCGTCGCCGCGCCGCACGACGAGGGCCTTGATGTCGCTGCCGGCCCACGCGCGGTTACGGAACCACGCCTCGGCCAGCAGGGCGAGGCTCTCCGCGGCCGTGCGCGGGGCGGAGCCGACGAGATAGGCGGTGTCGTTGGAGAACGGCCGGGGCCGCTCGGGAAGGTCGTGCAGCGAGCGGGGGGCGAACCAGTGGCGGAACTTGCTGGAGTCGGTGGTCTCGTGCCGGATCTCAAGCCGGACCCGGTCGAAGCCCGGCAGGGCCGCGCGGAGGTGGTCGACGGCGGCCTGCTCAAGGATCTCCCGCACCGGCAGCTCCTGCCCGGCGAAGGAGGTGGAGATCCGGCCGCCGAAGACGACGCGCAGGGGCCGGTCGTAGACGCCGTCGGTGTCGGTGAAGGCGGCGCGCCCGCCGAGGACGGCGACCTTGTCCAGGTTGTGGTGCAGGACGGCACCGGTCTCGTTCAGGCAGTGCTGGCTGTAGCGGATGGACGCCAGTTCGGCGATGCCGTCGGCGAGGGTGTCGGGGTGGCCGATGCCCTTGCGCTCGACGATCTCGACGGCCAGTTCATGCGGCAGCGGGGTGCGCTGCGCGGACACGGTTCGCGTCGCGGTAGACACGTTCGATCACCTCCAGGGGGCGCCGCAGCGCCGACAGCGGGAACAGGCAGGGGTGGGCGGGGCGGCCTTTGGCGGCGTCGAGCACGGCCGCGTACATCTGGCGCCGAAGTTGCTCGTGGGTGGGGGCGGCTGCCGGGTCTGCTAGCCCGGCTTCGAGGTTCCGGCCGCGGATGTGCAGGCGCCGCCCGTCGGCGAGCTGGAGCAGGACCTCGTGCCGGGGCGGGCCCTCATGGTCGACGCGGGCGTCCACGTGCACGCTCCGCGCGCCGGCCAGCGTGAGGTCGGCGGTGATGCGGTCCTCGGTCTCGGCCAGGTTGCGGCGGTGCACCGCCGTGGCGCTCACGCTCTCGACGTCGCCCGGGATTAGCCGCAGGGCGAGCGCCAGGCCGTGGATGGCCTGTTGGTGGAGCACCCCGCCGGCGGCGGCATGGGTGCGTCTCCAGCCGCGGAAGTACGGGGGGTCGCGCCGTACGGCAAGGCGGACCACGGCGCGCTCGACGGCCGGGGGCCGGGCGAGGAGATCGTGCAGGCCGGGGGCGAAGTGCGGCTGAAAGCCCACGAAGATCCGCCCGTCCTCCGGCCGGGGTGCCAGTGCGGTAACGACGATGGTCGCGGGCTTCTCCACGAGGACCGCGGCGCCATCGGCGGCGGCGACCCGGGCCGCCGCGAGCGCGGCCCCGGGCGGAGCGGCCACCACGACCAGGTCGGGCTTGAGGACGGCCAGGGCCGGGCGCAGGGCGGCGAAGGACGGGATGCCGTCCGGCAGTTCGGTGCGCGGCGCCGGATCGACGATCCCCGCGACGGTCAGGCCGTCGGCTCCGGCGAGGGCGGTGAGGTGCTTGGCCCCGACCTCGCCGGCGCCGACCAGCAGGACCCGCTTCACGCCAGCCCGCCGGGAATGGCCGTGCGCAGGAAGGCCGCCCCGGCGGCCAGGGCGTCGGCGGGGGTGTCGCGTACGTGGGTCTCCAGCGCGTACGGCAGGGCCGGGTGGGCCGCGTGCAGTAGCGGCAGCACCTCGGCGTAGGGCACGCAGCCCTCGCCTGCCGGGCAGAAGGTGCGGCCGGCGTCGGTGGGCCGGTAGTCCTTGACGTGCACGTAGCCCACGTAGGGGGCCAGTGCGCGGACGGTCTCCTTGTTCGCCTGGCCGACCTCGTGGAGATTCGCCACATCGAGCCACAGACCGAGGCCCTGCGCGTGGTAGCGGTCGAGCACCTCCAGCAGGGGCTCGGCATGGGCGACGGTGCACACCGGCTCGTTCTCCAGCAGCAGCCGCACCCCCGCCCGGTCGGCTTCTTCGAGGGCCTGGGCGAGCAGGGGATCACTGGCGAACTGCTCGGTCAGCTCCGGTTCGACGCGCAGGTGTGAGAAGACCCGCACGATGGGGGCGCCGAGGGTCACGGCGGCCGCGAGGGCGCGGCGCACCCAGTCCAGCCTCTCCTCGGGCGGGACCTGGGTGGGGAAGCCGAAGGTGTCCACGCGTCCGGGGCGGGCCTCGGGGCGGCACCACTTCCACAGCGGCGACGCCAGCGCGGCGACCGCCAGGCCGCGCTGGTCGGCCAGCGCGCGGATGTGCCGCAGCCGCTCGTCGGGCAGGGTCACCGCGTTGGCGCCCTCGGCCGATCGGATCTCCAGCTGGCCGATGCCCAGCTTCACCGCCAGGTCCATCCCGGGCACCGGGTCGGGGCCGAGTTCGTCGGGGTTGAGTACGAGTGCGGACACCGGGCGTGCTTCCACGGAGGTTCTCCTTCGGGGCTCGAAAGGGGTGCGGCCCCGGGGCCGGAGGAAGTCCGGTCCCGGGGCCGCGGGCAGGGGGCTGAACCGTCGCGTCGGTTCAGCGACCGCCGCCCGGGGGCGGGGGCTGCGGGATCGGCGGCGGAGGCGGAGGCGGGGGCGGAGGAGGCGGGGGCTGCGGCATGGCATTACTCCCTTGTCGTCGCAGGTCCAGAGCCCGCATCGGGTCAGCGGGCTGCGTCATCGTCGCCGCGGTTCGCACCGTGCAGACATCCCGTCAGCTGCCCCAAGACCTGGACAGATCCCGCCCGCTGGACACCGCTTGGACAAGGGGCGCCCACCCCCTGGGCAGTCGGTGAAGTTTCGCAGTGAAGTTGCAAGGAGAAGATTCAGGCGGTACACCCTAGGGTGACGAGATCGTGACAGTTGGTGATCTTTCTGTGTGGCCGGACCCGGAAGGGGGCGCCTCGGATGCGCGACGGAGTACGTCAACGCCCGGCGCCGGCACCCGCCGTTCCGCCGCCCCGACTCTCCCCGGAGGACGTCCGCACGCAGCTGCTGAGACTCCGGCAGGGCCCTGCCCTGGGCCACCCGGGGGCCGTGGCGGCGCTGAGCGATCAACTCCGCGGGCTGCTGCTGGCCCGCCAGGCCCCGCTGTCGGACGCCGGAAGCGAGACGACCCGCCTGGTCGCGGCCCTGCGCCGGGCGATCGACGGGTTGACGCCGCACGAGCGCCGTTACGCTGCCGCCGACTTCAATCTGCTGCCCGAACACTCCTGGCCGACCCTGACGGAGCGGCAGGAGTCGCTCGCCCGGGTGCTGGGCTGCTCCGCCAAGACCGTTCGCCGTCACGCTGGACAGGCATTGGACACTCTCGCGCTCCTCGTCGCGGACGGGAGCTACCTCGCACACACCCCGCCGGCGCCCGAAGGCGCACCCGCCCCGGCCGGTGAGGCCGCCCAGTTCTTCGGAGTCTCGGGGGCCTCCCGCATCGACGTCGTCTGTTCGGCGCTCCCGGACCGGCCCCGACAGCGCCCCAACGACCCGCTGTACTCCCGCTATGCGGGCTTCGCCGACCTGGACGCCCTGTTCTACGTCCGCGCCCGCCTCGCCCAGGACTTCCCGGCCGCCAAGGTCCGGGACTTCCACCCCGGGGAGTATTACAACGCTGAGCCGGACTGCCTGGTGGTTCTCGGCGCACCGGACCGGAACACCGCGTACGCGGAGTTCGGCCCTCACCTCCCCTACCGCTTCTCCGCTCCCCCGGACCCGGCGCTCCTCTTCCCCGGCCACGGGGACATCCGGCTGGCCCCTACCTGGGCACCCGAGGGCGAGCTCCTGGCGGACCTGACCATCATCACCCGGCTCACCCTCGACCAGGGCACCACCGTGATCCTGCTCGGCGGCTGCCTGACACTCGGCGTCCTCGGCGCCGCCAAGTGCCTACTCAACGGGGAACGCGCCCGGCGCAACACCGAGTATCTCGACGAGATCGCCGCGGGCGGCGACTTCGTCGCGGTCACCACGACCCGCAAGGTCGGCGGCATCACCGGCACCCCCGACCTGATCGCCACCGAGCCCCTGCTCCTGCTCACCAGGGACAGCGCGGGAGGATTCACGGCGCGCATGGACCGCACCACCCACGGCGCAGGCCCCAGCACTGAGCAGCAGGGATAAACGGATGTTGGACGGGCGGTCACCGTCCGCCACGGATCATCTTGCTGCCAGACTGGCCCGATGAGCGCTCCGCCCCTCCGGAAGGCGGCCCGAGCCGTCGCCATCGACGCCCACCGGCGGGTCCTGCTGCTTCACTACGCCGAGGTCGGCGGCTTCTGGGCCACCCCCGGCGGGGGCCTGGAGCCGGACGAGGACTACCCCACGGCCGTCCTGCGGGAGCTCGGCGAAGAACTCGGGGCTGCGAACGTCACCCTGGTCGCTCAGGTCGCTGAACGCTGCCAGGACCATGCCGTCGCCGGGCAACTGGTCCGCCAGGTCGAGAAATACTTCCTCGCCCGTATCGAGGCTTCCGACGTCGACCCAGCTCGCGCCACCCAGACCGACAACATCCGAGCCCGCCGCTGGTGGACGCTCCAGGAGCTCCGCGACACCAGAGAGACGGTCTACCCGCGCGGCCTCGCGGACTTGATCGCTGACCTCCTCAGCCACGGCCCGCCAGAGCAGCCAACCGTTCTCCGCTGAACGCACGGGCACGCTCCGGCACAAGCCGGAGGAGCTCGACGGCGAGACGTTCGAGGACCCTTTTCCCTCCCACGCCACCAATAAAGGTGGTATTGTTGTCATTGCTGGCAGGGGGTGGCACCTCGACCAGCGTCATCACTCGAAATCTCGCACAGGGGCTTGCTTCCCCGTTTGGAGCGGACTTGCTGAACAACAACGACACGTCGTACGAGACCGACGCCGAGGCCGACATCGCCCACCTCATGGCGGGGCGTCAGATCACGCTCGACGAGATCGCGGTCGAACTGGCGGCGATCGAGCTGAGGCTGCGGCAGATCGCTCGCGCGGCGGAGACGCCCGCCACGCCGGTCGAGCTGGAGCCGATGATCGACAGTCTGCGCTCGAAGGCCGGACAGCTGCGGGAGATCGGCGAGGAGGCCGGCAAGCTCGCCCGGATCGTCGAGGGCGACGTCCCGCTCGCCACGAAGTTCTCCGGTACCGGCGATCCGTGGGGATCTGCGGCGCGCGGCACCGATCGCGAGGACTTCGGCGGGCCCGCCGTCGTGCCCACGGCGCGCCAGCTGCTCCACCTCGCCTACGGCGCCCGGGTACCGGGAACGGAGACGACCACGTACCCGGAGGCCATGGCGGGGATGCGGGTCATTTGGGAATCCAAGGCGGCCCAGGCCAGGCGCCGCAGGGAGCGGGACGCAGCGGTCGAGGTCGAGGTCCTGGAGCTGGAGTGCGAGACCTGCCACGTCAGCTCGGGCGAGCGCTGCGTGACCAGGAACGGGCGGGTGTCTGAGAAGCCGCACACCAAGCGGCTCCGGGAGGCTGAGGCGAACGTGGACGCCCGGCTCGGCTACCTCGGCGACAACCCCGTGGCCGTGCCCGGCGTCGACTGACACGCACAGGGAAGGGGCCTCACACCGGGACAACCGGTGTGAGGCCCCTTCCTCGTTCGGGGCCCGTACAGTTCGAGGGGGTCCGGAGGCAGCGCGAATGCCTCCGGACCCCCTTTTCGTTCCCCCGCCGCCTATCCGGCGGGCGCGGGCGCCCCGTCGTGGGTGATGGGGGCGACGGCGACCCACTCCCCCGGCCCGGTCTCGTACTCCATCGCGTGTGTCACGTGGCAGCGCACGGGCCGGGGCTCGTCGTCCAGGCGGACGAGGAGGTACCGGCCGGCGGTGTCGACGACGGTCCCGGGGCGGCCGTGGCGCCGCACGCGGACGGCCAGGCCGAGGTGAACGCCGTGGCGCTCCTGGAGGCCGTAGTACGCCCTCATGTGCTCCAGGTCGTCGTGCTGCCGGTCGGCCGCCTCGAACAGCGTCCGGCAGCCGGGGCGGCGGCAGCGGGACTTGGGGAGTTCGTGGGCCCCGAAGAACAGGCCCTCGTCCAGGAGGATGCGCACGGGGTCGCACGCCGCGGCGATGCCGACCATGCCGCTCCCGACGGCGTACTGCTGTGTGAAGACGGCGACGTGCAGCTGGGTGTCGCCGCCGGTGCTGGGGCTGCGGAGGAAACTGGCGTCCCTGGGCGCCATGGCGAGTTCACCCCGGCGTGCGACCGGGGCGCCGTGCTCCGCGTGGGCCGGGTCGGTGCCGAGGGGGCGCGGCGCCGGACGCCGCAGCATGGGGGGTGTGGTCACGTGTCTCCTTCGGTGTCGCTGCCGAGTGC
Organism: Streptomyces sp. NPDC047880; assembly: GCF_040706515.1. Classification (NCBI taxonomy): domain Bacteria; kingdom Bacillati; phylum Actinomycetota; class Actinomycetes; order Kitasatosporales; family Streptomycetaceae; genus Streptomyces; species Streptomyces sp. NPDC047880. The sequence continues at coordinate 50,448 of NZ_JBEZOK010000032.1, read as the reverse complement.
AGTGATGACGATGAGGTCGAGCTGGTCCGCCAGGGAGGCAAGTCCTTCCGCAGGGTCCATCTCCGGGTGATCCCGGAAGGCCGTGGACAGGGTGCGCAGCAGCTCCGTCACCTGACGGGCGGGAAGCAGGGCGCTTCCGTCTTCCTGCCTCCGCATGACGACCAGGTTGGTCGGAATCTGGACCTGGCCGGGCTTCGGTCCGTTCACTGCTGAAGCCCTCCGTGCGCACTGGCGCCGGTCCGCGTGGGGTCGGGGACTTCCACGATGTGCCCGACCCCGAGCTCGATGGCTTCCCGGGCCGCCTGGGGAAGCCCGTAGGCATCGACGAACCCCCTGCACATCGCGGCGGGAAAGTCGTCCGGCACGACGGGCGACACGGTGGAGTGGCACACGATCTGTCCGCCGCAGTCCCGGACCTCGCGGATGAACTGCTGCCGCCGCCCCGGGCGAAGCGGAGCGGCCGACGCGGCGGGGTTCAGGACACAGGTCGTGCAGCGGTCTTCCAGGAGCCGGATCTCCCCCGTGGTCGGGTCCGCCACCGGCGGCACCGGGTCCTCATCCTGCGGGCCTGCGCCGGGGAAGGGGTTGTGTGGGGCCCTCATGCGTGGCCCTCCTTGCCCGCGAGCCAGCGTTCGGCGTCCTCGCCCGTGCCCACCGCGGCGATGGCGGTCACTTCGAGCTGCTCGGCCTCGCTCCACTTCCGCACTGCCACGCGGGCCATTTCCTCGTAGCGTCCCGGGTTCGACAGCGCCAGACGCACCAGCAGCGGGGCCGTGCGGCGGTAGTGCGTCCCCCACTCCTCCAGCGTCGGCGGATCACCCTCGGACGCCCGCAGGTGCAGAAGGTGCCCGTCGGCATGGAGCGTCGCCAGCTCCAGCTCCGCGGCGCGCTGTTCCGCGGGGGTGAACGGGCCACGGGTGGCCCGGATGTGGTCCCGGGTGTGTTCGTAGTCGCTGTTCATGCGCCGGCCGCCCCCTGGGGGGTGACCGGCGGCGTGTAGCCGGGCACGCGGCCTCGCAGGCGGCTGTAGCGGGTTTGGGCGATGCGGCGGTCTCGTCCCGCTCCTGCCGCCTCGGCAACCTGCCCCCAGGTACGGCCGTGGTGAAGGCGAGCGTGGTCGATCAGCTCCAGCTCGTGGAGGTCGAGTTCGCCGCGGGCACGGTCGAGCAGCAGGATCGCGTCCTCCAGGTCCTGGCCTGTGACGCGGCCCCCGCCGTCGTGGTCCAGGGCTTTGGCGACCAGCATCACCGCCTCCAGGGGGGTGGCTGTGAGGTAGGGGCCGCCGTGGGAGTTGAGCCGTCGGTAGTGCTCGCCGCCGTGGCGGCGGGTGAGCCGCTCCAGGGCGGCCGCCTCCTGCGCGTACGAGTCGGGATCTTGAGTCATGGCGTCATCATATTGATGACATCGACGCGGTGTCACCGTTTTGTTGACATCCAACCAAGATCACTTAGGCCGCGCATAATTCCGGTTATGCGCGGTCTAGATGACGTGCGCATGTCATGATCCGGGCGTACTCCGAACGTGTTTCACTAGTAGTGAAAGCGCGCGGACCGGCCGGGATTTGCGAAGATCGCCCGGTTTCCGAACTTGGGTCGCGGCTGCGGAGACCCCTCCCGAGCGGGCGGCCCGCCGAGGGCCAGGCGACAGAAAACGCCTGGTCAGCCCCCATGCACGGGATCACCCGTGCAGGTCGACGGTCCAGTTCCGCCGTGCCGGGCCTCCTCGTCGAGGGGCGGCCCAGCGTCGCGTCAGGCAGCGTCGGTGAGCGGGGTCAGCTGCACGCCGAGGTGATGCTCCGGCTCGGCGTGCGGGACACCGTCCGCGCCCAGAAACAGGTAGAAGAACTGCGTCGTGAGCGGCTTCGAGGTCGAGGAACCGCCCTTGGTGACGCCGGTCAGAGCGCCGGCAGAGTAGACGTGCGGCAGCCACTCGGGGCCCACGATCGCCTCCACCCAGGCCCGCGCCTCCGCCGGATTAACGGGCTGACGGGTGCCGAGCTGCTTGTGCTTCGCGGCGACCGACAGCGTCAGCAGACTCCCCTCCCGGCCCGGCTGCTCCAGGAGCGCGGCCTGGTCGCTGATGTCCCCGACGAAGCTGAGGGTGGCAAACCGATCGGTCACCGAGCGCACCGGACCGAAAGAGTGCGGCACCGCCAGTCCCCCCGCCCGGTACCGCTCCAGCACGGACGAGGGCAGCGCGGAGGCCAGCTCACTGTCGGCGGGGTCCGTGGAGAACAGGCCCCGGCGAAAACGCCGCAGCTCTCCCTCGTGCTTACGCAGAACAGTACGAATATCGACAGGCATGTCGCCCACGCTACAAGCCGCCACCGTCGCTCTGACCTGCACTGACCATGAGGGCTGTCACATGCGGGCGGGCCGCCCTCGCTCTCGGTACGGTGGCGGCGGTAGGAACGAGGGGGTCATGGGCCGCAGAGCAACGAAGAAGGCGGCGCCGAAGGCGACGCGGGAGCGCCGCCCGGCACGACGACTGCAAGGGGTCGATCCCCGGGTGCTCGCCGGGAAGCTGTACGAGCTGCACGCCCGCGCGGAACGCCGAGGCGACCAGGGATACCTGGAGCGGTGGCCGGGCGACGGCGAGACGCACGGCGTCCTGCACTTCGCCCAGGCGCACGCGGACCGCCTGGAGGGCGAGGCGTACCAGCAGGCGGCGCTCCTGCGGATCACGCTGGCCGAGTGGCTGCGGCAGCAGGCCGACCCGCTCCAGCTCCGGGCGCTCGACGATGCCCGCGGCGCCGGGGTGCAGTGGGATCAGGTGGCCCTGGCCCTCCAGTACACCAACGCGGACGGCGAGCCGAACCCGTCCAGCGCCTTCAACCGGCACGCGAGCCTGAAGGTGGCGGTGCTCGGCCGCCCCGAGGACCGGCGTCAGCCGCACGTGGCCCGGATCATCGAGGCCCGCGCCGCCCAGGAGGAGCTGGAGCGGCGGGAACGCGAGCGGGCGGAGGACGCCCGGTACCCGGCGATGGATGCCGCCGCGCGGGCCCTGCTGGAGCACTTCGAGGCCGGCGAGATCCTGAGCGACCCGGATGACGATTTCTGGTGGAGCGAGCTGGCCGACGTCGTCGACGACCGGCGGGACGCCTCCGAGCGGGCCAACCTCGTCGTGTACGTGCGCGGCGTCGTGCGGGAGACGTACGCGCACGCCAGGCGGACCGGCGAGCCGCCCGCGACCACCGAACGGGCCAGGCAGGCCCTGGAGGAAGCGGCCGCGCTGGTGGACCCCTCCACCAGCGCGGGCGACCGGTAGGGCGCCGCGCCCCCACGAACCGAGGCCCGGACCATGTTGGTCCGGGCCTCGGTTCGTGGGGGGCGTCTCCACGCCGAAGCCGATTGGGGCGGCGCCGGGCAGCAACGCGCGACGGGCTTGAAACCCATGATCGGGGCGTCCCCCGAGAGGGGGCAGTGAACGGGGCAGTCGTCGAGCATCTTGACGAGTCCGCCACAGGCCGCCCGGGGGCAGGCACACGTCGCCGGGTCGGGCTGGCCGTTGATGAGGAAGAGATGCACCTCGAAGGGCTTGGTCATGCGTACGTCACCAGCCAGATGAAGAAGAGGAACAGGGCAGCCATGATGCCCAGGCCCGCCAGCAGCGAGCGCGCGTTCCCCTCGGCCCGACGCTGTTCATGCTCGTGCAGTCCGCGGGCCACCCCACGCGCGATGTCATCCTCGTTCATACGTCCACCTCTTCCCTCGTGTCCCCCGCCGCACTGTCCAGAGGCGCCTCGGGCTGCGCCACGGTGCGCCCGTTGTGTACGCCCCGCCGTTTCGCCGGCCATGCGAGCGCAGCACCGTGCGTGTGCTGCCGGTACGCCACATCCCGGCTCAAGCCGGCGGCGGCCCCGATCTGCTCGTACGTCGCGGGCTCGTTCCCCGGCCGGTTCTCGCCCCGCCGGGCCGCGCCCGCAGCCTGGTGAGCGGCACGGCCCGCAGCGTCCGCGGTCTGCATCAGCAGCTCGATGCGACGCAGGGGGTCTATCGCGAGATTGGCCGCGCGAGCCAGGAGCTCAACGCGCTCGGCGCCCTCGGCCTGGTCGGCCTGCTGGGCGAGCTGCTCGACCTCATCGGCGAACATGTCGACGTCGTACGCCAACGGAACCCCCTGTGTTGGTTGTAGCCAACGGCGAAGGCGAGCGTATCGACCCCTGTTGGCTCCAGCCAACGACTTCCCCCGAGTGCCTCGCACCCAGGGCGGAGATGCGGTATGACTCTGGTATGACCGACTCGAAGACCCCGCCCAAGGCGAAGACAGCGATCACGATTCCGCAGGAAGTTCTCGACCAGCTCAAGGAGCGGGAGGCCGCAGGACAGATCAGCAGCGTATCGGGGCACATCACGTCTCTGCTCCAGCGCGAGCAGGAGGCCGCCGAGGTGGACGCCGTCCTCGCGCGCCTCTTCCCCGGCGAGCGCCCCGGCGCTGAGCACCTGGGGTGGGCCGCCAAAGCACTCGGCGTCGGCGCCAGCACCGGAGAGAGCAGCGCCGCGTGATCGGCGGCCGCATCCTCGACACCACGGCGCTGACCGCCGCCGCCCGCGGAAGCCTCTACATGCAGGCCCTCCTGTCGATCGCCCATCAGCGAGTCATCCCGCTCCTCGTCCCCGCGACCGCCCTGTCCGATGCGCACGCCGACCTCAAGACCGACGCGGCGCACGCGCTGTCGACCATCGCCCAGTTCCCCCTCCTGACCGTCGCCCCGCTGGATGAGGCGGACGCGCGCGGGGCGGGCATCCTGCGCGCGAACGTGGACGGCGAAGCCAGCACCACCGCCGGCCACGTCGCCTACCTGGCCGCCGCCCGGCAGTGGCCCGTGATCACCGGCGATCCCGAGCGGCTGCGCGCCCTGTACCCGGACATCGAGACCGAGGCGCTGCCGTGAGGAATCCGGGAGACACCCCGGCGGAGTACCCGGTCAACTTGACCCGTCCACTCCGCCGGGGGACGCCCAGCGGTCCGATCGGGGCGCCGACGTCCCCGCCACCCGAATCAGCGCGGCGGCGCCTGCGTCCGACCCTCGTACGCTCCGCCCGGGAAAGGGGCGGCACCCCTCTCCCGGCCATCTCGAAACCTGCAACGAAGGGCCTTCCGGCTTCATGACCACCTACAACTCCGCCCGCGCAATGGCCACACCACGCGTGGCCGTCGACCCGGGCCTCCCCGAAGAGGCGAAGACGTTCCTGCGTCGCCTCGACCCGGTTCTCCTGCGCTCCGCGTCCACTCCCGTCCCCGACGTCGCGGCGCCGGGACTCCTGCGGTCGGCCTTCCGTCCGCTCAGGAGGCTCGCAGGGCTGATGCTGGGGATGGTGGCGCTCTGCCCCATCTTCGCAACGCTCTACAGCGAAGTCGCTGACCTGTCGTACTGGGCCGCGCTGCGGTCGCTGCTGTGGGGCTGCGCACTCTTCGCGGTGCTGGGGTTCTGGGTCGTGATCGCGGTGACCAACCAGCGCATGGGGGGTCGCCACCGTTCCACCCAGCTCCTGAAGGAGTCCCACGGCCGCTATCTCGGCCCAGCCGAATTCATGCCCGACGCCGCCATGGTCCTCGTGCGCGTCCAGGCCGCGACCGACTCGATCCTGGGCTCCGAGCTCCATGAGCAGGGACTCCTCGACCGCGACCTGAACCTCACCGGCCTGCCCGCCTTCGAGTGGGAGATCGCGCAGGCACTCGCCGCGTACAGCCGGGAGGCGATGAGTCTCCCGGCCTGGCCGGCGGGGGAGAAAGCCGCGCGGGTCCTGGACGCCGGCCGGGCGGGCCTGGGCCGTCGCCTCGAAGGGATCACCGAGCGGGTGGCCCTCCTTGAGCAGTACGCGGCGCTGGTAACGATGGCGGGAATCTCGTACCGCGAGCGTGAGCAGCTGCGGGGCCTCGGCAGCCGAGACGGCGCCACGGAGGAGGTCCTGGCCATGATGGCCCGCGACTCGGAGGCGAGCGTCATCAGCGAGCTGGACCAGGCTCTTGCCGCCGCTCGCGCGGCAGGCGCTGCGCTGCTCCCCAAGCAGTAGCGTCCCGGTCGCGAAGAAGGCCCCCGCCGTCGGCGGATTCAAGGGGCCTTCTTCGCGACGGCACGGTCAGGCGACGGCGGTGCGCTCCTCGTCCTGCCGCCCGTCGCCCTCCAGCTCTGGGCGCGAGGCGGGGACGACCTTCTTCGGGTACACCTTGTCGATCGTCTCGATGTACTCGGTCAGGCGGGTACGGGCTTCCTCCGCCTGGCGCCGGACCGCGTCGGCGTCCTTGCGTTCCATGGCGGCGATGTGCCGCTCCTTGACGCTGCCGAGCGCCGCGGTGACGCGGGTCAGGGTCTTCTGGGTCCGCAGGACCGCAGGGGGAGCGGTGAGCGCGGGCGCCGCGTCGTCGCTCTCGTCCGTGATCAGTTTGATGGGGTACTTGAGCTCTGCGGCCGCCCGCTCGAACAGGGCTGCTGTGGGGCGCCGACGGTTCTCGGCCGCCGCCAGCTCCCACGCCTTGGGGATGACCGCGAGGGCGGCGTCCTCGCCGTGCTGGTCGATGACCGCGGCGATGACGACGGCGTGGGAGGGCCTGCTGATGCGGTGCACTTTTTTACACCGGATGTTCAGCGCCACCACCTTGGCCAGGGCCGCGGCTTCCCTGACGAGCCGGTGGACGTACTTCGTGCTGATCTCCAGCACCTCCGCGCCCCACTGCTCGAAGCTGGTGCAGCTGGAGTGCTGCCACAGGTCGTTCTCCTTGGCGTAGGCCAGGAGCAGACCCTTGTTGACCGCGCCGACGGCCAGGACGTCGGCGACGGCTTCCTCTCCGCTCTCTTTGGCGTCGCGGAGCAGGGCCGTCACCTGCTCCAGCTGCTCCTGCGGCGTTCCCTTGATGACGCGGGCAGGGTCGATGACGTTGGTGCCGTTGAAGCGGTCGGCCTCCAGGCCGGGCACCTTCTTCACGGGCTGGGCGCCCTTTCGGAGCCGGCCCGCGGCCATGCTCGGTCGGGCCGGCGCCTGGGCGCTCATCGGGTGACCTCCACTAGAAGCTCCTTGGCGAGTTTGTGCATGTCGGAGTCCGCTTTCAGCCGGGGGACCGTGCCGAAGCTCTGGGCGTAACCCGTCTTGGACTCGGACGCGGGAATCTCAGTCTTGAGGACGTGCAGCCCCTCCTCTTCCAGCTCCTTGCGGACTCCATCAGCCGCTCCCGCGCTGGGGTTGAAGCGCGTGAGCAGGCAGACGACGTGAGGCCGGTGGCCGGACATGGTCTCGACCTCGTCCATCGCGCCCAGGATCGACGCGCCACGGAACTTCTCCATGCCGCTCGGATAGAGGGCCAGCACGAGGAGATCCGAGGCCCGGATCGCGGCGAGGTGGGAGTTCTGCTTGCCGCGGTCCCAGGCTTTGGTGTCGATCAGGGACAGGCCGTGCGGCGGCCGGAGCCGGTCCACTTCGGCCTTGAGCGAGGGCGCGGCCGGGGCACGGTACACAGGGGCACCGAGGCCCTCACTGTGCACGGGAAGCATCTCGGCCCACGCGAGCAGGGAACCAGGCTCCTCCTGGCCGTCGCTGTCGTCGGCATCGTGGGCGACAGCGGGGATGCCCATCTTCTTCCAGTTCCGCAGGAGGTGAGCGAGAGTGGTGGACTTCGCGCTCCCTCCCTTGCCGACGAACGAGATCGTCCGTCCCTCCTCTGGGAGGGGGTTATTCCAAGTCCAGTCCATGGGCCGGAGGGTATCGACAATCGGGCATTCGGGAGGGTACGGACGCCGGTTTTTAGTACGACCACCCGTCAAGACGACATCTGTGCTGCGGCCGGGCCAACGATCGTCGGGGCCCGATGGGCGAGTGCAGGAAAAGGGGCCGCCGGGGCGCCCGGTACTGGAGGAGGATGCTGCGGTATCCGGGGCTGACGGAGCGGCGTCCTAGGGTTGGGACGCCCGAGCCTCAGAAACCGATGAACGGAGAGTCCATGCGTCACCAGGCGGCGGCCGTCAGCCGCAGGCCCAACAGGCCCGGAGGCGCCCTGTGGTGGGGGAGGGGACCGCGCTGATGGATGTCGAGAAGTTCATCCTCCCCGGCGGCATCGTGCTCGCCGCACTCTGCGTCCTCGGCACCGTGGCGATCGTGGTGCGCTCGCGTCGCAGCCGGGAGCAGGACAAGATGTCCCCCGAGGAGCGCGAACGGCTCGCCGAGGAGCGGCGCAAGACCTGGCGCCGCCGCTTGGCCGTCATCAGCCTGTCGGTCGCCTTCGTCATCATCTTCTGCATCGCCGGGATCGCGGCCTGGCTCTCCTTCGGCGCGCAGAAGGCGTATGCCTTCGACCGCAACGGGGGTTCCTGGTCGGCCGCGACCGGCTTCGCCCTCCTCCTGGACGCGGGTGCGCTCGGCCTGTCGCTGCTGCGGCTGTTCGAGGCGCTGACGGCCCGGTCCAGCCAGCTGACCCGTTTCTACCTGGTGGCGTTCATCGTGGCCTCCGCGACGATGAACCTGCTGCACGCCCCGTCGGCCTCGCTCGGCGGCCGGCTCGTCGCGGTCATCCCGCCGCTGGTGTACGCGGTGTTCCTGGAGACCTTGCTCAAGAAGGTCGAGCAGCTGGTCCTCGGCAAGTACCCGAAGCGGAAGGTCAAGAAGAACGTCGAGCGCGGCTACAGCTTGCTCTTGTGGGTGCCGTTCGTCGGCTACCCCTGGCAGATGTGGAAGAAGTGGCGCGAGGACCTGCACAGCACCTTGCAGTACGTCCGCGCCCCGGGCTCCAGGAAGCCCGTCCCCGAGGTGGAGCACGCCACGGCCGCGCCGCAGCCGGCGGAGCCGTCTCAGGCGCGGGAGGGCGCTTCTCCGGTCCAGCGACAGGCCGCGTCCGCCGCGCCGGCACCCGTGCCGCAGGCGGCGACGGCGCCGCGTCCTGTCGCCGCCCAGCAGCCGCCCGCGGCGACCGCCCCCGCCCCGGCCGCCGCAACCGGCCCGATAGGTACCGCGGCCGCCGCGCAGCCGGCGCCGTCGCCCGGTCCGACTCCGCAGGCCGCCGCCCAGCCGGTACCGGTGCCGTCGTCCCCGGCACCCTCGAACAAGCCGAAGAAGGACCAGCTCCGCGACGCCCTGGTAGAGCAGATCCGGGCCGGTGACCTCCGCGTCCTGGACGACAGCCCACAGGTCAGCAACGGGGCCGCCTACCGGGCGAACATGGAGCTGGGGAAGGCGGCCGGGAAGGGCCTCAAGAACGGAAAGCAGGAGGGCATCCTGGCCGATGGAGCGGTCCGTACGGCGGTGAAGCAACTGCTCCCGGAGCTGCGGCAGATCGCGGAGGAGGAGCGGGCCCGGCGCGCTGCGGCCGCCGCGTCCCTGAGGGCTCCTGAGCCCGCGCCGGACCATCAGGGGCCTGCGGACGGCGGCACGAGCAGCGCGGATGAGTCCCGGGAGCGCCAGGAGCCAGAGGCACCCGGCATCGGACACCAGCGCGGAGAGGAAGCCGACACGAGCAGCGAGGAGAGGGAGGCTGCGCTCGCGTAGACAGACGGCTCGGCGAGACAGGGAAGGGGCCCGACGGTAACGACCGTCGGGCCCCTTCCCTGTGCGGCGATCCGCCAGTTCTACAGGGGCATGGACCGCAGCCACTCGGCCAGGTGCAGGGCCGTGGGCCGGTCCTGCGGACGCCTGGTGAGTACGTGGCGCAGGACCTCCTCCAGCTGCGGCCACTGGGGGATGTGGCCGAGGGGCGGCCAGCGCTGTGCGAGGACTTGCCGCAGCACCTTCGCGGTGAACTTCCCGGGGTCGATTCCGAGCTGGGCGTAGTCCAGCGGCCAGGTGCCTGTGGCCGCCCACCACAGACCGGCAGCGAGGGCGTACACCTCGGCCGGAGGGTCGGTGACGACCGGCCGGACCGATGACTCCGCGCGGCTCATCAGTTCCGGCGACATCAGGTGCACCAGCCCGCCCAGGTAGGTGTGCGGCGGCGCCAGAGTCAGGCTCGATGTCCATGTGCAGCCGATGAGCCGGACCGCTCCGGTCGTGTGCACGGTGTGGTGGGGCTGGAGGTCGCCGTGCACCCATCCCGCCGCGTGCAGGGCGCCGACGGCGGCGCACATGTCCACCGCGGCCGCCAGTGCGGCGGCCCGGTCGGCGTCGCGCCGTTCCCGCACCACCTCGAATCGGCTCCAGGTGGAGGGGCCTTCGAGCCACGGCGTGATGAGCCACGCCGCGCTCTCGGCCCGGCCGGCCTTCGCTCGGCCTCCGTATGACAGGGCGGGTACCTGGGAGTGGGCTTGCTGGAGGACCATCGCCTCTCGCGCCACGGTGGCCACGCTCTCGCCCGTGCCGACCTTCAGGGCCCATAGCCCGCGCGGGCCGGCCACGCGCCAGACAGCCGTGTCTCGGTGGTCTGCCATGAGTTCCCAGGTGGCCGGTTCTCCGGCCACGGCCTCGGCGTCGGCCCGGCCGAACTGCGGGCTCGCTCCCGCGCGTTGCCCTGGAAGGCTGGCGGTCTGTGTTCTCTCGTCCAACACGGCTGGCCTCTCTGCGATGCCCGCGGTGGTCGCGGTCGGGTCGTCGGGGAGGCGGACGGCCTGGGCCTCGGTAGCCGGGGTGCGGCTGCCGAGGCCGGCGACCGTCCGCCTAGATGGAGTTGGCGACGGCTACGGCGGCCAGGAGCCACATGACGCTGACCCAGGTGCACAGGCAGCGGACCAGCACGGGGTGCTCCCGGTGCAGGTTTCGCAGCGCGGCGAGGCCCGTGCTCCCCTGTGAGCGCGCCTGGAAGCCGAAGATCCCGATGGTCACGGCCGAGACCTGCACCGGACGGTGGTCGTCGGCGTCCAGGACCAGGTCCATGAGCGTCCGGGGCTCGTAGTCCTTGCGCGAGGCGCGGTTCGCGCGGATGCGGCGCAGGTGAGGGAAGTCAGGCATACGGGTTCGCTCTCTCGGTCGTTCGTCGGGTCGGAACGGCGGACGGATTCCGCCGGTGCTGACCGCCCGACGGTCCGGGCGCGAAGCAGCCGGACCGCCGGGCGGGGTCTAGGCCGCTGTGCTCAGCGCCGCGAGATCGTTCAGGTCCACGGGGGTGCAGCCGGTCAGGGCAACGAGGTCGCGGGCGGCGAGCGTCCAGCAGATGGCGGGGTCTTCGTCCGCTACCTCGGTGAGTTCCTTGTCGGCGGGGGCCGGGATACGGCGGAGGGTGCGCGGGTCGTAGACGATCCCGGCCACTCCCCAGGGCTCCGCCCGTTTCACCAGGGCGGCGGTGTGGCCCTTGCGCAGGTGCGGGCAGGCGTCGACGGACTCGATGGCGCAGGGCAGGCACACCGGTGGGGTGTCGGTCACCTCCCCGTCGCGGATCGGGTGGCCCTCGACGGCGCGAGCGATGAAGAGGTGCCGGTGGCCCAAGCGGCGGAAGTCGTCGTTGAAGGTGGAGTGGCCGCAGACCATGCACAGCATGTGCGACATGGCCTGTCGCTGGCGGAGCGGGTGGATGGCGGCCAGGTCGGGCTTGCCTCGTCCGCGCAGTGCCGGCCATCGGACCCAGAGGTTGCCGTTCCTGCGGTCGGCATGGCTGAGTTCGTCGGTGTAGCCGATGCCTTCCCGGCCGTCCGGCCGCACCTTCTTGGTGATCTCGTACGGGAGCGGGGTCTCCGCGCTCCACGGCGCGATGAAGGGGACGTGCAGCCCCTTCAGGTAGAACTGGCGGGGCGGTGTCATGCGACGTCCTTTATGGTCCCGGTCTCGGTGAGCCGTTCCAGCAGGTCGTTGGTGACGCCGGCTGTTCGTCGCAGGTAGCCCAGCGCCGCGCGGTAGTCCGCCGGCAGTTCTTCGGCGGTCAACGTCTGTGCTCGGCCGATGAGGTCGGCCACCTGGCCGTCATCGTTCTCCGCGGCGACCGCGATGTTGACGAGTCGCCGGAGGTCGCCCCGCAGGCGTTCGTCGAGCTCCGCGAACTCGTCCTCGCGGGGGGCCTGGTTGCTGAGCACGTCGCCGACGTCGTCGAGGATCGCGTCCAGCGGCCGAACTCCGCGCAGTCCGCTGACGACCCGCGCGAGTCCCTCGGCGTCCAGGGGCGGCGTCCACGATGCGCTCGGGGGCGCGGGCTGGGATGCGGCGGTCATGTTCACTGCTGGTCTCCTGCCGGAATCGCTGCCCAGACCCGCAGGCCGTTTCCCGGCGTCGGTTCAGCTCCCCATCGGGCGGCGAGCAGCTGCACGAGAAGCAGGCCGCGGCCGCCCTCCGCCAGATCGGCGGGCGCCGTCAGGTACGTGTCGAGGGGAGCCTGCGGGCGGGGGCCGCTGTCTCGTACGGCGATCCGGATCTCTTCGGGGTGCCGCTCGACCTCAAGCCGGATGCGCATGGACTGCGTGTGCTCGACCGCGTTGGTCGCGATCTCGGATACCACCTGGACCGCCGATTCGATGCGCTCCTCGGGCACCTTCCAGTCCGTCAGGTCCGCGCGGACCTGGTGGCGGGCGAGCGCGGCCGTACGGCGGTCACGGTCGAAGACGTACGCCCGGCTCTCCGGGACGGCGGCCGCGGTCGGGGTGAGTGGTGGCGTCACAGAATGCCTCCGGGGGTCGACTGCTGTGGGGGGAGCCCCGCGGTGCGCCAGCGGAAGGCGGGGTACGCCAGGTTCAGAGCCCTCCGCAGGTCCGAGACGGGCAGCGGGCCGCCGTTCGGCAGGTGGGGGACGGGGAGCCACGATCCGGCGTCGAGCGTCCAGACGTCTGCGCCCCAGACGCCTCCGCGTCCGGGCTCGGTCAGGAAGTACATGCGGCCGCACTCCGGGGCGTCGATGACCGCCGGTTCCTGCTCGAAGACGAACAGGACGTCGAGGGTGTGGCGGACGGCCACGCCCAGGGCCTGGGGCATCACGACGGCATCCCAGGCGAGGCCGGCGGGGAGCTGGAGGTCGCGGGGCCGGACGGCGCTCGTAGCGGCGGGGGCGGTCACTGGGTCCGTCCCATGCACTTGGAGTGTGCGCGGACGTCCCATGACATCGGGTTGGAGTCGTCGGGGGAGACGGTGACGGCGCGGCCGTCGGGGTAGAGCCGCCCGCCGGGGATGCCGCACCGGATGCAGAGCGCTCCCTGGAGCTTGCGTAAGACCTCCGTACTGACGGGGATCTCGAATCGCCGGGCGCCGCTCGCGTCGGGCGCCCCGGTCGTGAGCGCCGGTTCCTGGTGCCGCACTTCGTCGTTACGCATCCCGAGGGCTTCCCTCCCTGGGCTCCGTCTGCCGCGCAGCGCTCGGCATGTCCGCCCGAGGAACGCGTCCGGCCGGACTTCGCGATCACCAGCCGTTATGAGCCCGTCACCCTAGGATGTACCTCAGAAGATTCTCTCTGCAACTTCCCTGAGAAGATTCACGGAAGTTTCTGGCGGGCGGAGGGTCGCATGGGCACACCGATTACGCCGCGGCCACGCGGTACGGCAGGATGGGGCCGTGTTGGCAGGCGGAGACTGAGGGGAGGTGCGGAGATGGCGGCTCAGGGACCGATGGTCAAACGACGCAAGATCGGCCGCGAGCTCCAGACGCTTCGTGAAACTTCTGGACTGACGATCGAAGAGGCAGGAAAAGCGATCGGCCGCTCCGATTCGACGATCAGTCGCATCGAGAATGGCAAGCGAGACGTCCAGCTGATCGAGCTCAAGGGCCTCCTGGAGGCGTACGAGGCCCCCGCCGAAACGCGGGAAGCCCTGATCAACCTGCTGAGCGCCACGCCCGAAGAGGCGTGGTGGACCGTCTTCGACCTCCCGCCGAACCTCGACACCTATGTCGGTCTGGAGGCTGAGGCGGACACCCTCCGCGTCTACGCCCTCGGCACCGTCCACAGCCTCCTCCGCACCGAGGAGTACGCCCGTGCGGTTCTTCGCGGCACCAGTCCCTCGGCGCCGGCCGGGGAGATCGAGGACCTGCTCAAGTTCCACATGCAGCGCCAGCAGGTCCTCAAGCGCGATTCCGGGGCCTTGGACCTCATCGTCGTACTCGACGAGGCGTGCCTTTGGCGCCAGGTCGGCGGGCTCGACTGCCAGCGCGCGCAGCTGAAGCACCTGATCCAGCAGGCGGAGGAGGTGCCCAACGTCGTCGTGCAGGTCCTCCCGTACAGCAAGGGCGCCCACTCGGGTCTCACCGGCGCCTTCACCATCCCCGATTTTCCGGACCCCACGGAGCCCGCGGTGGTCTACCTGGATAGCCCCGGCGGGAACTTGTACCTCCAGAAGGCCAAGGACACCCGTCGATTCGACCAGTCCCACAGCCGCCTGCGCGGCATGGCGCTCGATGAGCATGAGTCGGTGCGGTTCATGCAGACCGTGCTGAAGGAGATCAAATGACCACGACCCCTGACCTCACTAACGCGCGGTGGCGGAAGGCCCTCCGTTCCGAGAGCGCGCAAGGATGCGTTGAGGTTGCCTTCCTCTCCGGCGACCTGGTCGCGGTACGCGACAGCAAGAACCCGCTGAAGACCGCGCACGTCTACCCGGTGGCCGCATGGACCGTGTTCCAGGACCACCTCCGCGGGCTGGTGCCGGCGGAGGACTCGCGGATCGTGGTCACCATCACCGACGACGCCGTGCTGCTGAGCGATCGTCAAGACCAGGCTCCGGAGCACGTCTACACGCACCGCGAGTGGCTGTTCTTCCTCGACGGCGTACTGAAGAGGGAGCCGCAGCTCTGCGCAGCAGCTGCCTGATCGAACGCCAGTGGCCCGGCAGGAGGAATCTCTCCTGCCGGGCCACTGGCGTTTCCGGGCGCCCCCGTCGACTCCGCTGGGCGGAGGACGGCGCGGTGGAAGAAAACGCGCAGGCCACGTGTCTGTACCCAGTGGTAGAAAGCAGACAGTGGCGTGGGATAGATCGCGCCACTCTGGGCCGTCGTTCCCAAGTGGGCGCGGTTGCCCGGTTGTTCGGTGCACGCGGGGAGTGATACAGCATGTCGTCGTTGGTGAACACCTGGGTCCGCTTGTCCACAGATCGCCTCGTCCGAGCTGACCGCATCGTCGCGGTCGACCTGTGGGGTCCACCGAACGGCCACAAGCAGACCGAGGTCGTGGCCGACGAGCCCGCGCGGATCATGCTTCAGATCGACGGCGACGAAGAGGAGCCGTGGCGTGAGGCCGCGACGGTCAACGCGGAGCGCGGCGGTGAGCTCATCACCTATCTGCTGTCCCTGCTGAACAGCCCGAACCCGGACGGGAGCAAGGTCCGGTACGTGTACGGGCTGTACCGCGGCGAGGAGCTCTATCGGTGGATGCACGGCACGACCATCCCCGTCATGCCGGACGGACGAGTGCGGCCCCTGCACGAGGTGCACGACCCCAATCCCGGCCTGTCCGTGGGGATGGTGCCCAGCCGTCGGTGACCTCGGATGGAAACACAGGATGCCCCCGCTTCGGCGGGGGCATCCTGTGTTTCGGGACCTGCGGTCTTCAGCCCTGGCCGGTGAGGCCGGCAGCCGCAGCCTCCTGACGGACGTAGTCCGCGGCTCCGTCCAGGCTGACCCACTGGGGTGCGGCCGCCGGGACGGCGCCCTGGTGGCTCGCGTGGACGGCATCGTGATCGCGGAGCATCACGGCCGACCGCTGGGCTTCCGCGATCCCCTTCTCGTCGGCCGGGAACAGGACCAGGTGGCGCTGGTCGACCGCCGCCCGGCGCAGCAGGTACTCGCGTTCCTGGTCGGGTGTGGTGGTGCCGGCCAGGTCGCTCAGGCGCAGCGCGTCAGCCAGCCGACGGACCTCTGTGGTCTCGCGCATCAGGTGCCACAGTTCATCGGTCATTGCGACGCCCCTTCCTCGCGGCACGGAGGGTGATCCAGGTGGTGACGAGGGCGGCGACGACACCGATCGCGCGGTGAGCCGCCTGGTCCAGCTCGAAGGCGGCACTACCGGGACCGGAGTCCTCGACCCTCGCATTGCCCTCCTCGTCGACGGTGCGCACGACGGTGCAGTGCTCGACGTAGCCGCCCTTCCCGGCCTTGGCGGCGAGCCACAGCAAGGGCTGGCGTTTGTCGATGACCAGGTGGGTGAGGGCATTGATCCCCGCGCCCGTGAGAAGGGCACCGGCCGGGACGCGGTAGCCCAGGGTCCTGGTGACGGCGACGGTTCCGGCCAGCTGGCCGGCGGTGTATCCGGCGACGTGCCGGGCCGCGCTGATCCAGCCCAGCCGCGTGGCGGTCATGGTGCGCTGTCCGGTGCGGTCGTCGGTCTCCTCGCCCACGGGGGTTCCGTCCCGGTAGACCAGGTGGTCGCCGTGCGCGCCCTTGTTCACCGCGTCCCTGCTCGCCTGAGCCCACTGATCGAACAGTGGGTGCAGACCGTCCCAGGTGGCGAGCAGGGCGCCGGCCAGCGCCAGGCCCTGCACGGAGGTTGAGCGGTCGGTCATCATGGTGGGGCTCCTCGTTTCGTGATGCGGATCGGGAGTCCCCGGGGCGGCCGCCATGCTGCCGAGCCGTCGGCAGCCCCGGGGTTTCACGCGTCGAGCGGGTTCCGTTCGTGGTCCTTGCCCTGCCGGGAAGCGGTCACGGTGTTGGTCCCGGCCGGGCCCGACCAGCCGCACCGGCAGCGGGCCAAGACCTTGCCGGGTTCCTCGCTGCTGTCGAAGACTCCGGTCTCGTGCTCGCGCGGCGCCTCCGGGGGCCGGGGCGGCTCCCCTCCGTTGACGTAGAGGGCAGCGCGGTCGGTGTTGTGGGTGACCCATCGGCGCCAGTCGGCGGTGTCGCCGTCGACGATGCGCTGGTGGCGTTCGGCGACGGTGGTGTGGTGCTGGCGCAGTTCGTCGCCGAGCTCGCGAAAGGTCAGCCGGGCCTTGCCGCTGGGTCCCGGTTCCCGGGCGTAGAGCAGCAGTTCCTCCTTCAGGGCGGTCAGCCGCATCTCCAGCTGCCGCACGCCCCGCGTGTACGCCTGGAGCAGCTCCTTGCCGATCTCCTCTCCGTTCTGGATCGCTTCGAGCGCGGCGATTGCGGTCTCGGCCTCGTCGGCGATCGTCCAGGAGGAAGGGCCGCCCTTGAAGGCCAGGACGTACGAGGTGGTGCCGTCGGGCCAGTAGGCGGTGGGGCCGGCAACGGTGTCCGGCTCCATCAGCACGGTCTCGGGGGTCATCGTCTCGGGGTCCAGGGAGACCTTCCTGATCTCCCACTGGTCCCCCTGGTAGCTGGCGCTGTACGTGGTCACGGGGTATCCCTCCGCAGTCTGTCGGGGTTTCCCGACAGACTGACTATGTAGGGGAATCCCGACAAGCGTCAAGCAGTGCAGCTCAGCGGCGCGTTGCCCTCGCGCCGAGGAACGCGGAGTTGCCCCCCTTCATGCGAAAACCCCCGACCAGTTGGCCGGGGGTCGCCGCACGAAGTTCCTGGGCTACGGGGTGGCGCCGGGCGCGCTCATCGCCTCCAGGCGCGCGCGGACCTTTCGGGACAGGCCGCTGTCCTCGCCCGTGACGGCGGCGAGCATCGTCAGCAGCTCCCGCCCGATCGTCAGGCTCTCCTGGGGGTCCGGGATGCTCAGCCAGATGTGGACGGCCCGCTGCACCGAGCCTTGCGTGACCTTGTGGCCGCTGCCCCAGAGCTGGGCCTGGAGCCCGGCGGTGTGCAGGCACCAGCGGACGGCAACGCCCGGCTGCCCTTGCAGGTAGGCGAGGTGGCCCCGCAGTTCGCGAAGGTTGATGGTGTAGGCGTGCTGCTGCCCGTACCGCGCGGTGAACTCCTGGTCTAGCCGTTCCGCGTCGACCGCCGCGGCGGCGAGCCGGGCGGCGTCGTTCGCGGCGTTGAACGCGGCGGTGATGGCGTTGATCCGGTCCCGGTACTCCGCGGGCGGGCCGCTCGGCTCGTCGCCGGCGGCACCTCCCTGACGCTCGGCGTCCGCTTCGGGCCGTGCTGCGGGCGGCTCACCGCCGTGGGGCCGCTGGTGTTCTGTCGGCGGCGCCTGGGCGGGCTTCTCCTGGTCCTGCGGTTCGGTCTTGAGGGGCGCATCCTCGGCCGCGGCCGGGCCGGCGCTCCGGGCGTGCGGTACGTGAGCGGCGTCGATCCGCTGCTCGGGCCGCGGCGGAGGCGCGGGGGCCGCCTGCGGCTCCTCGGTCACAGCCGAAGCTGCTTCCCGGTCCTGCGGCGGTGCGGGAGCGGCTTCGGCACGCTGGTGGTCGGGCTGTCCGGTCTGCCAGAACGTGGGGCTTACGGCGCCCCACGGGGCGAACTGCTGCTGTTGCTGGTGCACGAGGCCGTTCCTTGCGTGGTGGTGCGGGTGCTGTCGGTCGCCGGGACGGGTCAGATGTCTATGCCCTTCTTCCTCATGTACGGCAGGGGGTTGATGTCGGTGCCGTAGTCGGGGCCGGTGCGGACCTCCATGTGCAGGTGCGGGCCGGACACGTTGCCGGTGGCGCCGGACAGACCGATGACCGTGCCTCCCCGGACGGTGTCGCCCACGGAGACCTTGATCTTGCTCATGTGGGCGTACTGGCTGTACATGCCGTCGGAGTGCCGGATGACGACCTGGTTCCCGTACGCTCCGCCGTCCCCGGCGGCCACGACCTTGCCGGGACCGATGGCGTGGATGGTGGTGCCGACGGACACCGCGAAGTCGATCCCGGTGTGATAGCCGCTCGACCACATGCTGCCCTGCTGGTGGTAGGGCGTTCCCAGCGGCGCCTTGACCGGCAGGCCCCATCCTCCGGAGACCTCGGGGTCCCCGGAGGTGTCCGGCGCGGTCAGGTTCGCCACGTTCGCCATGATGATCTTGACGTAGTCGTAGGTCTGCCCCTCGGCGAACGAGCGGGGCGGCACGCCCTTGTACTGCTCGACGCGCCCCCAGCCCGCGTTGTATCCCGCCAGGGCCAGCTCGATCGGCGATCCGTTGTACTCGGGGTGCTTCTTGGCCGTCTTGAGGAGCTTGCACATCATCCGGCCCTGAGACGGAATTGCGTCCTCGGGGTCCCAGACGTCTTTCTTGCCGTCGCCGTTTCCGTCGATTCCCGACGACGCCCAGGTGCTGTCTATGAACTGGGCGATCCCCTTGGCGAGGGGGCGCCACTTGACCATCTTTCCGGTCTTCGGGTCCTTCTTGTATTCCCAGGATTGGGCTTGGGGATTGAAGCCCGATTCCTGTTTGATCTGAGCCGCCAGCACGGCGGCCGGCAGGCCCGCGTCGCAGTCCGCCGCGGCCTTCTCGATCAGCCCCGCGTACTCGGCGGGCACGTAGCCCTTCCCCACCCGGAGGGACCCGCCGCTCAGCTCGAAGTCGCCTCCCCCTCCGCCGCCGTCGTCGTCGGACATCGCGACGAGCATGATCACGCCGAATCCCAGCGCCAGCGGGCTGACCACGAAGGCCGCCACCAGTGCCGCGATCCCCCGTTTGGCCTTCAAGCCTTCCCCCTTGCCGTGTCCCTGTCGCTGCTAGGAGCACCACGCCGGGGCTCGTTCGCCCCGGCGGCGTGTCACCCGTCCGGCGGGCCACCCCCCGGCGACATGAACGTCACACTGCCATACGGCATTTCCGTCCCCAAAGGAAGTAACGCCGATCGCGCAGCCATCACCCTCACGAGGCGCAACAGAACGCCTCAAACTGTCGTTAAAGGTGATGAACGTGCACAACTACCATGCCACATAAAGGAATTGACACGCAGGCCACATCAGGGGCACCACTGGTGTGTCACCTGCCCGGCATAGACTTCCGGACACGTGTTCACATCAAGTGACTGCTGTAGTGATTACAGTTGCAATGCGGGGGAGCGTTGGCTAAGAAATCGCAACCGGCCGTGACGTTGCCCGTCCAAAGCCGTTTGGTCGTACCGGTATTGGGAGCGGGCGGCGGGAGCGGCCGCTCAACTACTGCGGGCCTACTGGCCTGTTCCCTGGCTGCGGTGGGGACCAGCATCGTGCTGGACACGGCGCCGCGCCTGACGTCGCCCTGGCCCTCGTGGCCGGCGGAGCCGGGGACCGGCCTGGTGTCCCTGCCTCCGGACCAGCCGTTCACGCGCGAGCAGGTGCACGCGGCGGCGTCCCGCTCGCCGGGACCGGTCGGCACCTGGAGCGTGCTCACCGATCACCAGGAGTGGAGCCACGGGCCGCTCGACCTGCCCTCTGATCCAGCGGCCTGGTACCAGCTGGCGGCGGGAGGCGGGTGGCAGGCCGTGGTCGCCGATACCTCCCATCCGATAGCGCACGACATCGTCACCGCGCGCACGAAGCGGCTGCCCGGCCTGACCGCGGCCTGGTGTTCCCTGCCCTTCTCGGTGCCGGTGCTGTGCGCACCGACGACCGGGCCGGGAGTGGCCGCTCTCCAGACGGCGGTCAAGGCCGCTTCGGCCGAAGGGCTTCCCCTCCAGCGCATGGTCGTCGCGCTGACCGCGACGGGTGAGGGCCGTATGCCCCCCGTGGTGAAGGCTGCCGCGACGATGCTCCAGTCCCAGGTGTCCGCCGTGGTCAACGTGCCGTTCGATCCGCACGTCCGCAATCACGGCCTGGCCGAGGCGACCCGCCTCTCGCGCCGCACCACGGAAGCCGGGGCCGCCCTGGTCGCGGCCTTGCTGGCCTCGGCACAGCGCAGTTGGGGCGATCCGCTGCCGCCGGCTCCCGTTCCCGCGGCTCTGCCCGCCTCCCCCACAGACCTCCGTCCTGCTCGACCTGCCCAACCTGCTCCTGAAGGGGTCCTCACATGAGCCAGATGCTCCAGACCATGCACGACGTCATCACGCTCGCCGCGGATGAGCCTGTCATCCCCGGCTTCAAGCCGTCCTTGCCCGGCACCCTCCAGACCCCGACGGGCAAGGTCCTGGGCTGGACCGCGGGCGGCGGCCTCTCCCTCGCCGTGCTGGGCGGCCTGGCCGGCTGGGCCTGCGTCGCCATCGGCCACAACACGGAGAGGGCCCAGCTGGCTTCGCGTGGCAAGTCGGCCATCCTCTGGTCGGTCATCGCCGCCGTCGGCATCGGCGTCACCAGTGGCCTCGTCTGGGGCTTCTACAGCATGACGCAGGGCGGGCAGTGATGGCCGCCTCCTTCGACCGCAAGGCCCGCCGGGCCCGGCTGCGGCTCGCGGCGATCGGCGTCGCTGTCGTCGCCGCCCTGGCCGTCGGCGGAGCCGTCGCCATCACGACGCTCGACGGTGACGACGGCCCGGCCCGATCGGACGGGAAGACGTCACCGAGTCCGTCCAGCACCTCGTCCCAGCCGCCAGGCGGTGGCAAGGAGTTCACTCCGGCCAGCGCGCCCCGCATCCCGCTGCTCAAGGCGAAGTCGAACGCCAACGGGATCGGGACCGGCTTCGAGCACTCCGCGCTCGGCGCGACGTCGGCCGCCGTCTCCTACTGGGAGGACCTCGACCTCCTGGACGACGTGATCGCCCGGCAGCAGTGGACTGCCATCGCCGCCAAGGACTCCCCCGGCACGATCGACGCGGGGGTCAGCGAGGTCCGCAAGGTCCGTGAGGGCGTGGGACTGCCGCCGTCCGGAGGAACACCCGACGGCATCACCTTCAGCACCAACGTGAAGGCCGCCCTCTCGCGCTCGCTCGACACGAGCGGCGACGTCGTCGACGTGTGGATGGTCTACGACCGGTTCGCCACGATCAAGGACAAGGGCGCCGACGAGAACCCGCTGCGGGATGAGGTCACGAACCTGGTCCTCAAGTGGGAGGACGGCGACTGGAAGGTGACCACCGACCCGAAGTACACGGCCAAGGTGAAGGGTCCTCGTGCGTACGACCCGGACAGCAAGTACGCGTGGATGGAGGGGTGGCGGGTGGTCGCCGATGGCTAGGACGCTCGCGCGCCTCGGCACGCTGCTCGGCGCACTTCTGATCCTGATGACGTCCGGGACGTCGATAGCCCTCGCCGGCGCCAAGCCACCGGACCCCTACCCGCCGGAGCTGAGCCACGGCGAACGGGTCGGCATCAACAAGCAGACCGGCGAATACTGCGACCTGGACGACTCCGATCCGAAGAAGCGCCTGAACTGCCGCGCCCCAGTGGACTGCGAGGACTTCCCCGCAGGCATGACGGCCTGCATCGGCGAAGGGTCCACCGACCCGGAGGACGCCCGGGTCTTCGAGCTCAACGAGCTGAAGCGGTGGCTGAAGAAGGCCGACAAGAACCAGCCCAACTACGAGAAAATCAAGGCGTACCTGGAAAAGTGCGTCAAGGAAGACAAGAAGACTTTCCAGGAATGCAAGATGGAGGCTGGCAGTAAGTGGCCGCCCCCGGCGAAGACTCCGCTGGACTGGGTCGCCGGCAAGATCAGCGAGATGGCGGCCAACGCGCTCGAAGAGGCCGCTTCGATGCTCGGCCACTCGGTGGTCTGGCTGCTCAAGCAGTTCGCCGACGCCTTCAACTCCATCTCCACCATCGACCTGTCGAAGACGGGCATCGGCCCCGTGCTGGGAATCAGTACCGGGCTCTCAGTGATCGTCGCGGCGTTCCTGCTGCTGGTCCAGTTCGGCAAACTGGCCGTCTCCCAACAGGGCGGGCCGCTGGTCACCGCGGTGGTCGGGCTCGCCAAGTGGGGCGTCATCCTCGGCGTGTACCTCATGGCCACCCAGGTCGCGCTCAACTGGTCGGACACACTCAGCACCGCGCTGATCAACTACACATTCGACAGCGGCAACAACAGCGGCGACACCGAAGCTGCCTCAAAGGCGATGGAGAAACAGCTCGGGACCCTCTTCGCGGGCCTCGTCGGCGGCGGCGGCACCGCTGCGGCGGGCTCCGCGCTGATCACGGGCAGCGGCATCGCACCGACTGCGGTCGGCTTCGTGATCGTGATCTCGATCCTGTGCATCCTGGCGATCGGCGCCCTGTGGATCGAGATGCTCGTCCGCCAGGCCGGAATCATGATCCTGGTCACGATGATGCCGCTGGCCCTGGCCGGCCAGATGGCCGATGCCACCAAGGACTGGTGGCCGAAGGCGCGCAACGCCCTCATCGCGCTGATCCTGATGAAGCCGGTGATCGTCATCGTGTTCAGCATCGGCTTCTCCGCGATGTCGGGCGCCGAGGGCGTCCGCAATGTCATCGTCGGACTGATCATCTTCGTCGTCGCGGGCACCAGCTGGCCCGTCCTGGCGAAGTTCATCGTGATCACCTCCAACGGCGATGGCAACTCAACTGGCTCGGCCTTCATCAGCAGCGTCGGCAGCTCCGTCAGCAGCATGTTCGGCGGCAACCAGCCCGCCATGAGCGGCGCGGGCACCTCCGGCGGCGGCGCCGCCTACACCAAGGCCCTGGAGGGCGAGAACTCCAGCGCCGCCGACGGTGACGGCGGAGGCGGCGGCCGCGGGTTCTGGTCCAAGGCCGTGATGGGCAGCAAGGGCGGCAGCTTCATGGGCAAGGCCGGCGGCGTGGTCGGCGTCGGCCTCCAGGTCGCGGCCGTGGGCAAGGACATGGCCGAGAGCTCGTTCCAGAACGCGGCGGCCAACGCGGGTCTCGGTCACGCCGCCCAGGGCGGCCGCCACGTGGTGGTCCCGCCCCGCAGCGGCGGGGACGCGCCCCCCGCGTCTACTCCAGCGCCGCAGCCCGCGACACAGGAGTCCGAGCCTCCCCCGCCCACGCCTTCACCGTCGCCCACACCCACGCCCCCCACACCCTCGTCCTCCGAAGGGAGCTGACCCGTGGCCCAAACCGAACCCGCCCTGTACGGCGGATGGCAGTCGGAGCGCTCGGGTTTCATGGGCAACCTGAGTGGCCTCGGCTTCGTCCTGGTCACGGCTTCCGTGATTATCGCCCTCATCCCCATCTACACCCGCTCCTGGAGCTCAGCGTTCTTCGCCCTTCCCCTGGCCGCCGTGCTGCTCGTCCTCGCGTACGGACGCGTGCTCGGCCTGTCGGCAGACGAGTGGATCGTTCTCGCAGTAAGGCATCAGATCGCAGTGGCAACCAACCGCAATTTGTTCTTCTCCGGCGCCTTCGCGCCCCGGGCCAAGGACGGAAGCCAGCCGATGGACCTGCCCGGACGGCTGGCCCGGCTGCACCTGCTGGAGGCGCCCGACGGACTCGGCGGGCAGATCGGGGTGATGCACAACCCCATCGAGAACACCTACACGGCCGTCTGCCAGGTCAAGTTCCCCGGCCTGGCACTGATCGACACCGAGCGCCAGAACGTCCGGGTCAAGGGCTGGGCCGCGTTCCTGCGCAGCCACTGCAAGGAGGACGGGGCGATCACCCGGATCTCGGTCCACCAGCGCAGCCTGCCCGACGACGGGGCGGCCCTGCGCTCCTGGACCGAGCGCCACACCGCCCCCGACGCCCCCGCCGCAGCTGTCGAGGCCCTCGACGAGCTCATGCAGGGCGCGGGCCCGGCCGCCACGATCCGTGAGACCTACCTGTCCGTCACCCTGTCCGCCGCGCGTGCCCGGCTCGCCGTCAAGGGCGCCGGCGGCGGGCAGATCGGCGCGGCCGCCGTCCTCGTCCGCGAGATCAACGCCATGGCGGGCTCCCTGTCGAGCGCCGGACTCCAGGTCGTCGAGTGGCTCCCGCCCCGTGGGGTCGCGCAGGTGATCCGTACGGCCTTCGACCCGGAGGCCCAGCTCGCGCTGTCCGCGCGCAACACCGCGGCGGAAGACTCGAATTGGAAGGGCGCCCCGAAGGGGGTCGACCCCGAACTCGCGGGCCCGGCCGCGACGGAAACCGTCTGGGGCCTCTACAAGCACGACGGCGCATGGACCGTCAGCTACCAGGTCCGCGGCTTCCCCCAGTCGGAGGTGTACGCCACCTTCCTCCAGCCGCTGCTGCGTCCCCGCTCCAACGCGCGCCGCTCGCTGACCTTGGTGTACGAGCCGATCGGCCCGGCCAAGGCCCGGCAGGAACTGGCTCGCGAGAAGACGAAGCGAGACGCGGCACGCAAGCTGCGGGCGAAGACGGGCAGGGCGGAGAGCGAGGACGAGCGCCGTGAGGCGATGACCGCGCGGGCCCAGGACGTGGCGCGCGCGAGCGGCCACGGAGTCGTCCGGCTCATGGCGCTGATCGCCGTCACGGTGACCGACCTGGAGCAGCTGGAGACGGCGTGCGCCGAACTCCAAGCGGACGCCTCCTCTGCGGGCCTGGAGATCAGGAGGGTCTGGGGCGCTCAGGACGACGCGTTCACCGTCGCCGCCCTGCCGCTGGGTCTGGGTCTGCCCGACCGGAGGGTGGGCCTCTGATGGCGCTCCCCTTCCGCCGCAGCGACGGCGGCGACACGAAGCTGAAGGCGTCCCGGCTGGGGGACTTCCTCGACGACGCGGAAGACCAGCCGATCCCCAAGCAGCTCTCGGCTGCGGAGCGGCGCCGGTCCCGGCTGCTGGAGGACCCCGAGGCGGCGATGCGGATCGCCCCGCGCAAGGGCTGGCCCCAGCCCTTCGCGGGCCGTGTCGCCTCGATCGCGAAGCCCGAGGTCTTCCGGGCGGACACCGAGCGCGCATCCGGGATCTACCCCTTCCTGCACGCCGCGAGCCTGCCGCCGGTCGGCGTGTACATGGGGTGGAACACGCTGACGATGCAGGCGTTCTCCGCCCACCCTGCGGCGTGGGTCCGCGAGGGCCTGTGCACCAACCCGAACGTGATGGTGACCGGCATCCCGGGCTCCGGGAAGTCGGCGCACATCAAGGCGCTGTGCTTCCGGCTCATGGCCCTGGGGCACCGGACCCTGATCGCCGGTGACGTCAAGGGCGAGTACAAGGCGCTGTGCGAATACCTCGGGGTCGACCCGGTCCGCCTCGGCCCCGGCCTGTCGGGCCGCCTGAATCCCCTGGACGCGGGCCCGTTGGGCTACGACCTGGAGCTGATCAAGGACCGGACCGTCCTCCAGGCCCGCCTCAAGGAGATCCACCGCCGCAGGCTCACCCTTCTCAAGGCACTGCTCGAACTCCAGCTCAAGCGCAACCTGCGGCCGCAGGAGGAGGAGTGCCTCGACGTCGCGGTCCGCGAGGTCACCGGCGAGCTGCACGGGCAGAGCCGGCTGAGTGTGCCCACCCTGCCCCTCGTCTACGCGAAGCTGAAGGACCCGACCGAGGCGATGGCGCGCGAGCTGCGTGTACGGGACGACGACATTCAGCTCGCCCGCGAGCACATGGCGTCCCTGCGCAGCGCGCTCGGCGGGATGATCACCGGTCATCTCGGCGGCCTCTTCGACGAGCAGACCTCGATCGGTCTCGACTGGGACGCCCCGATCCAGTCCGTCGACATCTCGGCCCTGGAGCAGTACGGGGACGAGACCGTGGCGATGGTGCTGACCTGTGTCTCCTCCTGGGCGCAGTCCGCGATCGACCGGCCGGGCGAGCGTCCGTGGATCGTCGTCCGTGACGAGCTGTGGCGGCAGATGCGATCCGGCGGCGCGGCCATGGTCCGCAAGATCGACGCCGATCTCCGGCTCAGCCGTGCGACGGGCACGATCCAGCTGCTGGCCACGCACCGCCTGTCGGACTTCGAGTCCGTGGGCGCGGCCGGCTCGGAGGCCGTGGCCATCGCCAAGGATTTGATCGCCTCGTGCGAGACCCGTATCCAGCTGGCCCAGGACACCAAGCCGCTCCAGATCACCCGCGAGGCGATCGGCCTGACCGACGCCGAGTGCGAGCTGATCGGCAGCTGGGGCGCCGGCCAGCGCGGCCGCGCGTTGTGGAAGGTCGGCCGCGGCGGCGGCTCGCACGCCGTCCAGCTGATGCTCAGCCACATCGAGAAGTCCCTGTTCGAGACGGACGAGCGGATGGTGGTCTGATGGCCGGCGACAAGAGCGTGGACGACCAGACCCTCCTGGCCGCGATCGGTGCGGGGTTCGTCCTCGGGGCGAGCGCCATCGTGCTCGCCGCCGCACCGCTGGCCGGGCTGGTGACCGGCAACGGGTGGGCGAGCTCCACCAAGACCCTTCCCGAGACGATCATCCTGACCGTCAGCCACGGGCCCGGCGCCGTCTACGATCCGGCCCCGCCGACGTGGGCGTTCTGGCTCGTGGTCGCGCTCCTCCTCGTCCTGCTGGTCGTCGCGGTCGCCTTCCTGCTGCGGGCCTTCGGCCGCAGGAAGCCCCACCTGGGCGGCGCCCGGTGGGGCGGCAAGAAGACCGAGCTGGAGATGGCCGTACCGGAGAAGCCGCAGGAGCGGCCCGACCGCATCACGGCCGGACGCGGCCAGCACACCAAGAAGATCGTCGCCGTGATCGAGCGGAGCGGGTCGGCCATCGCCTTCGGCCCGCCGGGCTCGGCGAAGACGACCGGTCTCCTGCTGGGCAACGCCGCCGAGTGGCAGGGTCCGTGCGTCCTCACCACCACCAAGGCCGCCGACCTGGAGGCCATCTACAACAGCCGCCGGGCCCTCGGCCCGGTCTGGGTCATCGCACCCGCGGGCCTGCCCGGCGGGCGGGCGACCGCCCACTGGTCGCCGGTGGACTACGCGCGCGACGCCGATTCCGCCGAGCGCATGGCGGAGTGGATGGCGGATGCGGCCCAGAAGCACTACGACCCGCGCGCCGAACCGTGGATCGCGCAGGCCCGCGCCATCCTCGCGGGCCTGCTCCTCGCGGCGCACATCTCCAAGGGCGGCATCCGCGCCTTCCGGGAGTGGCTCGCGCTCGGCAAGGACGCCGTCGACCACGTCCGCGCGATCCTCGAACCGGACTACCCCGAAGTCGCCATGGACTACGCCCAGCCGTGGCTGAAGCTCCACGAGGACGGCGCCGGCAGTGTCCAGTTCACGCTGAACGTGGTCGCCGCCGTCTACCGCAACAAGGACGTCCGGGTCGTCGCTGAGCGCACGGACTTCAGCCCGGAGCAGCTCCTGGACGAGAACGGCACGGTCTGCCTGGTCGCCTCGCCCTCGAACGCGGAGCGGTACGGGCCCCTGTTCACCTCGATCATCGCCTCGATCATCCACGCGGCCGAGGACCGGTTCGAGAAGACCGGCAAGCCGCTGGAGAAGGCCCTGGGCTGCTTCATCGACGAGGCCGGCAACGCGCTGCGGTACCCCAAGCTGCCCACGACCCTCACCACCGGCCGCGGCATCGGCATCGCCATGCTGACCATCTGGCACGACCTGGCCCAACTGGCGTCCAGGGTGGGGCAGGACGGGGCCCGGACGGTGATCTCCGCGTCCACGCTGCGGATGCTGCTGCCGGGCCTGGCCGACGACAACACCCTGCGGTACTTCAACTACATCTTCTCCAAGGAGCAGACCGAGCGGCCGACCCACTCCACCGGCCCCTCGGGCAGCTCAACGTCGACCGGCATCGTGGAGACCGATCTGCTGCCGGTGGACAAGCTCCGCGAGATCCCCACGTTCACCGCGATCGTCCAATACTTCAACCTGCCGCCGATCCGGGCCAACATGCGCTTGACCTGGAGGGACGAGGATCTGCGGGCATGGCTGGCCCGTCCGCTGCCGCCGGTATCCCTGGACAAGGCGGACGCTCCCGCGCTGGAGGCACACCATGGCTGACGCCACCACCGAGACCCAAGCCCCCGACACCCAGGAGGAGAAGCCGGAACCTCCCCAGCGGTGGGTGTGGGCCGACATGGACCCCGACGACCGGGAGAAGCGACTGGGCGAGCTCACCCTCTGGGTGGACTGGCTGATCAAGACGTACGACGTCCGCAACCAGATCGCCCGGTGCTGGTACCGGCACCCCCGGATCATCGAGCATCTGACGGCCCTGTACATCGGGTGGGTCCGCACGTATGCGGGCGACCCCACCAAGCTGGGCCTGCGAGCGGAAGCCGAGTGGATCAAGGACTTGTACGCGTTCCTGCCGCGCCTGAACAGCGCCGGCTGCCAGACCTCCCACATGGACTCACCGGCGCCGCAGCTGACCGACGGCGACGATGCGTTCGGCCAGTGGCTCGACGAGCCGCCGGAGTTCCTGACCGCTCCCCGCGCCCATCCGGCGAAGGCTCAGGTGGCGCGGCTGGCCAAGGAGGCCGAGGCCGCAGCGAAGGCGCGGGCTGCCCGCCGGGAGAGCGGAGAGAAGAAGGAGAGCTGACGGCTCACGGCAATACGGCGGAGGCCCCGGGGAACGCTCCCCGGGGCCTCCGCCGTGTGCGGCCCGATCACCGCTTGGTCCCGCCCCGGCTCTGCTGCTCGTCAGGGCCCGGGTGCTGCGCGGACTGCTGCTGAGACTGCTGCCGGGCCGCCTCCTGCTGGGCCTGGATGCGCCGGGCCTCCTCGGCAACGCGCTGCTCGTACGGCTGCGCGTCGCGGAGGTTCATCTCCTGCCGGACCGTCGCGGCGGCCGCGTCCAGCTTCTCGACCTCGCTCCGCGCGGTCATCGCCTCCTTGCCCGCAGCCTCGGCACGCCGCCGGCGGGCGGCCAGGGTGCGCTCCAGCACCGCCTCCTGCGACCCGCCGCTGCGCTCCCACGAAGCCAGCACCTCATCGTGCTGAGCCTCCGGGCCGGCCCTCCGCTCGGCCTCGGCCTGCCGCTGCCGCAGTGCGGTGATCTGCTCGGCCGCCCGCTCCTGCTCCGCCCGAAGGTCAGCCAGACGACTCTCCAACTGGGCCCGGTCGTCGCCCCGCACCGCGGGCCGTCCGAAGCGCGTGGTCTCGGCCAGACGCGCCTCGATCCCCAGAGCCTCCTCCCGCCTCCGGATGTCGGCGGCCTCCATGGCGGGCAGCTCCACGGCCGTCGCCCGCAGCTCCCGGATGGCCTCGACCCGGGCCGCGCGCTCGGCCACGCTCCGCTCGACCGCACCGCCCGGCTCCAGAGCGGCCCGCAGTTCCTCCGCCTTCGCCTCCTGGGCGGCAGCGTGCTCCTGGGCGGCATCGGCCGCTTCAACGTAGTAGGCGAGTGTCGAGGAGAGCTCGGCGTCGGGCACGTCAGCGTACGGACGCCGGTCCGGCTCGTTGCGCTGCCGGCGCTCCTCCCGATCGGCCTCCTGCTCCTGCCCGTCCGCAGCGTCCACCGCCGCCTCGGCCACGTCCACCGCGGCCTCCTCGACGGCCAGGTCCTCGTCGCGCGCCCGCTCGTCGTCACGGACCAGCTCGGGCTCCGGCTCCTCCACCACGGCCTCGGCGACGTCGTCGACCGCAGCGTCCACCGCCGCCTCGGCCACGACCTCCGCGGCCTCCTCGACGGCCAGGTCCTCGTCGCGCGCCCGCTCGTCGTCACGGACCAGCTCGGGCTCCGGCTCCTCCACCACGGCCTCGGCGACGTCCG
>NZ_JBEZOK010000032.1:0-20331 GCF_040706515.1 Streptomyces sp. NPDC047880 | reverse complement strand
CACGACCTCCGCGGCCTCCTCGACGGCCAGGTCCTCGTCGCGCGCCCGCTCGTCGTCACGGACCAGCTCGGGCTCCGGCTCCTCCACCACGGCCTCGATGTCCTCCTCCACGGACGGCTCATCCACAAGGACGTCGGTGACGGTCTCACCGGACGGCGCGAACTCGCGTTCAGCCTCGGTCGGGTGCACCTCTTCACGGGCCACCGCTCCAAGGGCCTCGCCACGGCGGGCGGCGGCCTCGGTGGCTCGTGCCCGGCGCCCGACCTCGGCAACCTGCTCGTGCAATGCCTGCCAGGCCGCCGCGTCCCGCTCCCCCACCGGCTGGTTGCCGAGACCGGGTTCATCCGCCCGCACGTGGCGCCGGGCCCGCCAGGCGTCGGCGAGTGCGGCCGTGCGCTCCCAGGTGTCGCGCAGCTCGGTTCCCTCGGGCGGCACCGGCCCGAGGCTGCGTGCCCACTCCGGCGGGTTGGCCGCCAGAGCGGCCCCGGTCTGGGCAAGGCGGTCGTCGATGATCCGACGGCGCGCGTCCAGGTGTTCGACCCACGGGGTGGGGGTGTACTGGTCACGCTCCGCCTCGCGCGGCAGCAGCCACTCGGGCAGCGGTCCGGTGTGGACCGGGGTGGCCTCGGCCGTGTCGGGCAGGAGCCTGCGAAGCCGCTGCTCGGCCCGCACCCGCTGGTCGACCAACTCGGCGCGGGCCAGCCGCACCCGGGCCTCATCCTGCGCGTGGAGGTTGGTGCGCATCTCCGCGGCGACCGTCTCGCCGTCCATGCCCGCGGTGTGGGCACGGCCGGCCCCCGGCTCGCGCTGCCACTCCTCGCGGGCGCGGTCGACCCAGTCCATGGCCTTGCGGGTGGCCTGCTCGGTCTTCAGGCCGTGCAGGCGAGCGGCCACCGCGCGGGCCTCCTCACGGTGTGCCTCGGCGTCCTCGCTCCGACCGTCGCGGCGGGCCTGCACGACGGAGAGGCTGGCGAGGCGGGCGTCGCGGCGGGCCTCCGCGATGGCCTGCGAGAGCTGGAGCCGGGTGAGGTCTCCGTACTCCCGCCCCGGCCAGGCCGGCACGGGGAGACCGTCCACGACCACCGGCCGGGGCTGGCTGGCCACCCGGGCGTCGGCCCGGTGCAGCGCGTCTAGGGCCTGCTTGCGCCGCTCCTCGGCTCGCTGGGACAGACGGCCAAGCTGGTCATCCGTCAGGTCGATCAGGGGCCGGGTCGTGCCCTGTTCTTCCAGGCGCTGGAGAACGCTGCGGGCGTCGTCGACGTGGTTGTCGATCCGCCAGCTCAACACCGCGGCGTTGTCCTCGGCGTCGGTGAAGTCCCGTTCGTGGAAAGCGCTGAAGAGGATGCGCTCGGGGGCGAAGCCGGCGCGCTCGGCGTCACGCAGGGCACGCTCGACCGCGGGCCATGCCTCCTCGGCGATGATGGCCTCGGCGCTCGACCCCAGGACGGAACGGGCCATGTTCTGGTAGCGCAGCGACAGAGCACGGGCGTGCACGTCGTTGTACTCGGAAGCCAGCTGGGGGATGCCGTACACCCGGTCTTGCTCGGCCCGGATGGCCTCGGTTGCGGAGACCGATGCCCTCTGGGTGGAGGCGATCGTGTCGAGCACGTCCCGCATCGTCTGGCCTTCGTCAAGGACGACGTAGATGCGGTTCTTCAGGCGGCCTCGGGTCACCTGCACGTAGGCGGACTCGCGGCTGGTGCGGCGGGTGACCAAACCGCTTCCGGTGTCCACGGTGGCGCCCTGGCCCCGGTGGCCGGTGGCTGCGTAGCCGAGTTCGACGAAGGTCCCGACGTACTCGGCCTTCAGCACGGTGCGGCCGCCGTGGTCGGTGTGCCGTACGACCAGGTCGCCGTTGTCCCGGACGGCCTCGATCGCCCACTGGTCGCCGTTCTTGACGAAGTCGCGGCCGCCCATGACCGCGTTCCGGCGGTCGTTCTTGCGGGTGACGATGAGGTCGCCGCGGTGGGCCTGGAGGCCGTCGCCGAGGTCGACGCTCTGGGTGGCATCGAGCTGTCCGCGGGCCATCCGGTATGCCTGCGCGAGGGTGTTGAGCTCGGTGACGCTGGCGTTGTCGTCCGCCATCATCAGTGCCGTGTGGCCCTGCTCGATGTCGGCCTGCCAGTCAGTGAAGATGGCGTGCAGCATCTGCTCGCGCGTACCGGCGACGACGCGGTTGTTGTTCAGGTACCAGGTCCACGCATCCTCGGGTTCGCCGCTGCGCAGGGCGAGGGTAGCGGCTGCTTCTCCGGGTGCGCGGAACCGGTGCAGGTTCTCCAGCTCGACGACGTCGACGGTGTTGGCGAGCAGCCGCAGGGCGCCGCCGGATTCCACGGCGGCGAGCTGGAAGGGGTCACCGATCAGACGGACCAGTGCACCGGCCTCCTGGGCCTCCGCCACGACGGCGGCGATGCGCTTGCTCCCCGCCATGCCCGCCTCGTCGATCACGATGACATCGCCGGCGGACAGCTGGTACTCGGGGGCCACGCGCTTGCCCTGGTGCAGCCGTTCGCGGGCTCCGAGCCAGTCATGCAGCGAGAAGGCCGGGGCCTCCAGGCCGGCGGAAAGCTCGGTGGCGGCGCGGGCGGAGGGGCCCAGACCGATGACGCGGCCGCCGCTTGCGCGGACGGCGTCGGCGGCTACCCGCATGGCGGTCGTCTTGCCCGCACCGGCCGGGCCGATGCCCGCCGCTACGAGCTTCTCGCTGCACGCGAAGGTGCGGGCGAGCTCGCGCTGGCCCGCGTCCAGACGACGGGTCGGATTGGCCTGCTGGTATGCGTCTTCGACGGCCTGGTAGACCTCCGGGGAAACCGCCGGAATCACCTGGGTGCGCGCGGCGGAGACGATCCGGTCCTCGGCTGCGAGGACGCCGACGGAGGTGTAGAGCTCGGTCTCCCGGCGGCGGTAGATGCTCGTTCCGTCCGCTCGGGCGACCCCCGGGAAGTAGGGGTTGAGGTCCGGCGGAGTGATGCCGATTACCTCGGCCGCGAGCGCACGATCGGTGATCTGCTCGGCCAGGTCACCGCTCGGTGCGGCGCCGAGTGTGGCCGCCATGACCCACCGCTGGGCCTCGGCGAAGACCTGCCGCCGGCCCCACACACTGCGGTGCTCCGAGACCGTCTCAATGACCTCTCGGGCGGCCTTGTGGACGTCCAGGTGCGGCACGGCCGCAGGGTCTGGATGAGTGCTCTGCGCCGCCACCCGGGCAGCGCGGAGGAGGTTGTCCACGCGGTCGGAACCGAAGGCTTCGACGGCCGCCTCCCGCCATACCTGGCGCAGTTCGGCGAGCGGCCGGGCCTCCTTCTTGTCGGGTCGCGTCTCCAGCGTTGCCTGCTGCATCAACGCCGTGAGGGTCTTACTCGACGGGTCGTAGCCGTGCCGTTCCCGGTACTCCGTCACCAGCTCGGCGGTGCGCTCCTTGATGCTCTGCGAGCGGCTTGAGTTGGCCTCGATGAGGTCCGTTCCGACCCCGGCGATCTCCATGACCGGGCGCTTGCCCGGGGTGACTTCTCGGGCCTCTGCACGCAGCCCGAGGTCTTCACAGACGATCTCCATGACTCGCAGGTTGTAGTGCTCGCTGGCGGGCACGTTCTGCGCGAAGAGGAGCCTGCTGTCCAGTGTCCGCCACTTGCCGTCACGGCCCTGCACCTTGTTCGACACCACGACGTGGTCGTGCAGAAGGGGGTCGCCGGTGCGGCTGTCGTAGTGCCGGAAGCGGGTGGCGATCAGGCCGCCGGCAACGTCCTCCTGGGCGATGCCGTTGACTCCGGTGCGGGTCATCGTGGCCTTCTTCTCCAGCCACTGCACGGTCTCCTCGATCGCCTGCACGTGAGCCTTCTCGACGGCTCTGCGCACGTTCTCATCGCCCAGTGCCCACAGCACGGATACCGACTTCGGGGCACGGAACACCAAGTCGAATCCGGCGACTGCATTGCGCTGCTTGCCGCTCTCCTGCTCCTTGATGAAGCGGCCCAGCTCCTCCTTGGACTCGGGGCTGCGACCGTGTTCGGTGCGGAACTGCACGGCACCGACGCGGCCCCGGATCTCAGCCCGCTCCGTCGCGTTCGGCTCGCGCTTCTCCATCCGCACGAAGCGCTCGATCTCCTCGTGCAGCATCCGCCCGAACGGCGTGTCCTTCTGCACGAACTGCATGTACTTGCGGCCCAGTCGAGCGGCCCGCATCGCCCGCTTGGTGCTGTCCCCGGCGGCGATGCGCTCGGCGATGATGCGTTCCGCATCCGGGTGCAGGCCCTCGCCGTAAAGCGCCTTCATCTGAGCTTCGCTGACGATGCCTGACACACCGAGAAGCTCGATGCCCGAACCCATCCAGACGCCGGGTGGGTTGCCGCTAGCGGTGTAGTAGTCGCCCAGTTCCTGGCCGCGTTCCCGGGCCTGGTCGGCGCTGGCAGTCTCGCGTACGTAGTACGTATACCCGTCCCCTGCGCTGAGGAGGTGGACGGTCATCATGCGCTGGATCTTACCTTTAGCCGCCCCACTTTGGGCGTGATACAAACCCTGGTACATTCATAATGCCTGAGCTGTGACCGTAATGATCTTGAAGCGCGTTGCGCGTACAACCGAATCGTGGAGGAGCTTGCGACGATCACGATGATGGTTGGACGGCAACGGGCTGAGAGAGCAGGACGGTCACAGACATAGTCTGGCGGCTTTCCATAGCCAGGTCCTCCGGACATGGCTGTGGAAAGGCGCACCTGCGACGTCACCTGTGGACGCGTCACATGGTGAGCCGGGACGACGTGGCGTCACGGTCCGCAGCGCGTCACCCGTGCTGAGGATCGCGGCGGTGCGTCGCACGTGCACTGCCGCCGGGCGGTCGCGTGCGGTCGGTCGGTGCACCGCACGGCCACGGCACCGGCCGTGGCCGTGCGGCGGCCGTGCACCTGCGGTGCACCCTTCCGCCAGGACTCCACGTGCGGTGCCGATGCGGTCGGCGGTGCACCCCGCCCGCGCGCCCCGCACCCGCGGCACATGCCGTGGCGGTGCGGCCGCCCCCGCGCCGGGGGAGCGCGAGGGGGCGGCGCGAGAGCGCCCCCTCGCAACCCGGCCCCTCGGGGCGGGTGCCGCACTCCGGCGCCCGCATGTCACGTGCGGTGCCGCGGTGCGGCTGACGTGCACCGCGTCGGGCGGCCCGGCGCGGACGAACGGATCGTGCCGATGCGGCCGGCGGCGCACCCCGCCCGCGCACCCCGCACCCGCGGCACATGCCGTGGCGGTGCGGCCACCCCCGCGCCGGGGCAGAGCGAGGGGCAGCGCGCGAACGGCGGTGCCGCGGTGCGGCTGACGCGCACCGCGTCGGGCGGCCCAGCGCGGACGGACCGATCGTGCCGATGCGGCTGGCGGTGCACCGCCGGGAGGCGGCCAGCCGTGCCGTCATGTGCGGTGGCGCCGCGTGGGCGGCGTCCGACCGCGGTCCGCTGGGCGGCAGAATGTGCCCCGGCAGTCCCACGACACGGAGGTGCAGCAGCGCATGACGCAGAAGCAGCGGCGGGGCTCCCGGGCGGTGCAGGCCCGGGAGGCGGCGCGGGAGAAGGCGGCCCGGTTCGTCAAGCAGGAGGAGGAGCGTCTCCGCATCGCGGGAGAGGCGATCTTGCTGCAAGAGGAGATCGACGACTTCGACGAGGAGACCGAGCGGCGCGTGGCCAAGCTCCGCGAGGAGCGCAACGCGCAGCTGGTGGAGAAGCGTCAGAGGTTCGACGCGCTCGTGGTCGAGATGCTGGACACCGAGATTCCCGCCCAGCAGGTGGCGGAGCGTCTCGGCATCTCGGTGGGTCAGGTCCGTACGGCGAAGCGCAACTTCGACCAGGCGGTGGCTGCCCTCGCCGAGCAGGGCGCCGATGAGCCCGCCGGTGCGGCGCCGTCGGAAGCAGCTGGGGAGCCGGTCGGCAGCGAGTCGGAGGCGTCGACGCCGGATGCTGCGGCTGCTCCGCAGCCGGCGGCCGCCGCGTACAACTTCCCTCCGCCCGGCGGGCCGGTGTCGCTCCCGGCTCAGGACGGGTCGCCGGAGAACGCCGAGGGGGCAACCCTTCCGCCAGGATCGGCTGGCTGAGGTCCTCGTTCAACGTCGAAGGCCCCGCCCGGGGATGGTCACCCATCCCCGGGCGGGGCCTTCGACGTCGGCGCCCTCAGAACAACGACATCTGTCCGTCCTCCGGTGCGGCGGGGGCCTCCTCGGCCGCCTCCGTCGGAAAGAGCGGTACGAGCGCGGAGCTCGGATCGGACGCGCGCACGGCGGCCAGGTACGCCTCCGCGTCGTATCCGTTCGCCAGGGCCTGGCGGACGAGCGGGCGTGCCTCGCCCGCGAGCATCGCGGCGGCGAGCGCGTCCAGGTCCAGCCCGTCGCGGAGTGCCGCCTGGATGGCCTGCGCGCGGCCCAGGGAGCCGCGGGTGTCGGCGTAGCCGAGGTGCGCTCGGCCGGCCGCGCGGCCCTGGTCCGCCATCTGCCGCATGTTCGTGCGTTGGGTGGCGTTCGACAGGTGGTCGAGCTCGACGCACAGGGACTCGTTGCAGCTGTGCGCGGTGATCGTGCGCGGTGGGAGCGGGCCGTGCAGCAGCTCCATCAGCCACCGGTGCACCCGCACCGTGCGTTCGCGGCCGGCCTCGGTCACGACGGCCTTCGCGTAGCCGTCCGTCGTCAGGCTTCTGACCCAGTATCGGCATCCGTGCGGCACCAGCACGCTGCGCTCGGCGACGTACTCCAGTGCTCGCTCGATGCCGCCCCTGGCCACCTTCGCGCTCCCCCACTCGTCCGGTTCTGGCGAAGGTCATCCTGCCAGGACCCGACGAGCGGGGGGCACTACGCGGCGGTGGTCGCGCGGGCCTCGTCGAGCAGCTTGCGGGCGTGCGCTACGACGGTCAGGCCGGTCTCGCGCTGGACCTCCTCGACGGTCAGGTCCTCTCGCTCCTTCAGGAGGTCGCTGACCTTTTCCAGCCGGGCCGCGCGAAGCAGCCGCTCCGCGTGCACCGGGTGGACCCCGAGGTCCTCGGCGAGCACCTTCGCCGTGACGGCGGTCGGCTGCTCGTCGAGAAGGACCCGGGCGCGCTGCCGGCGCTCCTCGGCCTGCGGGGTTGGCTGCCGCGGGGCCCTGTTCTTGCTGCCGGGCTTCCGGCCGCGGCCGGGCTGGCTCCCTCGGCCGGGACGGTTGGCGTCCCAGTCGAGGATGGTCTGCCGGCGCCAGAAGTCCTCACCGCCGACGATCTCGCCGTCCACCTCCTGGCCGCCGAGGTTGAAGTCCGGCGCCGGCAGACGGGTCTTGTCGCCGTACTTGTACGTCTTCCAGGTGCTCAGCGCGACGCGCCGCTCCTCCGGCAGGGCGTAGAGCGCCTCCTCCAGGTCGAGCAGGTCGTCGGGGTGCTCGTCGGCCGGCACCGGGGGAAGGTCGTACCTTGGCTGTTCGTTGACCGCCTTGGCGCGCTCCTCCTCCGCTCGCGCGGCGAGCAGCTGCTCCTTGGAGTAGAGCCGCCGGCGGCTGCCCGTGCGGTTGAGCAGCTTCAGACCGCGGATCTTCTGCCAGTGCTTGGTGTCCTGCCAGTAGCCGACGCTGACGCCGAAGATGTCGGCGGCGATCTGGTCGTCGGCAGGGGTGACGCCATTGGGGATCATGGGGGTGGTGCTCCTTGGTAGGGGTTTCGAGTGGTGCAGCAGGTGGTGCCGGCCAGGTGCCACCCTAGCCAACATTGAAAAAAATACCGCACTTGGACCGGGCGTGGGAAGTGCGGGGCCGGGATCGGTGCCGGCGCGGCCGCCGCCGAGGTGCTGGCGGCGGCCGCGCCGGGTGGTCAGAACAGCGCCCCCTGCTCCTTCGCGGGCTCGCCGCGGCGGAAGCGGGCGAAGGCGAGAGCGTCCTCCTCGTCCTCAAAGCCGTGCTTCATGAGGACCTTCTCCAGGGCGTCGTACAGGCCGGCGCGGCGGGTGGAGGAGTTGTAGATCCGCTCGACCTCCAGCAGGGCCCGGACGCGGAGGAACTCCTCCTCGTCGTCGCCGCAGACCTCGCGCAAGGTGTCGATCATCGCCTGGGCCGCATTGAAGGCGATCGTCTCGTCCAGGGGGCGGCCGGGGAACGCCTCGCCCGTGGCCTCCTCGTAGATGGTGGGGAGGTTGTCCTCGACCTCGTGCTTCTTGAACACCCAGATCCGGCGGATCAGGTGCAGCTCGTCGAGCGTGATCAGGGTGATGTCGCGGACGTACTCCGGGCCGCGAGCCCGGATCTTCGTCTGTGCCTCCAGCAGGCGGCGCAGCCAGTCCTCGCGGGCGGCCTGGGTGTAGGGGCCGTGGACCAGACGGTCCCGGTGGATCATGAGGGTGCCGTTCATGCGGCGGAAGTCCCGCAGATGGCGGTCGTCCTCGATGTCGAGGGCGTCGCGCAGGGCCAGCAGGGGCCGCATCCAGTCCAGTTCCTCGTCGTTGGTGACCATCGCCTTCAGGCTCTTGTCCTGCTCGACCATCGTGCAGGTCCAGCAGCCCATTCGGCTGTCGCCGCAGCTGGGGGTGGAGGTGTCGACGACCAGGGGGCACTCGCTGTCCTCGGAGGCACCGCGGTACATCGCCAGCAGGTCCTTGTTGGAGTGGCCCCAGGGGTTGGGGTACTGCATCAGGGCCATCCATACCTCGTCGGTGGTCCACGCCTCGACCGGCGAGTAGACGAGTGATCCGGGCAGGCTGCCGTGCGGGCTGAGCCGGTCGCGGACGCGGCCCTTCTCGTGCCGTTCCATCGTCCGGCGCCGGGTGGTGGACTCCGCCTTGCGGATGCCGAGGACGAGGATCACCTGTCCGTACTTGTTGGCCACGTCCAGGATGAACTTGTTCGAGGGCCGGATCTTGAGCCGCTCGGTGCACCACCTGAACTTGGGCCGAGGTGCGGCGTAGCCGCGCCCGATGAGGTTGACCCAGAAGGTGTCTTCGAGTGCCGGGGTGAGGCGGTGGGCCTCGATGGGCAACTGCTGGGCGGCCGCCGCGGTGCGCATGGCCTCCAGGGACCGGTTCGCCCACGCGGCGACCACGGGATTCTCGACCAGGGTGTCCGTGGAGATGACGTGCACCGGCTTGGTGCGCTGCTCGATCGGCAGGCCGGCCAGGGCCATCCACACCAGCTGAGCCGTGATGGTGGAGTCCTTGCCGCCGGAATAGCCGACGACCCAAGGGATGCCGTCGGCCAGGTAGAGCTCGCGGATCTCGGCGAGCAGCTCCTGAATGGCCTCGTCCATGGCGCGGCCGCCGAACGGCTGAGGCTTGACGACTTCGAGCGGCAGGAACACGGGGGTGGACAGGGAAGGTCTCCTTTCGGTGGGGCGGCACGGGGCCGCGGGTGAGCGATGCGTGCGCGCCGGGCGGCGCGGAGACGGGGCGGCCGTCGCCCGGCGGCGTGCCGGGCGACGGTGGGCGCGGCCAGCGGTCCGACCGTGGCCGGTCGGCGCGGCCGCCGTGTCAGCGGGCGGCCGCCGCGGTGGCGTAGGCCAGGGCGGCGGCCCGGGGGTCGGCGGCTTCGGCGATGCGGGTCAGCCGCTGGAGCTGGACGCCGATGCCGGCGCCCGCGAGGGGCCGCACCGCGTGCGGCCAGACGGCGGCGACCGCGTCGGCGTAGTCCTTGCCGGCGAGTGCGATCACCTCGGGCGCGTGGCGTACGGCCCGGCCCATGGCGTCGACCTGGGCGCGGTGCTTGGCGTGGTCGACGTCGCGCGGGTTCAGCCGCTGCTCGTACGTGGTGATGCGGGTGTGCGGGGCGATCAGCCCGAACCGGCCACTGAGGATCAGGACCCTTCCGCCAGGGATGGCGCGGGCGGCCGTGAGGCACTTGGTGAAGTACAGGCCCTGATACAGCTCCTCGGCGGGGATCTTCCGGCCGTCTGGGACCGGCCTCTTGGTGGCGCTGCACGGGATCACCACGACGGGGCGGGCGACTGCGGGCGGCGGGGCGGGGAGGTCCTGGGCAGCGGTGCCGGTCTCCTCCTCGTCGGGGGGCGGGGTGCTGGTGTGCACGGGTCTCTTCCTGGTCGGTCGGGTTTCGAGCGGGGCCGGGGGCGGCGGTGCCATCCGCCGCCCCCCGGGAGGTGTGGCTTCGGGCGGTTGCGCCCGGAGCTCCGGAGGTCAGAACAGTCGGTCGGCGGCCTCGGCGGCCGCGGCGGCCGCGCGGAGTGCGGCGGCCGCCTGCTGGGCGGTGCGGCCGGGCGCGAGGGTCCACAGGTGGACGACCGTTTTGTGGTGCGCCGTCGGATCGCAGCCGGGCGGGATGGGAACGGGGCCGCCTTCGAGGTGTTCGGCGAGGATGCGGTACGCGTCGTCGAGGGCGGCGCTGATCGCCTCCAGGTCGTACGGGCGGTCGGCGGCCATGCGGTCGCGGCCGGCGGCGACGTCGAGCGCTCCGCCGACGGAGCACCGGCGGTGGGCGAGGCGGCCGGGGCCGCTGAAGAGGCTGTAGCGGCTCTGGTAGATGCCGACGCGGGTGATGTGGATCGCGGCCCACTCCAGCAGGGCGCCGGGGGTGGTCGGGACCAGGACGCTGTCGGGCGAGTAGCGGATGCCGGTCACGGCGGTCCTCCTGGTGGTCGGGTTCGAGGGGGCCGGGGGCGGCGGTGCCATCCGCCGCCCCCGGGCGGGTCAGGTGCGCAGGACGTGCGGGATCGAGAGGGTGCGGCCGGTGGGGAGTCGGCCGCTCTTGCACTGGTTGGAGCCGTCCAGGGCGGTCGGTGTCTCGGACGCGGTGGAGGTGTAGAGCGCGGTCCCGCAGTGTCCGCAGTAGCCGCGCAGGTGGAGCTCCTCGGCGTCCGCGGCACCGGCGAGGTGGTCGAGGTAGGCCAGGAGGTAGAGCAGGTCCTCCGGCGCCCGGGTGATGAGCTCGGCGTTGGCGCGGGTCTCGGCGACGTCCTCGGCGGGCGTGTCGGTGTCCTCGGGGCCGTCGTAGCTGACCGAGACCTCGGCGACCTTGGCCCCGGAGGAGTCGCTGACCACGAAGTCGGTGTGCACGGCGTCCGGGTCGTCCTTGTCGACGGTGGCGCCGTTGCGGTTCCAGGTGAACTCTTCGACGCTCCACGGCCGGTAGGTCGCGGCGGCCAGGCGGTCGCGGATCTCGCGCACCCGGGCGGAGGTGTGGACCTCGTCGGGGAGCTGCGCGGCCTGGGCCAGGTCGAGCCGGTAGCCGACCGGTGCCCCGATGGCGCCAACGACGGTGCCCTCGGTCTCGCACAGGGGCCGCCAGATGTGGCGGTTGCCGTAGTTGAGCTGGTTGACCCACCCGAGCAGACCGTCGAACAGTTCGCCGACGGGGATGCGCCGCTCCTCGCCGGTGGCGGTCCAGTACGTGCCGTCGGTGCTCAGCACGTCGGTGCCGAGACGTCCGGTCAGGCGGAGGTGCGTGGCGTCGAACGGCGCGGCCGGCTCGTGGTCGGTGAGGACGTCGCGGACGGCGGCGGCGACGTGTGCGCACGCGACGCGGGCCAGCCGGTCCTCGGCGCGCTGGATGCGCTCGTGGGCGTCGTCGAGCGCGTCGTTCAGCTTGGCGTCGTTGACGGTGTACGGGGTGGTCATGGGGTCCTTCCGTCTGGTGCGGGGTTTCGAGCGGGAGGGCCGGGCGGCGGTGCCATCCGCCGCCCGGCCGGGGTGCTGGGTCAGATGAGGAACAGGGCGTCCGCGACGGCGTTGCCGCGCTTCGGGTCCGTCGACAGGGCCAGGTCGTGCACGCGCTGGCCGGTCTTGTAGCTGGTGACGATCAGCCGACCGGCCGGGGCGGCGCGGTGCAGGTCGGGCGGGGTGACCTCGAACTGGAAGGTGTCCGATCCGATGCGGCGGGTCCACGTGTGGGGCTCGCGGCCGGAGGTGCGGGTGCCGATGACGAACAGGCCGTAGTCGTACGCGGTCATGACCAGTGCGGTGCGGGCCAGGTCGCGGGCGTGGTAGGCGATGGCGCGGCGGGCGGCGGCGGAGAACTCTTCCGCCCGCTGCGTCACCTTCCGCGGGGTGAACTCGGCCTCCGCGTACAGGAAGCCGGACACGGCGCGGACCATGTAGGTCCCGGCGTGCATGGCGCGGTCCCATGCCCGGTAGTACGCGCTGTCGCTGTCCCAGTCCTTGCCGCCGGCGTAGCAGAGGCTGAGCGCCTGGACGACGGCCCGCATGGCGGGGTGGCTGTGCACGGGGGTGCGGGGCCCCTGGCTGAGCATGGCGGTGACCTGCTCCTGCATCTCCTGCACGGCGCGGAACAGCTCGTGGTCGCGGGCGTGGCCGATCATCTCCAGGGCGAGGCGGACGGACTGCTCTGCGCCGTCGGTGACCTCGGTCAGCGGCAGGTCCGCCAGGGCCTTGTCGAGCTGGTCGAGCGTGGCGGGGGTGGTGTCGGTCGCGACGGCCCGCAGTGCGGCGTGCACGGCGGAGATCAGCGGGAAGTGGGACACGGGTTCTCCTCGGATGGGTCGGGTTTCGAGCGGGCCCGGGGGGCGGCGGTGCCATCCGCCGCCCCCGGGGTGGTCGGGTCAGTCCCGGCGGGCCTGCCGGGCGGGCGCGGGGTGGACGATGGCGGCCGGGTCGGGGCCGAGGAAGCGCACCAGGTTGATCACGACATCGGCGATGTACTGAGCGATGCCGGGACGGGGCTGCGAGGGGTGCACGCGGGGTTCCTCCGTGGGTTCGGTGCGGGTTTCGAGTGGTGGTGCCGGTCGGGGTGCCACCCCCTCCCAACAAGGAAAACAATACCAGATCAGAGCCTGATTCCCAAGAGGTTAGGGGTCCGGTCCTGCGCGGGGTGCCGGGGGTCCGGCCGCCGGGTCGGCGGCCGGACCCCCGGCTGACCGCTAGTGCCCGACGGCGGCCGCGGTCTTCGCGGCGGTGGTCCACTCGCGGCGCGGGGTGATGCCCAGGTCCTCAAGGACCGGGTCGAGACTCCCGTTGTCCGGGACCCATTCCCAGTCGGTGCCTTCGGTGCCGGGCCGCTCGGTCCAGGTGAGCATGTACGAGCGGCCAGAGGTGCGGGGGTCTCCGCACACGGCCTGCGCTTCGCGGCGGGTCATCGCCCACAGGGCGCGCTTGCGGGTGCGGCGGGTGTTCTTCGAGACGATGAACACCAGGGCCAGGCCCTCCTGCCAGCTCTCCCCTGCGGCGGGGGCCGGCGCCGGGGTCGGCCCCCCGGGGGCGTGGTGGCAGTTGGCGCAGCGGCGCGCTACCGGGTGCCATTGGGGCGAGTGGCACATGGGGCACGTCTCGGCCGCCGGTGCCGGCTCCTCGACCGGCGGCACCTGCTCGGCCTGCTCCTGGTGGCCGTCGGCCTCCGGGGCAGGCGCGGGCCCGGCCTTGAAGTTCTGCGGCTTGGCGTGGCCACACACGGTGCACATGCCGCGCGCTTCGCTGAAGCGCTTCTGTCCGTTTGCGACCCTCACGCAGTGGGGGCACACGGTGCGCTCGGCCTCGGGCTCCGGCTCGGTGGCCTCCAGCCGGGCGATGTCCTCGGCGGAGGCCCACCCCTTCACGCTGTCGTAGGGGATGGTGTAGCCGCGGCGGGTCTTGTCCGCGGGGTCCTTCCGTACGACGGGGACGCCCACGCCACCGTGGATGTGCGGGATCGTGAGCGTCTTCTTGTTCACCCGCTGCACCTGGTACCAGGTGCCGCCGCAGTTGACGAAGTCGCCCTTCTGGAAGTCGTCGGGGCCCCACACCTTGAACCCGCGGCGCTCGGCCTCGGCGATGACCTCGCGCCAGTGGGCGAGTTCCTCCGCGATCTCGGCCTTCCTGCGGTGGAGCTCGTCGGTGTCGGAGCGGCGGTAGCCTCCGGCGGACTGTCCGGCCAGCCACTTCTCGACGCGCCGGGCGTCGGCCTCCAGCTTCTCGATGCGGCGCAGGGTGCGGCCCGGGTTGGTGCGGAACTGCTTGTACGCGGCGGCGGCCTTCTCGCGGGCCGCCCAGTACCCGGCGCGCTTGCCCTCCTCGACGTACGTGCGCAGGGCGCTGTCGATGCGCTCCTGGTCGCGGCGGGCGCGGGCCTCGCTGTGGTGTCCGACGAGGATGGGCTGGCCGAAGGGGATGCCGTCGGCGATCTGGCGGCCGCGCTCCCGTGCGGCCTCGGACCGGCCCGCCGCGTTGTCGGCGTACGTGCCGAACCGCTCGGTGCGGCTCTCGGCCCGCTCGTAGCGCTCCTCTTCGGCTTCGGCGAAGGTGCGGCGGGTGTCCTCGTCGATCTTGATTTCGACGGTCCATCCGGCCTGGCGCAGGGCCTGGGCGGCGGCGTCGATCTTCCAGCGCTTGGCGGCCTTGTCGCGGGACTGCTGGATGCCCAGCATCCCGAGGGAGCGGAAGTAGCGGAAGCCGCAGGGGCGGATCAGTTCGTACACGCCGTCGCCCTTGGTGCTGCCCTCCACGAGG
The DNA here is from genome assembly GCF_040706515.1 of Streptomyces sp. NPDC047880. Lineage (NCBI taxonomy): Bacteria > Bacillati > Actinomycetota > Actinomycetes > Kitasatosporales > Streptomycetaceae > Streptomyces > Streptomyces sp. NPDC047880. The sequence goes on along the minus strand of NZ_JBEZOK010000032.1, from coordinate 5,972 downwards.
GTGCCGTCGGCGCGGGTGTGGGTGATGGTGATCGTGCCCTTGGCGGGTGTTGCGGTCATTGAGACGTGGTCCTCCACGGTCGGGTTTCGAGGTGTGTTGGTCGGGGTGCCACCCCCTTCCAACAGGGAAAACATTACCAGTTTTAGCCCTGATCTTCAAGCGTGAGGGCGCCTTTGGGCAGGGGTTTTCAGCGCGGTTCCCGGGGTGGCGGCAGGGCCCCGCCGCCCCGGGAGGGGGGCCGGCGGGGCCCTGCGGGCGCCGGTCGGCGCGGTCAGAACAGCGTGGACTGCCCGGCGTCCTCGGCGGCCCGCTCGGCCTCCTGGCGGCGGAGCAGGGCGACGAGCGGCGCCTGGCGCGCCGCGGCGGCCTGTTGGCGGGCGCGGAGTTCCTCGCGGGTGGCCCAGCGGACCAGCAGCTCATGGTCGCGGAGCTCGGGGGCGTCGTCGGTGACGGTGTACCGGATGTACGGCTGTTCCAGCCGGTGGCGGATCTGGGCGAGGGTCATGAACCAGTCCGGGCCGTAGGCGCCGGCCACGGTGAGCAGGGTGCCGTCCGGCGCGTGGTAGCTGCGGACGGAGAACCCGTCTTCGTGGTAGAGGCCGGGGCGGTCCCTCTTCTGGGCGGCTTCGCTGAGCTTCAGGTCGGTCAGGCCGCCTTGGACCAGGTGGTGGGCGACGGTGTGCGCCCGGGTGACGCGCGGCATCGCGCTCCTTCCTCGGGGACGGGAGGGGCGGCGGCGTTCGCCGCCGCCCCGGGGCTGGTCGGGCCGTCAGCCCTTGGAGCGCTGGCCGCGCTCCTTGAGCTCCTTCATCGCCTGGCCGCGGGCGCTGCTGGCGGGGCACGGCCCGAGCAGCTGCGTGAGCAGCTGGCGCAGGGCCTCGGCGTCGTCGGCGCGGCGGGCCCGCTCGGCCCGCTTGAGCAGGTCGTCGGCGGCGTCGGCGGTGGTCGGGTGGGTGACCTGCTGGCAGGGGCAGGCGGTGACGGGCTCCCCGACGAGCGCGGCGACCTTCCCGGCCTGCTCCTCGAAGGGGATACAGCCCTCGTGCCGGTACTCGGGCCGCGGGGTGTTGTCGCCGTTGCGCCCCCGCAGGTGGCTCCACCAGCGGACGACCGTCTTGCCGTCTAGTTCACAGGTGAGGTCCCACGGGTTGTCGGACCCCGGGTATCCGGTGGGGTTGCCGTCCTCGTCCTCCGGCTTCCAGGCCAGTTCGGCGAGGCGTCCGAACGCGATGGCGGCGCTGATGATGTTGCGCCGGGTGGGCTTCAGCTTCGGGGAGAGCCACGGGACGATGCCCGCCTCGGCGGCCGGGGGCGCGGCCGGTGCGGCTCCCGGCTCGACGGTGCCGGAGTCGACCAGGTCGACCAGGTGCGCGGCGGCGGCGTGCCGGTCGTCGTGTCGGGTCTCCTCCGGCTGGCCCGGGGCGACGGCGTACCAACCGCCGTGCCATCGGTAGATGTGGCCGGTCGGCTTCCCGTCGACGGCGACGGGGTAGCGGCCGTTTGCGGCGCGGTCGCCGATCTCGTAGCGCTCGGCTGCCGTGGTGGCGTCGGTCGTGGTCAAGATGGTGTTCCTCTCGTCTGGGACGCGGGTTTCGAGTGAGTCCGGGGGGCGGCGGTGCCATCCGCCGCCCCCCCGGGGGGCTGGGTTCTACCAGCCGGGCGGGACGGGCTCCTCGAACGGCGAGGGGGCTTCGATCTCGCGGGTGTATCCGCCGTGAAGCTCCTCGTCGTAGTTCTCGCACTCGGGGTCGCAGGGCTCCCCCTCGTCCGCCCCGCATTCGGTGCAGGGGTCTTCGAGGTCTACGTACGCAGCCATCGGGCCGCCTTCCGGGTCGGGTTTCGAGTGGTGGTGCTGGTCGGGGTGCCACCCCCTCCCAACAAGGACAACATTACCACTTTTCCCCCTGGTCTCCAAGTGTGAAGGTGCCTTTGAGCTGGCGTTTTCCCGCCTGGCCCGTCGGTGTCCGTACTCAGTCCGAGGTCGTGCAGATCGGGGTCTCGGTCACTCCGGTGCACTGGAGGTGGGCGAACAGGGGGTCCGCGAGGTCCTTGTGCACGCCCTCGGCGTGCAGGTTGCACAGGCGCAGCCGCTGGGTGCGACGCTCGGCGTAGGTGATCGTCAGCAGCCTGACGGCGGTGCCGCCCGCGGCGCCGCACGCGCCGCGCTGGCTGGTGTAGGCGTACGACTCGCGGCCGACCCACCCGCGCGGCCGCTCCGCCGGGGCGCTCACGCGGCGTCTCCGGTGGCGGCGGGGAGCGTGAGGTTCTTCCACTGCTCGCCGTCCCAGACCTGCCAGACCTCGGGTGCGGGCCGGTGCTGGGCGAGGTCGCGGGCGAGGTGGCCCATGTACGGGTAGTCGCCCCGGGCGAGCCAGACGGACGGGACCTTGGCGACGACGGTCAACCCGTGCCACTCCCCTCCGTCGAGTCCGCGCAGCAGGCTGGTGCGCTGCCGCTTGCACCGCGCGGCCTCCTGGGCCAGGTCGTGCTGGTCGACGAGGAGTTCGTAGACCCGCTCGGCGCTGATGGGCCGCCCGTTCAGGCGGCAGGCGTCGGTGAATTCCTCCATCGCCTGCCGGTCCTTGGCGGTGTGCTGGAAGAACCAGGTGCCGCCGCCGTTGCCGCCGTTCTCGATGACCCCGAGGCAGTAGTCGCCTTCGTTGACGGTCGCCCGGAATGCGATGCCGTTGCGCGTGGTCATCTGCTCGAAGTCGTCCAAGTGGTAGCGGGTGTGCGGGACTTCAAGGCCGGTGAGGGGCAGGGTGATCAGTTCGGTCATGGCTCTCTTCTCGTGTCGTGCGGACCGCCGGGGTGGCGGTCCGGGAATCCGGCGGCGTGCGGTGCCGGCCACCGACGGGTGTGCCGTCGGCTGCGGCCTCGCTGACCGCCGTGGCGCGCGGCCGCGCCGGGGCCCGGGGCCTGTCGGCGCGGCCGCGCGACGCGGCGGTCAGTTCCGGTGCTCGCTCGGCGGGCCGTTCGGGCCCTCGAAGATGACGTTGACGTGGGTGCGCTCGTGGGTGATGCGGTCGGCGTCGGGCCGGGCCTGCCACGGGCGCTGACGGTTGGCCACGGCCTGGAGCGCGGCGGCGCGGGAGCAGTTGCATCCGGCCTCGTCGCAGACCGGCAGGACGGCGTCCACCGTGTAGACCGGGGTGCAGAACGGGGCTCCGTAGGCGGTCAGATGGTCGTAGTAGTAGATCCGGCCGGTTGCCGTGCGGGCGGTGCTGGCGTGGGTGCGGCTGTGGTGCTCGGCAAGGGCCCTGCCGTACGCGCGGGCGGTCTGCATGTGTCCTCCTGGTGCCGGGTTTCGAGGGGGCCGGGGCGGCGGTGCCATCCGCCGCCCCGGGGTGGGTGTCGCTGCGCGGTTACGCGTCGGCGAGGGTGAGCGGGACGTCGCGCCCGATGGCGGCGGCCAGTCCGCGCTCGCGGGCGAGATTGTCCAGCCCGTCGCTCAGCTCGGCGTTGATGGTGTGGCAGCGCAGGTATCGCGCGCCGAAGCCGTGGGACCAGACGGGGAAGCCGTTGGCCTTGAATCGGCTGTCGATGATCCAGTGGGTTTCGTCGACCAGGCGAGAGAGGAACTGCGTCTCGGCCTCCTCGCCCTCGACGGCGATCTTGAGCTGGGCGTACAGGCCGATCAGCTCCATGCCGAAGAGTCCGGGCTCCTGGTGCCGCTTCAGCTCGATGACGGTCCCGGTGAGGGTGTAGGTACCGTCCTCGTCCTCAAGCGTGACGGCGATGACCTGCGGGTCGGTCTGGGTGGTCACGGTTCCTCCGTGGGTTCGGTGTGGGTTTCGAGTGGCGGTGTCGGTCGGGGTGCCACCCCCTCCCAACAAAGACAACATTACCAGCATGAGGCCGGAAACGGAAGTGGGAAGCGGGTTCTACCAGGGGCTTTCCGGGCCGGGCCGCCACCCCCACGCGCCCCCCCGATGCGGGCGCACTGGGTGCGGGGCCGGCTGCCGGTCGGCGCCCCGCTTCCGGGAGGGCGGGCGACCGGCGCGGCCGGCGTCGGAGCCACTGCGGGCCGTCGCGTCCCGCCCCGACCGGCGGGCCGGGGCGGCGGACCGTCGCCGCCCCGGTCGCCGGTCAGAAGTGAGTCCAGTGCCCGGGGTCGGCCTCGACGGCTGCCTGATGGGCGCGCACTGCCTCGATGGTCCCTTCCGTGACCACCCGGTAGTGCCCCTCGTGCACGGCGACGTGCAGCGCGATGTACTGGGCGAGCTTTTCGCGGTCGGTGCCACCCCGGCCCATGTACCGGGGGCACTCGTCGCAGATCACGCGGTAGACCGGCACCCGCCCGACCTCCTCACCGCGCGTGGCGCGGCGGGGCGCGGTGCTGCCGGGAATCCAGCGGGCGCCTGCCGACGGCGCGGGGTGCTGCGCCGCGTGCTGCCGGACGTCCCACACGTGCTGTTCAAAGTCGTCGGTGACGGGGCCCAGCCACTGCGGGCAGTGGTCGCACACCACGTGGTAGAGCGGCGTGGTGTCGACGATGCGGCCGTAAACGGCGAACGTGGGAACGGTGCTGGTGGTCATGCTCGGGGCCTCTCTCGCTGGTGGGGTTTCGAGGGGGCCGGGGCGGCGGTGCCATCCGCCGCCCCGGCGGGGGGGGACAGGTCAGCTGATGTCCCAGTCCACGCGGCGGCGGGTGACGGGGGTAAGGGCGCGCTCCAGGCGGAGGGCCTGGCGGCTGGCGGGGTCGCGGCGGAACGGGGCCGTGGCCAGGGCCGCGCGGACGGCGGCCCGGTCGCGGCGGTGCGCGGCCTTCTGGTACGCCTTGCGCTTGCCGGGGGTGTCCTGTGCCTGCCCCCGGGCGACGGCGCGGGCGGTGAGCTGCGGGTGGCCGTCCTCGTCCCGCGCGGCCGTGGCGAGGATGCCCTTCCGGGCGGCGGCGCGGTCGTCCATGCCCAGCAGGCGGGCGGGGTTGCCCGCGCGGGCGGTGCGGTAGCGGCGGTGGTGGTCAGTACGGGCCACGGTGTTCCTCCGGTGGTGCGGGTTTCGAGGTGTGTTGGTCGGGGTGCCACCCCCTCCCAACAAGGACAACATTACCAGAGTTGAGCCGGAAACGGAAGCGGAAAACCGGGTCTCACCTGGGGTTTTCCGCCTCCCCTCCGGTCCGCCTATGCGGCGTAGCGGTAGATCGGCCGGTCCTCGCCGGGAATCCGGGGCGCTCCCTCGGGGGCGATGCGCACGGCGACGAACTCGCCGTCGTACGGCTCGGCGGCGAACCCCTGGGCGGCCGCCCACTCGCGGGCAACTTCCGCCGCGCCGGTCTCCTCGCCCTCCTCGTACGCGACGACCATCACGACGTCCGGGCCGAAGAACAGCGTGGCGTCGTACCAGACGTTCATCAGGGCGTCGCGGATGCCGTCCGGGTCGACGACGGCGGCGGGCGTGACGACGATGCGCTGCACCGGCAGCTGGTGAGGCTCCGGGCGGAGCTCGCAGGTGCAGGTGAACGTCTGGGGGGCGCGCGTCGCGGTGGTCATGTCCTCTGCCTCCGTGGTGCGGGGTTTCGAGTGGTGGTGTCGGTCGGGGTGCCATCCCCTTCCAACAAGGACAACATTACCAGTATTGAGCCGGAAACGGAAGCCGAAAAGGGGGTCTGACCAGGGTTTTTCTCGGATTCTTCGCGGTGCCGCGCGTACCCTCCGGGCCGGGCCGACCCCCCTCCTTGCCAGCCGCTTCTCAGCACCACGACGGACCCGCAGACGGCGGACGGCCCGCCACGTAAACCGCCCAGGACGCCGCTCCCCCGCCCCGGTGGGCCGGTCACCTTCTCCTCGACGTGCAGCTGCTCCGCTCCCCCGTCTCGAACCTCAGCCCCTGGCCGTCACCACGGCGGTGCCGGCGGCCGACGACGGCGCGCTCGCGTCGCCTCAGCCACAACGGAGTTCAGCCCGCCCCCCGGTCCCCGGGGGGCGGGCGTCCGGAGGAGCCCCCCGGGGCTTCGCGCAAGGAGCGAAGCG
>NZ_JBEZOK010000031.1:0-110296 GCF_040706515.1 Streptomyces sp. NPDC047880 | reverse complement strand
CGTCCGTGAGTTCGTGTCGCCGCACCATACGGGCATCCTGCCCGGCCCACCACGAGATCCACCCAGCCCACCAAGAGCCATCAGAAACGGCCTAGGTGTGCTGTCCAGACAGGTTCGTGACGCGGCTGGTTGGGGTGCGGGCGGCTGATTCCGGTGTGGGGTCGGTGGTGGTTGTACCAGTCCAGCCAGTCAGGAAACGCTGCCTGTCGTTCGGCGTATGAGGTCTAGGGCCGGTGGTAGGCCTATTCGTCGAGCAGGGTGCGGTGGAAGCGTTCGGCCTTGCCGTTGGTCTGGGGCCGCCAGGGCCGGGTCCAGCGGGGGCTGATGCCCAGGTTGCGGCAGGTGTCACGCCAGGTGTTCTTGGTGTGGGCCCAGACGTTGTCGGTCAGCACCCGCTCGACGGTCACGCCGTGTGCGGAGAACCAGGTAATTACACGGCAGAGGAAGCCGGCGCAGGTGACGGCGGTCTCGTCGGGCAGGTCTTCGGTGCAGGCGAGGCGGGAGCGGTCGTCCAGAACGGTGTGGAGGAAGGCGTATCCGGCTCCATTGCGGCGATCCTTGTTCGGGCTGCTGGCCGCGCGGCCGAGGACCCTGTGGCCACCGCCGTCGGGGATGCGCCTGAGCTTCTTGACGTCATGTGCGAGTTCGCCTGGGCGTGCGCGTTCGTAGCGGCGGACGGGCTCGCCGGTGGCCCGGTCGACGGCGGCCAGGGCAGGCAGGCTGTGCCGGTGCAGGACGCGGTGGGCGGTGGAGGCGGCGATGCCGGTGCGGACGGCCAGCCAGGCCCATCTCGATCCGGCCTGCACCGCCGGGAAGATCGCCGCTCTGCTGCAGACCTGGCCCACTGCCACCTGAGGCCCGCAGGCCCGCCCACCCAGGCCCGGTGCGCGCAGGCCGGTGAGCCCCGAACTGCTGCGAGCCCCCACCAGCGCCCGACCACCTGCAGCCCCGGCTGGTGGGGAGCTCAGACCGGCTGGCGCAGCCACCAGAAGATCAGGCCTACGGCGCCGGCTCCGCTGCCGTAGGCGGCGCCGCGCAGGGCGCTGGAGATCAGGGCGCTGCGACGGCGGCGGATCCATGCGCAGATGTGCCCGAAGCGGCTGGGTCCCTGCGCGGCGGGGCGGTTGGTCCCGTTCATGGTGGTGCTTCCTCCTGAGTGCTGCTCGTGACTCCGGTGGGGCGGGCGGCCTGGAAGCCTTCGTCCCTGCCGGGCTTTTCGTCTGTGCGGGGTCAGCACGGTTGTGGTGAGTTGCTGGATGCGGCCGGGCGGACAACGCGGAGGACGCGCTCAGTCTGTGACGCTCCTGATCCGGCCGACGCCGCGGGACCTGCTCGGCATGGCCCCGCCGGTCACCGCCCGGCATGCGGCCCGGGCCGTCGGTGGGACTTCGTTAGCCTGTTCGCCGACCCTTGACGATCTCTCCGCCGGGGCGGCGGCGACTTCCGCGACCTGCACAAATGATCGCGTGCGGGTGATCGGTACCGCTGCCCGGGCGACGCAGGTGCCATCCGTCATGTTGCGGAGGTGACGGAGCGTCGGTTGCCTCGTCAGTGACGTACAACGAGACGCCGTACAGGCCGGCCGGACGCTCTTTCACAGGAGGATTGCTTTGGGCAACACACGTATTGGCATCGGTATCGGCTTGGTGGTCGGTGCCCTGGCCCTGCAGATTCCGGTCGCCGCCGCCGCGGACGGCTCCGGTCTCGACATCAGGTCGCGGGGCGCCTCGCCCGGATCCACGGTCACGGTCTCCACCGCGGCCTGCGGCGACGGTGTGACCTACGGCAAGGGCGAGTCCGAGGTGGCGGGGAAGTTCCACCTCTTCGAAGGCGAGAGCAAGGGTGTGCTGACCGGCGAGTTCACGTTGCCGGAGGGGACCTTGCCAGACACCGACACCATCACCGTCAAGTGCCCACCGCGCACCAAGATCACGGATTCGTACGAGCTCGGGAAGCACCGGCCCGACGGGGCCGTCGAGGCCGGATTCGGAAGTCCCCGGGACTCGGCCCCGCAGCTCGCCCTGGGCGGAGCGCTGGTCGCCGCGGCTGCCGCCGGGTGGACGGTGAGGGTGCGTCACCGTTCGAGTGCGAACCGCACCTGACCGCCCTCCCCCCCCCGCCTCACGGCCTCCCGGGCCCCCTTCGCCCCGGAGGCCGTGAGGCGGGGACACCCACCTCACGGCACGCAAGAGGCACCACCGCGATGACATCCAGGCACGACGACAGCGCTTCCCCGCCCCCGTGCATCCCGTCGGTCAGGCTTCTGATCTGGACCCTGGTGGTGGGTACGGTGCTGATGACCGGCGCGCTGCACGAGGGACAGCCGCCGCAGCCCTCGGCGGGCCAGGCCTTCTCCGCCCCGGCGGCCCCGGCGGCCCCGGCGGCCGGCCGCACCGCCGCGGCCGACTCCGCCGTACAGCCGCTGCGGCCCTCCGAACCCCTGCGGATCCGGATTCCCGCCATCGAGGTCGACGCCCCCCTGACGAAGCTGAGCCTGGACTCGGCGGGGGCGCTGCGCCCCCCGCCCGCCGACGAGCCCGACCTCGCTGGCTGGTACGGCGGGGGTACGACGCCCGGCTCCGTCGGCACGGCGATCACCGCGGGGCACGTGGACCTGCAAACCGGCAGGCCCGGTGTCTTCTACAGCCTCGGCGCCCTGGCCAAGGGCAACACGATCGAGATCGACCGGGAGGACCGGCGCACGGCCGTCTTCACCGTCGACGCCGTGGAGGTCTACGCCAAGGACAGCTTCCCGAGCGAGAAGGTCTACGGCGACTCCGAGCGGGCCGAGCTGCGGGTGATCACCTGTGGGGGCGGTTACGCCGAGCACACCGGATACCGGGGCAACGTCGTGGTCTACGCGACGCTCACCGCGGTGGAATAGCGCCGTGAGAGGCCGACGGTGCGATGTGCCGGTTTGGTGACGGGGTGGGTGGGTGCCAGTGACGGCGCGTCAGAAACAGGTCCTGTCCCTCGATCACGACCAGGGCTCCCGATGCATCTGCGCCGCCGACTGCCGTCCACGTGAAGGCGATCTGCATGCCATGGGCACGCCGCCCGCCATCACGGAAGTAGGCATGTCCCAGCGCGCGGACGAGGATCACCATCTGCTGCTGCTCACCCGCGCCGGCGTCTCGCGCGGCGAACAACTCCCGGGCGACCTCCCCCGACAGGCCCTGGGTGATGCGCCGCACCCGCGGGTCGTCCGAGGACCGGGCCGCGGCGGCGAATCCGAACCGTGCCTTGGTGTGCAGGACGAAGCCTTCCGCTTCGGCCCGGGCCCGTCGGCGGGCCCGTACCCGGGGCTGCCACTTGGCCGAGACCGCCTCCTCGCTCACCCGGACCTGCGCAGCCCCAGGCGAACGCCGTGCTCCGGGCTTCTTCGTCACCCACCGCTGCACGGCGCGCTGCGACACCCCCAGCACGGCGGCCACCTGCCGGGTGGAGCCCTGGTGCGCCGCGAGCAGGAACCGCAGGCGGGTCTCGGCGCCGGGAGGGGAACAGGCCGGGTGCGCAGCGCGCGCTCCAGTCCCCGCGCGATCTCTCCCACGGTCGATCCCCTTGATCGGCCTGCGGGGCTCCTCCCCGCGGCCAGCGGTGTCAGGTCTCCCACACTCGGCGGTCCTTGCCCGCCGGTTTCGCTGTCTTCGTGACAGCACCGGCCGCCGTCGGCTACAGCACCGGGGTACGTGCCGGTGAAGGGGCATGCCGCACCTCCCACCACCGACGAAGACGGAGACGCCTCGTGACCGCGGCCACCTACCAGTACGTCGACCTGCCCGATGCGTCCGTGGTCACCACCCGCGCCCTGCTCACTGCCCGCGAGAACATCACCGACACCGTCGCAGCCCGCGCCATGATGTGCATCCACAGCGGCGCCGGCTTCGGCAAGACCCTCGCCGTCAACACCTGCCTGCGCGCACTCGAACCCGACGAGGACGTCCGCAAGATCACCTTCCGGGCCCGGCCCACCGCCCGAGCGGTGCGCTACGAACTGTTCACCGCGCTCGACCTGGCCGGGGAACCACCGCGCCACCCCAGCGAGTTCGACCGCCTACTGAAAACCGCCCTGGCCGAACGCCCACGCACCTTCCCGGTCGACGAGGCCCAGTGGCTCAACGGGGAGGCGTTCGAATACTTCCGCTACCTGTGGGACGAACCCTCCACCCGGCTTGCGGTCATCTTCGTCGGCGGGGAGGGCTGCCACACCATGCTGCGCCGCGAACCGATGCTCTCTTCGCGCATCTTCATCTGGCAGCACTTCACCCGACTCACCCCCAGCGAGGTCCTCGAGGCCATCCCTCTGTTCCACCCGGTCTGGGCTGACGCCGACCCAGAGGACATCGCCTTCGCCGACAGCCACGCCACGCACGGCAACTTCCGCGCCTGGGCCCAGCTGACCGCCCACACCCGCACCGCCCTGGCACGCACCGGCCGCCCCCGCGTCGACCAAGAGCTGCTGCGCTGGGCCTTCAGCCGCCTCGCCTGACCACACCGTCCATGCCCCCTGCCCCGCCGCTGCCGTCCGTCACCGTGGTCATCGACCGTCACGACGACACGCTGCACACGCACACCGCTCTGGCCGCCCACCATCCGCCGTCCGGCCGGATCACCCTGCACCCCGGCCCGGGCACCACCAGCGAAACCGGCCTTGCCCACGACCTACTCGCCGCCCTGGGCAAACCGCCGCTGCTCCCGGGCCGTTTTCCCGGTGGCCGCCAGCCCGCATGGGAAGCCGCCACGGCCTGGATGACCGCCCTTCCCGTCACTCGGCTGACCGTCCTGCGCGCTCACCGCCTCACCGCCCGCCGCACGATGCGCCTGCTGCAGCTACAGGCCCGCACCGGTATCCACCTGACCTTGGTCTGCCACCGCCCTCATCTTCCCGCCGCTCTGCACCAGGCCCTGCGGACGGCCGACTACTCCGTCACCGCCGACTTCGAGGCTGCCCGCCGCTACTACTACGGCACGCCTATCGCCGAACCCCCGCCCGCAGACGAGCCCACCGCGCCGGCCAGCCGGTGGCTCACCCTGCCGGCACTGGACCGCCTCGTCTCCTACGACAGCCCCCGCCCCTGCGCCGCCCCGTGCACGCCACCGCCGATCGCCTGGCGGCACCGCCCGCCACCCACGCCTCTCACCTCGTACGCTGCCCAGCAAGTCGTCCACCGGCTTCATGGGGTGACCGCACACCCTCGCTTGGCCGCGACCGTTGCCGCCGCACTGATCACCGGCGCCTCCCTCCAGCAACTTGCCACCGCACGCCCTCGCGACTACGACGACGCTGCGGCCACGCTCGCCCTGCACGACCGCGCCCGCTACACCGACGGCTGTGCCGCCTACCCCGTGCCGCCCTGGGCGGGCGTCTTCCTGCGGGCGGCGGCCTGCTTCGCCCGGCTCGTTTCCGGCGAGGACCAGGAATTGTTCGCCGCGCCAGGCAACCGTGCCCTCCTGCTGCGCGTGGTGGAGGCGGCCAGGCTGCGCCCGCCCCAGCCACCTGCGGCCCGTCGCCAAGGCCCGGCCGGCCGTGTGGAGTGGGACTGGCGCGAGCGGCAGGAGGCCAAGAGGTACGAAGCGATGCTGGCCGTACGCGCCAGGCCCTCGCGGCGCTGAACGCCCTGACGCGTCCGATCAGAGGGCAGGCTCATCCGATCGAGAAGTCGGCGAACTCGAGGTCGCTGAAGGCGATGTGCAGGCCGTGGGCGCGGCGGCCCCCATCGCGGAAGTAGGCATGCCCCAGCCCGCGGGCGAGGATCACTAACTGCTGCTGCTCGCCCGCACCGGCGTCCCGGGCAGCGAACAGCTCCCGGGCGACCTCTCCCGGCAGGTACTGGGTGATCCACCGCACCCGCGGATCGTCCGAGGAGCCGGCCGCAGCAGCGAACCCGAATCGCGCCCTGGTGTGGAAAACGAAGCCCTCCGCTTCAGCCTGGGCACGTCGGCGGGCCCGTATCCGGGGCTGCCACCGAGCCAGGACCGCTTCCTCGATCGCCCGGAGATGCAGCGGACCTGGCGGGCGACGCGCTCCGGGCTTCTTTGTCACCCACCTCTGCACGGTGCGCTGTGACACCCCAAGGACTGCGGCCACCCTCCGGGTGGAATGCCGATGTGCTGCCAGCAGAAACCGCAGGCGAGCCTCGGTGCTCAAGGGAACGGGCCGGGTGCGCAACGCCTGCTCCAGCCCCTGCTCGATATGCCCCACGTCCGCCTCTCCAAGCGGCCAGTCGACAGGCCGCCATCCCAGCCCGTGACTTCAGTCCTCCCACGCTGTCTGCCCCCTGACCGCCGTTTCCGGCATTCCCGTGACAGCACCAACTGGCGTCGGCTAAGAGAGCCCCAGGAGAGCGCCGATGACAGAACGGGTTATGCCCAGCGCATACCGATGGTGGAGAGTTGCTCGATCCGTTCGGGTGACAGTGTGGCGGCGCGTGAGCGTTGGTTGCTGATCCATGCCCCGAGCTTGATCTGCCGCTCCTTCTGTTCCTCGCCGCTGCCGCCGTTCCTGTCGTCGCCGCCGACGATGATCGTCTCGATGTGTTTGCGGGGTACCTGTAGGTGCCCTTCTCGCTGGTAGTACTGCTTGGCGGCGGCGAGGTTGGCGGCCCATTTGTCCGCCTGGCTGGTCCGTGGCTTGGGTTTCTCGTCTTCGCTCGCGGGTGTGATCCCGAGGATGTGTTCGCACATCCATTGCTGGACGGTGGTGAGCTTGTCGAAGCCGTACCGGACGGAGCGCACCCACCGTCCGAGGTCCTCGCCCTGGTGCACGACCTCACCCGGCTCGGCCGGCAGCGTGCCCTCGGCCTCGAGGTGCTGCCGGACGAGGTGGAAGGCGCGTTGCCATTCCACGGGCCAGGCGGGGCACCAGGAGGGGTCGATGTCCTCCAGCTGCTCGCGCCGCTCCTCGGACAGCGCCCCGGCCGCCGACCCGGCCGGGAGTCCTTCGCTACGCCGCTGTTTGATCTCGGCCGCCTTGCGGGCGGCGGCCCGCGCGTTCTTCAGCCAGATCCCCACCCGGTAGCCCTGGAAGGTGGCGTCCAGCGGGGCCAGGAGGTGACCCGCTTCGGCCGCCCACCCACGCGCGGCGGCGAGTCCTTCCTCCCACGCGACGTCGAAGTGCGACCACACCATGCCCAGCTTCTCCAACTGCTGGACACGGTCATCGTCCATGTCGCCGCGGGCGTGGAAGCGCCGGTTGTCGGCGATCCACTGCCCGAGAGGGAACCCGGCGAGCGAGGCCGGCCATCCCTCGGCCTCCACTGCCTGGTCGTCGCGGCCGGGTACGCGGTAGGTGAAGGGCACGCGCAGGTTGCCGTATTCGCGGGCATAGATGACGGCGGCTTCGATGCCGCGCCGCCAGTGGGCGTGCTCGGGGTTGAGGACGCGCAGGTTGATGAATGCGGCCAGCTGCGCGGGGTCGCGGGGTGTGCTGAACTTCAGCAGTTCTCGTGCCGGCACCGACAACCCACGGTCGCTTCGCTCGCTCTCCGCCTCCTTGCCTTCCTCGCTGCCCGAGCGGCTCTGTACGCCCCTGACACGGCTCCGTGCCTGCTGTTCGGCGAGCCGCTCGACGACTCGGGCGTCGTGGGCCCTGAGCGCTTCCAGCAGCTTCGCCAGCCCGCCGTACGCCCGGCTGGTGAGCATGTTGTCCACCGTCTCGCCGGGACCGAGCAGGACCGGCACCACGAGGGAAGCGACCTTGCCGTCGCCGGGCTGCATGCGCAGCGCGCGGCCAACGGCCTGGACCAGATCGGGCATGGAGCCGCGGACGTCGGCAAAGTAGACGGAGTCGCAGTTCTTGGTGTCGACACCCTCCCCGAGGACCTTCACCGAGCCCAGAAAGCCCTTCTCCACCACCGTGCCATCCGTGGCGACCCCGGCCGCGAACTCCTCGAGGACCCGCCGCCGGTGGTTGGGCTTGTGATCGCCGCAGAGCCAGTCAGCCCAGATCGTCTTCGGGTAGAGCTCGGGGTCGGTGGCGTGCAGCTGCGCGGCGACGCCTGGGAGGCCGGCCGCGAACGCCTCGGCCTCTTTGACGACGTGGTGGAAGACGAGCGTGCGCCGGAAGCTCTCGTCCGCCGACGCCTTGAGCAGGGCAGTCTGGAGGGCTGCGAGCCGGGCCCCGCGGACCTCGTCCGAACGGCCCTGAACGCCCAGGAGCTGCGCGGCCTGGAGCTGGGTGTCGGTGATGTCCACGCACACCACCTGGTACGGGGCGCAGATGCCGCGGTCGATCGCCTCCGACAGCGTCAGCGTGTAGCAGCGCGCACCGAACGGACCGTCCGGATCGTCCTCCATGCTCGCCACCAGCTCACCCGGCACACCCTGCTGCTCCTGGCCCTCGTCGAGCTGCCACAGCCGGGGTGTGGCGGTCATGTAGAGACGGCGCAGGGCGGGGATGCGGGTGTTGTCGTGGACGACCGCCCACGGCTTACCCAGCCGCCCCGACGTCCGGTGCGCCTCATCGACCACGATCAGGTCCCAGCCCGGAAGGCCGGCCTGGTGCGCGCGCTCAAGCGTGCCCAGCCCCAGGGAGGCGTACGTGGCGAACACCGTGACCTTGTCGAAGGGGCGCACCCAGTCAACGAGCTCGCTCACGTCCGTGGTGTTCGGGAAGGACGCCTCTTCACCGCGCAAGGAAGAGACCCCGATCACCGGGCCGCTGCGGCCTCCCTCACGCCACGCGGCCTCGGTCTGCGCGAGCAGATCCAGCGAAGGCACGAGGACGAGTACACGGCCGGCACGCAGCTCCTCGGCGCTGCGTACGGCGACAAGGGTCTTGCCGGTGCCGGTGGCCATGATCACCTGGGTGCGCAGACCCCGCTCAGGCACGGTAGCTCGTGCAGGCAATTCGAGTACACGGCGTGCCGCGTCCACGGCTTCTCGCTGATTGTGAGGTCTCACCGATGCTGCGGTAGCCGCGCGAATTTGACCTGTGGTCTCGAAGATGTGCTGAGACAGACCCGGGGGCGGTGAGAGCTCGCCTGAACTGCGATCCTGCAGGTTGGTTGCGACTGCCGCAGATGCTATGAGAACGCCTACAGGGGCCTGAGGGAGTGTCACGGACGTTCACGACCTTGAGGGTCGCTGTGCCAGTGGCGTCGGTGAGTCGCCTCCAGGGCCGTGCGATGTGGCCGTGGAGCCGGAGCGGTTGGCAGTAGTCCCGGCCTACCTAGGCCGCGGTCGTGTGGGCTCTTCGGGACAATGGGCTGATGCGATACGCGTGGCGACGCTCGTTGTGGCCTTTGCCCCCTGACGGCGGCACCCAGCCTGATCCGTTCGACGGCAGGCAGGACGCAAGCAGCCCGGTGCGGCTGGAGGAGATGCGGGATGTGCCGGTCGTCGTCATGCTGGGAGAGCGCGGGGCGGGCAAGTCCGAAAGGACTCCTCGGCTTCGCCCACATCGATGCGGGCCACGGCTGGCTGGTCTTCAAGCTGCCGCCCGCCGAGGTCGCCGTGCATCCCACC
The DNA here is from genome assembly GCF_040706515.1 of Streptomyces sp. NPDC047880. Lineage (NCBI taxonomy): Bacteria > Bacillati > Actinomycetota > Actinomycetes > Kitasatosporales > Streptomycetaceae > Streptomyces > Streptomyces sp. NPDC047880. Next base: position 100,831 of record NZ_JBEZOK010000031.1, on the reverse strand, counting down.
GACGGCGCGCCGAAGCACGAGTTCTACCTGAGGTGCGACGACCTCGACGCCGTACTCGCCCAGCTCATAGAGCGCGGCGCGGAACTCATCGGCGTGGTGACCGAGGAGCGGTGGGGGCGCCTTGCCGGCGTACGCCTCCCCAGCGGCGGTGAACTGCCCTTGTACCAGCCGTTGCACCTCATCGCGCACAGCCTTGACTGAACCTTCGCCACCACGCCGTCACCACCGGGGCTGCACCGGCCGGTGCGCCTTGAGCCGCGCGGACACCTCGCGCGCCTTGGGCCAGTCCACTTCCACCAGAGCCCGTGCCCCCGCGTTCGCTGGCCAAACACTCGGCCATTGCCGCAGCGCCAGAAGCGGTTCTGATCAACTGGGGTTTACACCTGCTTCGGGCCCACTGAGCGTGATGTCGGCGGACTTCTCGCGACACCCGTCGAGCAGCGCCCGGCCCACCTTCGAATCCGGCCTGTTCGTGGACCAGACTGGCCGCCTCTTTCCCTCTGCAGCCAACCTTCTGCAGAGCTGACCAGGGTCCCCCCCCTCCAGCAGGGGAAGAAAAAGCTGTCTATCAACTGCCCCGAGGGCTCGAAGCGGCGAAGAGATATGCCAGCCGCTAGACTGGAACTACCGAGGTCAGCGCAGGAACGCTGAGGTGTTCGCCCAGCCGGAGACGCAGCCCGGTGGCCGTACGGGGCTGGGAAGAACTGATGGCCCGCGCAGCGGTTGAACCTCGTTCCCCTGAACCTCGCAGGCCGCGTGCTGCCCGCTGAGGAGCTGGTCATGGCCGCAGAAATCCCCGAAGATGAGCGGCTCGTACTTGAGGACGAGCAAGGTTTCAGCCTGCGTGCACCGGATGGCACCTCCTACAGGGTCGACATCACCAAAGCGCTGCTAGACCCAGCAAACCGGCTCCTCGTGGAGGCTTGCCACGGCCGGCGGATAGCGGCCTTCATCAGCCCGAATGCAGACCGGCTCTTCGGCGAGCAGGTGCGGCAATACCTGTCCGGGGGGCTGGCGGCCGGCAGCTGGACCGTGGAGGTGATTCCGACTGGGGAAGATCGCAAGAACATGGCCTCGGTCGAGGGCGTGATCGCCAGGGCCAAGGCCGCCGGGCTGGATCGCAGCGGGGTGATGCTCGCCATCGGTGGCGGTGTCCTATGCGACATAGTGGGTTTCGCCGCGGCCATCTACCACCGCGGCATCCACTACATCAAGGTCAACACGACGCTCGTCGGCCAAGTTGATGTAGGCGTCGGGATCAAGACCGGAGTCAATGCCCTGGGGACCAAGAACTTCGCGGGCGCCTTCCACCCGGCTCTCCGGTCGATCAACGATGCGGCTTTCCTGCGCACCTTGCCCTCGCGAGAGATCCGATGTGGCCTGGGAGAGATCGCCAAGATGGCCGTGATCAAGGACGCTCAGCTCTGCCACACCCTCCAGACATACCCCGAAGTCTTTCATCGGCATTACCCTGCACCGAAGTGGCTTGCCGCAGTCGCAGGTGTCCGCCAGGACCTGGAGGGCTACGTGCTGCGCACCTCCATGCGGCTCATGCTCGAGGAACTCGCCCCCAACCTTCGGGAGCACAACCTGGCCCGCCTGGTGGACTTCGGGCACACCTTCGGTCCGGTGATCGAGACGGCCAGTGGGCACCGCATCGCGCACGGTGAATCAGTGGCCATCGACATGGCGATCTCCAGCGAGCTGGCCAAGATGCTGGGACTACTCACACCCGAGGACTGCGAGCAGATCGTCAGCCTGATCTCCGCTCTGGGACTCCCCGTGTACGACGCGCTGACCTGCACCCCCGAGCTGATGCACGAAGCACTCCAAGGGGCCTGGGAACGCCGCGGACGCCGCCTCCACCTGGTGGTGCCGACCGCCCTGGGTTCCGCCACCTTCATCGACGACCTGGCGGACATCCCCGCCGATGCACTCGCGCAGGCCCTGGACGCCCTAGCCCTCCGATCCTCCGGTCCCCTCAAGGCGGCTGAAGCAGACTCTGCGCCCGACATGATCCACCAACCGGTCCCTAACCTGCACCGTGACCTGCTACGCCCCGTCGTCAACGACCACGGCGGGACAGGCGCCATCCTTGCCCACCGGATCTACCGACGTTCTGACGGCTCAGACGAAATCGCCTTCATCGACCTGGTCGTCCTGCCCCCGCACACTTCCATCGGGTTGCATCAGCACGCCGACGATGTGGAAACCTACGTAGTCCTCGCCGGTCACGGCCGCATGACACGTGAGGAACACGAGATCGACGTCGGGCCTGGTGATGTGATCACCAACCTGCCCTACGGCCGACACGGTTTGTCCAACCCCACCGATATCGAGCTGCACCTGCTGGTCTACGACATCCGCCCCTCGAAGGCGCGCGCCGCGAACACCCCCAATTCGCACGGAGACGAGCGTGCCTGAACCCGGTTTCACTGTCGCAGACCTCGGGGGCACCACCCTGAGAACCGCTCACTACAACCCTGACATCGACATTCTGGCCGACGTGCACAAGGTGCCGACGGAGGGCATCGCTCGCTACCCGGACGAGCCGGTACGCGCCCTCCAGGACCGTGTAGTCGAACACCTCGGCGACCAGATGGCCGATGCCATTGCACGGCACCGCAGCAGTGCCGCAGTCGTTGCCTTCGCCGGACCGGTCACCACAGACGGGACTGTCCGCGCCGCCCCGACGATCTGGGGCCGGCCCGGTCAGCCGCTTCCGCTCAAGAACCTGATGGAGGAGCGGCTGGGCATCCCGGTGATGGTCATCAATGACGTCACTGCCGCAGTCTGGCGTTACGCCAGCCCTTCCGGCCTCGAGGAGCCGTTCTGCCTGATCACTGTCAGTTCCGGTATCGGCAGCAAGATCTTCTGGGCCGGGAACGTTCTGCTGGACCCACAGGGACACGGTGGCGAGCTGGGCCACTGGACCTGCGACACATCCACCCAAGCTCCGCTCTGCGAGTGCGGCGAGCGGGGCCACCTCGGCGCCTTGGCATCAGGCCGAGGAACCCAGGCCGCCGCCCGTCGAGCCGCGCACGCCGACCCCGACGGCTACGCGCACTCCCAATTGGCCGAACTGGCGCCGGACTCCGCCGCCCTCGACCCCCAGGCCCTTGCTGCCGCCATCCAGAACGGAGACCGCTTCGCCACCGACATCCTCCGTGTCGGCCTTACCCACCTGGCCTCGGCCATTACGGCCGTCTTCACCGCCATAGGGGTGCGGCGGTTCATCATCATGGGCGGCTTCGCGCTGGCCGTGGGCGCCACCTACGCCTCCTTGCTCACCGAAGAAATCGAACGGCTCGGCTGCTTCGGTCTGACCGACGTCGAGATCCAGTCCATGATCCGTCTAGCTGAACCCGACGACGACCATGGCCTGATCGGCGCTGGACGACTGCTGACCACCCAGACCACCCAGCAGCAACCGGCATCCGGCCCACCGGACTCCTGAGGACGAATATGCGCACACTGATCATCGGCAGTGGATTCCTGGGCCGGGCGGTCGCGACCACCATCACCAGCGTTGGCGGCAGCTCCTTCCTCGCCTCGCGCCGACCTCCCCAAGAGGCCACAGCGCCCTGGACAGCGCTCGACGCCACAGATCGCGACTCCTGTACCAGAGCCATCGACGGCACTCGCCCGGATGCCATCGTGCTTGTCCACGGCCCTTCTGACGTCACCTGGTGCGAGGAAAATCCTCATCGCGCTGCCCAAGTGCACACAGCGGCTGCGACCAACATCATCACTTCCGCCCCCGGATGCCGGACGGTGCTGATCTCCACCGACAACGTCTTCAACGGCAGCACATGGGACAACCACGAAGGGGCGGCGCCGGACCCGACCAACGCCTACGGCCGCGCCAAACTGCTGGCCGAGGAGATCATTGGAGCTGCGCCGGCCGCTTCCATACTGCGTGTCAGCCTTGTCTACGGTTGGGAACGCGACGAGCCCGACAGCAAGTGGCTGAACTTTTTCGCCTCTTGCGCCCACCGCTTTCGGCAAGGAGAACCCATACACGCCCCCGAAGACCAGTGGACCACTCCAGTCCTCGTCGATGACTTCGCAGCAGTCACTGTTGCCGCACTGGGGACAAATGCCCCGACACTCCTGCACCTCGGCGGCCCACAGCGGATCTCTCGTGCCGACTGGGCCGAGACCATCGCTGACTGTCTGGGCGTCCCAAAGTCACTCGTGGCGCGGATACCTAAGGCCGCCAGCCGCTACGCCAGCCGACCAGTCAACACCTGCCTGACGAGCACCCTGATGGACGGTTTCACCGCCACGAGGGGGTTGCACGTCCGCAGCGTCACTGAAGGAACCACAGCCCTGACACAGGCCACACCATGATCCGCACCCTTCGCTCCCGAGAGGTCTACCGCAACCCCTGGATGACCGTCCGGGAGGACGACATCCAGTACCCCGACGGCAACCAGGGCCTGTATGGAGTGGTCCATAAGCCCGACTACGCTCTAATCATCCCCCGCGAGGAAGGACGACTGCAGCTTGTTGAGCAGTACCGCTACCCCGTAGGCGGACGATACTGGGAGTTTCCGCAAGGGTCTTGGCCTGATCGCAGGGCCGCATCTCCACTCGATCTGGCCCGAGCCGAACTCCGCGAGGAGACCGGCCTGCGCGCTGCGCAGATGTGCTACCTCGGCCGAATCTATGTCGCTTACGGCTACGCGAACCAAGGCTGCCACGTCTTCCTTGCCGAAGAACTGACAGCCGGCGAACCAGAACGGGAAGCCACCGAGTCGGATATGCGGCAGCGCTGGGCCGACTTCGACGAGTGGCAGAGTCTCGTCAGCGGCGGACGGATCACCGATGCTGCCACCCTGGCCGCCTACAGCTTGCTTCTACTCAACACGACTCCCTCAGAGAGCACTTGAACGGCAGCGCCCCGTTCGGCAGCCATTTGAGAGTTGAAACCGCAGCCGAGGCCTCCCGGTGGCTTTCACCACGTATGCCGTCCGGGACGGCCGCTCGTTTCGCATGGCCCACAGGCACCTGGCAGCAGCCAGCACGGCAGTCTCGGAGCAGGGGGGTCAGCTGGCTGAGAGCTCGTCGGTGATCTGTCGGCCGCGCGGGTCGCCCAGATCGGTCAGTGCCTGAGCGGCGATCTTGCACCAGTCGAGCCAGTCCGGGTCGCCCCAGTAGTCCTCGATCAGTGTGTGGAGCGCGCGAACTGCCGTCTCGGGGTCCAGGGTTGCGAGCCGGTTCGCTGCGTCGAGGCGGTCGTCGAATTGGATGTCCGCTTCGGCGAGGTACTCCAAGGCGGGGCCGGCGCGTTCATCCCCGACAGCCAGGAGTACTTCAGCGGCTCGTACTCGGACGGAGTCGTACAGGTGAGAGTCGTGGACGAGCCGGTGGCAGGCATTTTTCCCGCGCAGCGGGTCCAGCCCCAGCAAAGATTTGGCGGCGAAGAGACGGTTGCTGAAATCCGGGCTGTTCGGGTCCTCGTTGAATTCCGCGTCCAAGAGCCGATCGTCCACCAGCGTCTCGAGCGCAGTGGTGCCCTCCTGGAGGTCCAGTTTCACCAGCACGCTCGCCGCCCAGACGCGTGCGGTGGCCTCGCTGTCGGGATCTGCGCTCGCCGTTGCCATGGCCTGCGCGGCTGCCTGGACCAGTGGTTTCCACTCGTCGCCGACCAGGGTGCCCAGGGACAGCAGGGTTGCGATCAACAGGCACCCGCGGATGTTGTCGGGCACTGCCAGGGCCTTGAGAGAGGCGACCGGATCGGTGGGCGAGGCGGTACCGGGGTCGATGAGGAACCCGATGTAGGAGACGGTGTCCAACGGCGCCCCCCACGGGTTTCCCGCGTCCTCCTTCCAGGGCTGGAGCAGCCGGTCCAACTCTGCAGCGTGGGCGGAGGGAACGCGTGCGATGTGGCGTGCAGCGCAGTACTCCTGAAGGGTCTGGTGGAGGAAGGCGAAGCCCTCCCCGGAGCGAGTGAGCAGCCCGCTGCGTCCAAGGGACGAGGCCAGGAAACCGTTCCAGTCGTCTTCCGGAACGGTGCGGGGGCGCCGAGCGCTGTCTACGGCGGCCAGCACGCAGCTCCAGGACGCTTCACTGCCGCTGTGAAGGTCGAACGCCAGGCTGTCGATTGTGTCCGGCAGCTGATCGAGCAGGTCGTGCGCCTGCGAGAGGGCTATGGGGCCGAAGCGGGCGATGGCGGCGTCGGTCTGGCTCCGGACGCCGGACAGGTCCCTGCCGCTCATACGGCGGTGGAGCAGGTCGGTGAACTTCGCGTAGAGGGCCCCGCGCCTTCCTGGTAGCGACCGCCCGGGATCTGCGGCATACAGCTGGCACAGCATCGTCGTCATGAGCGGATTGCGGGCGAAATCGGTGAGGTACGCGTCGTCCAGCACGTGGACGAACCGGCGTGCCGCGTCCCGGGAATCGGGTACGCCCAGGCCGTCCAGCATGCGTTGGGCTGCGCTGGACAGCTCGCTACGAGAGAAGGGCATCAACTGGTAGCGCGGTACCTCACGGCCCAGAAGGCCGAGATCCTTCTCGGGAAGCGGCCGGGTGGTTAGGACGAACCGGTACAACGGATCGGGCTCAGCGGCATGGTTCGTGAGGGTGCGCAGGACGGTCTGCCTGTCGTCCGGGTCAGTGATCTCATCGAGTCCATCGACCAGCACGAGCCAGCAGGCGCCCTGGGCAGGCCTACTGAGGAAAAGCTCGTCGGACACGGCCCGCTGCAGCGCGAAAGCGGCCAGCTGTCTGGTTGCCGCTGATGCCAGAGCCTCCGGCAGGGGAGTGCCAAGCAACGCTGTGGCGGGCACCATCACCCCGAGCAGATCTCGCTCCTCATGGGTCAGCCAGTGCTCGGCCAAGTCGGCTTGTACGGCGCGCAGGAGGCTGGACTTTCCCCCGCCCGGGCCAGCAAGCACCAAGCACACGGGTGCACACCCCAGGAACGCTGACGCGTTCGCGGCATCGCCGACCAACTGATCTGTCGGGCCGCCGCTCGGGGCCCTGATCTCAGACGTCACCTGCTGCAGGCGCTGAGGCACATAGACGGAGCTCAGCGACGGCATGCCCGACCATTCGGCTTCGGGATAAGGATGTGTCTGTGCTGCATGGCGGCTCGCGCGCACATAGTCCGCCAGGCCCGGGCGGGTCAGGCGCAGTGCAACGTCGCGGAGCTGGTGCGGCGTCAGGCGCTTGCGCAGCACCCTTTCCGGTACATCGAGCTGCGTCACCACCGCCTGCCAACGCGGCCCCAGGCGCCCACGCATCGCGAGTGCGACTCGGTTGAAGAGATCCGCGTGCAGCGCCTCGGCTTCACCGACCCATAGATGCGGGGCCAGCTCGAAGACCGCATCGCGGTTGCGGCGCTCCAGCTCGTAACGCTCAGGCAGTTCCTTGATTCGAACCAGTTTCAAGAACTCCGCAGTCTCCGCAGGGTCTGCATCCAGGCGCTCGGCGATCCTGTGCAGTCGCTTCGCATCGTCGCCTCCCTGCCCCCGCGCGACGGCACGCACATCAGTGTCAGAGCTCAGCGGACCCTCCACACCGACCGTCAGTACGTACGGCAGGTCCTTGTGTTCCTTCAAGACCCGATGAGTGCGCAGAAGGCTCGCCAGTGCCTTGCTCTTGAGCACTTTGGGCAAGGTCCAGGTACCTTGTGTCTCACGGGACTTGATCTGCTGGAAGTCCCACAGTGCCACGCCCCCCGCCACCGTGCCCCCGGCCCGGGCGACCAGGACATCCTCGAAATGCTCGCATGTCACATGGAGCACACCGTCACCCGCCAGCATCTCCAGCACCGCACTGAGGGCGGCCTGCGCCTGGTAGGCGAAGCGCTCCCCGGTTGCCGAGCCCGTGTCGTCGGGTGCCGGAAGATGGCCCGGATCCTGCATCCCCCGCAAATCCCTTCTGTGTGCCGCTTCCTTGCAGTCGCAGCGTAGTGACAACCGAGCCATGAGGGCCGCCAGCGGGCGCGATCGCCACACGCCAAGACCGGCGAGCGGGAAGGCTACTCCAGGGCGGCGATCAGGGGTGCCCACAAGGCATGGGAGCGGTGGGGAACGACGAGGTGGGCGGTGTGGCGGGCGCGGGTCATGACGACGTATAGAAGCCGTGAGCCGTTGGGGAACGGTTCGCCTTCGGGGCCGTAGTACTCGTCGTCGGCCAGCAGCAGGATGGTGGTGTCGGCTTCGCGTCCTTTGGTCTGGTGGAGGTTCATCACCTGTACCGGCCGCGGGCGCGGCCGTGTGTCACCCACCAGGGTCTCGTCGCGGGCACTGCGGAGTTCCTCGGCCACCGCCGTGATGCTCTGGCCTTGCTTGAGCAGGCGCAGTGCGCGGCGGGTGGTCGGTGCGGCCTGGAGCCAGGCTTCCTGGCCGCGGAAGGTTCCGATGCGTGCGTAGGCGCCGGTGACAAGCTCGGCGAGGCGGTCGATGTCGGCGTTCGGGCCGATTCCCGCCGAGCGTAGGTCCTGCGCAAGTGCTCGCAAGGCGCGCTCCAGCGCGGGGTTGGACTTATCTAGCATTTGGCGTGCGAGATAGGAGAGTCCTCGGCCACGCAGGCACGCGGTGACGAACACGGCTAGTGCCCGTCGCACCTGGGAGCCCTGCTGCCTGAGCGCGAACTGGACGAGGGCGAGTTGGGCGGAGAGGGCTTCTGCGTGGGCCTCGGTGAAGCCGACCTGCTCGTGGATCACGCCGGCCGTGGTCAGGGCGTCGGATAGGGAGGTGGTGGCGATGTTGGTGTGGGTGAAGATGCTGACGGTGTGCCTCTTCTGGCGGGCGGCCCGGGCGAGTTCGATGACCTGCGCGTAGCCGGTGTCGTCGGTGATCCGTGTGACGGAGAGGCGGCCCTGCTGGGTGGCGGCGCGCAGGGCGGGGTCGGTGAAGCGGCGCTGGCGGGCGGCTTCTGCGGCGGCAGGCAGCACACCAGAGGGGTCACGGTAGCTGGCGGCCTGCAGGTCGATCCGGCGAGCGCCGGGCAGAGCCATGGCGTTGGCGATTCGGGCGGCGGGATCCACCCCAGGTTTGAACGAGCCCTCGTAGATGCTCTGATTGACGTCGCCCAGCAGGATGCGACGTGCTTTGGGGGCGATCTGCTGCAGGAACGCCCACTCGGTGGCGTCAGTGTCCTGGAACTCGTCGCAGATGACGAGGGTGTAGCGCCCGGCGTAGTGGTTGCGGACCTTCTCCAGGGCCAGCAGTCGGCAGGCGGCTGGTATCAACTGGTTGTACGTCAGTCCGGGAGGGGCCCCAGGCACGGTCTGGTTGGCCTGGCTGAGCACGCTCTGCGGGGGTGGATAGCCGTGGTGTGCACCGAAGCCTGTGATGACTCTCCAGGCGAAGCCGTGGAAGGTTGACACCTCCAGCCGCGGCCGCAGCTCACCGATGACGTTCGCGGCACGGTCGATGATTTGGGCGACGGCGGTACGTGAGAAGGAAAGGAAGAGCACCCGTGTCGCAGCGGGCTGTTGGGTGCGTTGTCCGCGCCGGAACGCCTCTTGCCGCAGTCGCAGCAGTTTCTCGTCCGCCGCTTCCAGGTGGGCACGGGCGGCGGCAACCGCGGTCGTGGTCTTGCCCGTGCCGGCGCCGCCGCTGACCACTAGCACCGGCGCAACACTCTCGATCACCGCGCATTGGTCCTCACGTGCCTGATAGGTCATCAGGCACCTGTCGGCCGGGACATAGTGGGCACATCGATCAGACCCTGCCCGCTGTAGGAGGGGTCGGCGGCCAGTTCCAGCAGGGCCAGTGCCGTGGAGACCACGGGCGGGTGCGGTGCGTTGGGTTCGGCGTAGAGGGCTTCTAGGAACTGTTCGTGCAGGCCCTGCTTGTGGATCACCTTGCACAGGTTGGTCACCGCAGCCTCAGTGAGCTGGCCGCCCATGGGGTCGGGGATGCCGTATTCGGTGAGTGTCGCGCTGGCATCGGCGAGCGCCTGCATGGGGAGGCCGTCGGCCATGGCGCGCTCGATCGCGCCAGGCGGCAGTCGCACCACCGCGTCACACACAGCCTCGATCTTGGCGAGCTCGTCAGTTGTCTGGGCGCTGTCCTTGTCTCGGTCGATCACCGCCAGGACGCGGAAGCCTAACTGGCGTGCCAAGTTGGCGACGCGGGGAATCTGGCTGATGCCCCCCTCTCCGCCGGTGCCCGAGGCGACCAGCCGCACCCCGTGGGCGGACAAAGGAAGAGAGGAGGGTGGCTTACGGCGGTCGACCATGCTCAGCACGGCCACGTCGTGCGGCCCCTCGGTGATGGCGACCGTGGGGGCGGTCAGCGCCGCCAGCAGCTGGGTGTGCCACTGCCTCATCGCGACCAGTGCTTTGCGGTCCATGATCCTGGTCAGCTGATGGTGAGAGCGGACGCCGCCGTGGCGTACCAGCCGGATGACCTCGGCGGGCTCGAAGGCCCGGGCGGCCTCCGGCCGCCGGGTGGACAGCCACACCTGCCCGGAGCGGGCGCGCAGCAGGGCCGCCAGATGCTCGGTCGCCGGAGCATCCAACTGGTCACCGAAGTCGTCAGCCAGCACCACCGCTCCGGGCACCGTGGCTAGCAACATCGCCTCGGCCATCGACAACACCGCGCTGACCGTGCTGCCGTGCTGTGCCAACCCGAGCATGCCGCCTGCGTCCAGGTGCAGCGCCGCGCGCAGGGTCCGCAGCAATGCGGCCACCGACCCGTCCTCGGTGCGGAAGCCGACCTGCTCCGCGGTGAGAGGGGCATCGCCGATCCGTTCCCCGGTCCCGCCGACCGCGAGTACCGCGTTGACGGCCTCGGCCACGGCCGGGTCGGCCGACAGCGCTGACACGGCCTCCGCGACGGCCTGGGCCAGCGCATCGAACGCCGCGGCACCGGCCTTGGCGTCCCGCTCGTCGAGGATGCGCCGCAAGCCGGCACCGGCACGCAACTGCAGGGGCTGGCCGGCATCGAGGGTGACCACCGGCAGCATCCGCCGGGTGGCGGCAGGAACCCGGGAGTACTGGCCCAGCGCCGGGTTGCTGCGCGCCGGGAAGTACACCACCGACTCCAGCGACTCGGCTTCCTCGTCATAGCTGAGGCGATAGCCCAGCCGCACACACAGCGGAGCATCCGCAGACGCATCAGGATCCTCACTCGCGCACCCGGAGTCCTCCAGCGGCTCCAGGACCCCATCGAGCAACTGCTGCACATCGGGATCAAGATCGGTCAGCGTCACTTCGACGTGCGCGGCCTCCACTCGCTGTAGCACCGCATGGGGAGGCTGCCGGGTGGCGCCGTTGTCGCCGGACGCGTCATCTCCTGCTGCACTTTCCGCGCTGGCAACATCAGCGGCTGGGGTTTCAACGACGGCTTCCGTCTGTCCACCGGCCACGCCACCGGCCGCTTCAGACGGTGCCGGGTCGGCACCGTCGAGGCTGACAGGCCGCTGATGCAGATCGGACAGTGCGGCGCCACGCGCGGCATCCGGATCCAGGACCCGGGCTAGGGCAGTGATCAGGTCGGTGCGTCCGGCGCGGGGGACCCCCGCCACCAACACATGGTTGCCGGGACGCACATCAAGGTGTCCCCAACCTCTGAAGCCTTCAATCAGCACTCGTGTTACACGCACACAGGCATCTTTAACACGGATGTACCTGCAGTCTGCCCATTACATGGATTGCCCCGGACACGAACGTGTTTCTGTGGCATGAGACTTGGCTCTCTCGGGCCGCTGTGGGGTAGCCGGCGCGTGGACGGCCGTTGTCAGTGGCGGCTGTCAGGATCTGCCGTCATGGGTAAACGGCGAAGTGCTACCGAGGTGGCTGCAGTTCGGGCTCGGCTGGAGGCCGAGTTCGTGTCTAACCTCTCCAGCCCGGGTATGGCGCTGGAAGACATGCGACTCTCTTCCAAGGACCGGTGCCAGTGGCGCTGCTCGGCGGAAGGATGCGGTCACCAGTGGCCCGCCCGGTTGCAGTTTCGCACCCGTACCATCAATCCTTCGGGATGCCCTGAGTGCTGGAAGCGCCGCAACCGGGCTCCCGGCCCGGGAGAATCGCTGGCCGATCTCAGTCCTGCGCTGGCACGGCAGTTCCGTCGCAACCTCAGCCGCCCCGGCCGTGGCCCGGACACCTTGCGCCCGCAGTCCCATGACCTGTGCGAGTGGGAGTGCGCTCAAGGGCATTTCTGGCTGGCGACGCTCGCCAACCGCACCAATGGGCGCGGCTGTTCGGACTGCACCGGCCACGGCCGCTCCCCGTTCGAGTGCAACGTCGCCATGCTCGTCGAGGCCGCCTCCGGGCTCGGTGTGGAACTGGACCACCGCCTACGCCTGCCCGGGCGCCGTCAGGACCGCTTCGACCTGTACCTGCCCGAGCCGGCCCCGGGCCTGCTCATCGACCTGGACCCGGAATGGACCCACAACAGGCCAGGAAGCCTGGAGCGTGACACCACGAAGACCGAAGCAGCGCTCGCCGCCGGACTCGACGTGGAACGCATCCGAAGCCGCGGGCTTCCGCCTGTCCCGGTGCACGGCCTTGCCCACCATGAGGCCGGGCCGGGGGTGAACCCCGAAGACTGGGCGGAGGCGGTGGGAGTCATACTGCGACGCCGCGGGCTGCCCTGGCGACAACTCACACAGGCTGAGGTCACCGCGGCGCTCACGAAGGGTGCGCAGCTGTGGCAGAAGGCCGTGGCCGGCCCCGAGGTATCGGCGGTGGACGCGGCGCCCCACTTGGAGGAGGAGTTCGTCGCGAACCTCACAAACCCAGGCAAGGCCCCCGATCGGATGCCGCCCGGCTGCAACGACGTGTGTCTGTGGCGGTGCCGGAAGCCGGACTGCGGCTACGAATGGAAGGCCGTACTGCACAGCCGGGCCCTTGCCGGCCGCGGCTGCCGGCAGTGCGGCTACGCACGGGTAGGCGCAGCAAACAGCAGGCCGGGCCCAGGTGAATCACTCGCCGAGGTCAATCCGACGATGGCCGCAGAACTCATCGAGGTCGTCGACCACCCCGGCTGGACCGCATTCGACCTGCTGCCGACAGCGAACAAGGCATGTTTGTGGAGGTGCCCCGAACCGTGCTGCCGATTCGAGTACCCTGCCCCCCTAAACCGCCGCACAGGCCAGTCAAGTGGATGCCCCCGGTGCGCTCGCCGACGCACCGTTGCCGCCAGGGTGCGCCCCAAGCCTGGCAAATCCCTGCAGGACATACACCCTGCCATCGCCAACGAACTCCTCGAAGTGATCGACGAACCGAGCCTAACCGCGAAGGAACTGAGGCCGAGTTCCGCCAAAGTGTGCCGGTGGGCATGTTCGAAGCCTGGCTGTCCGGGGCGGTGGGAGGCCACGCCCGATCAGCGCTCCCGTCGCGGCGGGACCGGCAAGCGCTGCCCGGTGTGCCACCCATCGCGCGAAAGCCGCACTCAGCCGTGATTCCAACCCGTTCCTCGTTTCTTTCCCTATGCCCGCTATGCCGCCTTACCGCATCACGTCGCGGCCCGCCTCCGCCGCCCCAGCCGGTGCGGACTTCCTCGCCATCATCGGCCATATGATTGCTCACCTCGCGGTCAGCATCTGCCGCGCCGCAGACTGGGAGCACGTCGTCCTCACCGGCTACACCACCTGGCGGAGCACCTGGCGAGGCCGAGCTGGTCCTGGCCGGGCCCTGCGGCGAAGGCACGCATCCGCCATGCCGTGGCGCCTTCTTCGGCCTCGGTTACGGCGGCCAGGGCGGCCCTGCGTGCCGACGCGGCCGGAGAAGTCCACGTCGCTGGCGTTCAGCGGCCGGTGGATAGACAGGCTGGCCGCATCACTTGGTCTTTACCAGAGGTGGTCCTCGTAGGGAGGAAAGGTGGGGGTGCCGTCCGGTTCAATGCCGTGCGGCCAGAGCCATACCCATAGGGGCTTGATGCGGTGGGGGTAGGCGGCATCTCCGCGGTCGAGTGCTTCACGGGCAGTGCGGGCTGCTCCGTCGATGTCCTGGCCTTCGTGCTGGAAGCGGGCGATGTTGGCGAGGGCTTCGGGATGTCCGTAGGCGGCTGCGGCTTCCCAGAGGTCTTCGGCGTGCTCCTTGTGCCCGGCTGCTTCGCGGCGCACTGCCAGGTCGGTCAGTGTGCTGGTGAGCCCGTACTCGGCGGCGGCTCGCGCGTAGTGCTCTGCCTGGTCGAACAGGGCCGCCTCTTCTCGCATCATGGCCAGCTGGCTGAGGCAGGCAGGGGCTCCGCTGGCTGCTGCATGGTGAGCCAGGTCGGATGCCTCGACGGTGAGTCCCGCCTCTTCGTGCCGCAGCGCGATCTCAGCGAGTGCGTCCGGCTGGCAGCATTCGCCAGCCTGCAGGGCCAGGGCCGCGGCCTGGTCGTATTCGGAGGCTTCGGCGGCCGTGAAGGCGAGGTCAGCCAGTGCCCTGCACGCGAGGTGTTCTGTCGGCCAACTGGCGTCCTCATCGAGCCAGTCGTACTCCGGGGGCTGTACGTCCGCGCCGATGGCCGGTGCAGACCAGGGCAGTTGACGGGCGCGCTCGGTCAGAAGCCCGGCGTGGCGTAGCCGCCACCGGGCTGAGGCTGCTGACGCCATCGCGCTGACATCGGTGCGTCGCGGCAGGTGCCGGAGAGCAGCGTCCCAGAAGGAGACCGGCGGGCACAGATGACTACGTGTGCGGCGGCCATGCTGTTCCATGTAGTCAGCCAGCCGGAAGCAGCGGTCATCAAGGTTGTCTGCTGGCACGCGGCGAGTCCGTTGCAGCAGTGCTGCGTTGCCGTGGACTGGGCGTCCGGTGTAGGCGACGGCGTGTTCGAACCAGTCATCGTCCAGAGAGTGGAATACGGAGGGAGGCAGGTAGTCGGCGGCCGCTTCCTCGAGGAACGCTGCGGGAAGTTCCATCCCACATCCCAGGCGGCGCGCGTCAATAGCGGCGTCGAGGACCGCCCGGGCACCCGGGCCGGCATGCCTATACCGGTCCAGCAGGGCAGGAACGCCGGCCAGGAATTGGGTGATGCGCCGGTCAGCTGCTCCTGCCAGCGCCTGTGCCAGGCGCTCGTCCGTTTCCGCAGCGCTGCGCACGGCAATCAGATCTTGTTCGGTGAAGGCGTCCGGCACGTGTACCTGCCGACCCGTCAGCAGATGCCGGCTCTGTGTGTGCGGATCGTGCTCCGGCTTGGCCGGCAGGGAGGTCAATTGGTCCCAGTGCACGGGCCACAGAGTGCCCACAACCAAGATGGGGGCGCGGTCGGTGTCGGTCAGTATCGTCCGGAGAGCCGCGGCGATTGGCTCTCCTACCTGGGGCGCGGCCAGATAATGCTGCGCTTCGTTCAACCAGACCACGGTCTTTGGCCCCACCGCGGCGAGGCCGGCCAGGGCTGCCTCGGCTCGGGTGGGGTCGAATGGGTGCCACAGCCGCCAGTCGTCGGCCGCCAGACCCTGGATGGCCTCCCAGCACGCGCGGGTCTTGCCGGTGGAGGATTCGCCCACCAGCACGCACAGTTGGCTCTTGCCGCCTCGTGCGGCGTCCACGATGCGCTGCAGATGGACATCGTGCTCGCGTGGCACTTAGCAGGTAACTCATTGCCCTCAGCGGCGACACGGATCGCGTGGTGCACCTCCAGGTCGAGTGGGTGGCACTCGCTGATGAGGCGAGTGGTGAGCGCTTCCTTGCCCGTGTCACTGCCCCGCTGAGTAGAAGGGAGGACGTAGACATGCGTGACGGCGTTGTGATCGCCCGTGATGACCGCGCCGACGTCTCCGCCCGCGGCCACCGAGTCCTTGCTCGCCTGCACCCGGCTGGCCGGTGCCGAAGGTATGCCGCCATCGCCGTCCTGCGCGCTGTGGTCCCGACGGCCCCACACAGGGCTCACGTACGGTTCCCGTCCCCAGTGATGACCTCATCGATGTCTCCTGCGGCAGCGGTGCTACCCGCTCCCGAGGCACTCACGCTGCCGCTTGCGGGCGGATTGAGGCGCGGCGTGGCCGACTGCGGCGTGGCCTCGTTGTGGTGGCCGAGGATGACGCGCCCCACGTGTCCACCAGACGCTACGGCGCCATCATGTGCCTCAACCGAGAGGCGTCCGGAACCGGCGAGCGCCCATACCGAAACCGCCAAACCCACGAGTCCGGCGATTGCCCCCATCACACTGCCAAGCCGGTCCGCGGACGCCAGATCCATGAAGATGGCGACCGCCACCAAACACACGGCCGCGGTCCCGCACGTACCCGCGCACGCCACGAGCGCGTATCTCCCCCATCTCTGCATAGGACCATCAAACCGCCGTTTGAAAGGCGATGTGCTCGAAACGAACCTTTCCAACGCTCCCTACTGCGCCTGGGGTTGAGAGCAGGCAGGCTGAGAGCGGCTTGTCGGCGACGCCGACTGCATGCGCGTTGTACCTGCAGGCGAGCGCCTCCAGCGCGGCAGTACTGGATGCCGTGGATGTGATTCTGGACTTTCGTGGCTTGTCACCCGGGCGAACGGGCCCAGGCGCAGACAAGCCCTGAGAAGCCGTTGTCTTTCCGGCCGTGACCGTTGAGTTTCCGCTGGTCAGGATTGAACTCCGTGTCTACGCGGAAGTGTTGGAGCGTCGGGTTGATTCTTGATCGACGGGAGTCGCTGGTGGCGAAAGAGTCGGCCGCGCGGGAGGCGGTCGAGCGGTCGCGGGAGGGAGCCACGAGGATGGCGGCCGTGTTCGAAGAGGCCGAGCGAGCACTCGAACGGCTGGTCGTCGCCCGTGAAGCGGTGGTGGAAGTGCTGGCCCAGCCGGCTGGCCAGGCCGTGGGCGTGGTGGAGGACAACACGCTGGATGCTGCGTAACGCACAGCGTCGAGCATCTGCCAGGCCGGCACCAGCAGCAGCACCCGGACCTCGGCCCACTCCGCATTCGTCATGTCTCACGGATAACGCCGCACCCGCTCCGGCAGGTCCGCCGCGTTTCCGTACACATGGGCGAGGCAATCGCACGACACGTCGGACGAGTTGAACGATGAGGGCGCGAGCGCGTACAACTGCGGCAACAGGGTCTCCTGGGTGGATCGGCAGGCTTCAACACCCCCGAACTACCAAGAGGGCCTGTCCTCATGTACGGATCACCCCGAGATCATCCGATCCAGAGCCCTGTTCGATCCCCAAGCTCGAAGGTATGAATACGGCTTCTTAGGCCCGCCCACCTCTGCCTGGCGGAGCTGAGGTAATCAGTATTCGCCCCTGGCCCTTCGCAGTTCTGCAGCGGCTTGCTTCAGCTGAAAGATCAGACCTTCCGCCCGCATCAGCTGATCGGCTCCGTCACGCACAGCCATCGCGATGTCCACCGTGCCTCGCAGGCCGTCGGCCGCAGACTGCAGAAGATCAGCACTGTCCTGCAGATGCCGTAGGTCTCTGGCCGCGTTCAACAGCAGCGGAGCGGTGTCCTGCAGATGCCCCAACCCATCGGATGCGTCACGCAGCCACGCCGCCACATCGGGGTCGATCCCGAACCCATGCACCCGCGGGTCGCGAAGCTCCTCGACCAACACCTGCAACGTGGACGCCGCCTCAGGAGCGACTTTTGTCAACTCGGTCAGTGCCTCACGTGTCTCGTCGTGGAATGCTGAGAACGACTCTGTCACCAACTCCCGCAGCCGGTCTTCTGTCAACCCGCGCAACTGCAGGAGCGGAGCCGTCCCCTCGCTCTCCCGCTGCTCCTTCCACCTCTCGAGCACCTCGACGGTGTACGACGGGAGGCACGGGCTCCAGGTCGTAGGGATGCTGCGAGACGACAGCATTGAGATAGTGCAGACTCCGCACCGGATCGAGCTCGGGCTCGTCCAGGACGAGCTCACCGAAGGTTTCTCGGCTCACCCGAACACCGATCAAGCACGGTTCGATCGCCTTCCCCGTAGCGCGGTCCTTCGCGCGGACGATCCCATTGAACGCGACAGAGTCCACCAACGCAGGCGGGGTTACCGCGAATGCCTCATCGATCGCCCGCAGCGCCAGACGTGCAATCAAGTCCCTGTACAGCGCCTTGCATTCCGCCTCCTTCCTTGGCTGCGGCACCACAGCAGGGGGAGCGGAAGCCCTGAACCGGTAACCCAGGACCGACGGCACCACCGTCTGAGCTGGCAACTCGGTCTCAAGCATCAACTCCCGCGTCTCGGGGGCGAATCCCGCCCGCCGAGCGCCTACCAATCCCGCCGGATACTCGATGCGCGCGAGCGCACCCTCCACTCGCAACGCGAACGCCTCGAGGTCCCCGTCCCCAAGCGCACGCTCCACCTCCGGACGGTGATCGTTCAAGTCTCCAGGACGCTCACGCAGCACCGTCCCCAGCTGCTCGACAAGCGCCGCAACCTCAGCCGTCCGCACCTCGGCCTCCCGCCGCAGGCTCTCAGCACGCTCCTGCTTGGCACGCCGCTCGGCCGCCGCCTTCTCCCGCTCCTCAGCACGACGCTTCTGCTCAGCCTCCCGTGCCCGCGCCGCCTCGCGCTTCTCCAGATCCCGCACGATCTGCTCGGCCCGACGCGACTCCGAACTCTGCAGGGCCTGCTTCTCCTTCTGAGTACGGACCCACGTCTGCGCCTGCTCCCGCTCCCGACGGGCGTCTTCCTTGACCCGCTCGGCGGCCGCACGCTCCGCAGCTCTGGCCCGACGCGCCCGCTCTTCCTCTGCGCGCTTGACTGCTGCTGCCTTCGCCTTCTGGTTGTCCCGGAAGGCCTGCACCAGCTGCGCCGCCAGAGATTTCCTACGTGCCATCCGTTGCCCCCACAAGTCAAAGCGGTAGGACTTCCCCAGAGAGAGGGCAAGCAATCCCGAAGAGCGGTCAGTGACCCGACACGCACGGAACTTGTCTGCCTTTCATCTGTCGAAGTCTTCAACCTGCGGTGACCTTGGAGCTACAACCCAACTTTGCACTCTAGTGAACCGGGCCCACTTGCGCCTGCCGCCTCGTGCGGTCGGCGAGTCTTGGGCCCGTCACGCGCCCGCGGCGCATGTTGATATATGCAGACTCGAAGAGGCGACCGCAGGGGCCAATCGACAAGCAGGCGGATCGGCGACGGCTCGTAGCAAGCGGGGCTTTCGGGGAACTGCACCAGCAACGCGCCCAGCTGCGACGACGAGGCAGGGGATCGGCGGGCAGACGAACATGAGCGGTTCTGCAACCAGGTATCGCGCCGGGCAGTTCTGGACCTGGGTGCGAGCCGGCCGAGGCAGCCTGCCGCTCAGCAGCGTGTCCCCTCGAAACCGAACCATCGACGCCACCCCTCCCGGGCGTTGGCGACGATGACTTCGGGGTGGGCGATGGTGTGAGAGCGGGGGTGTCGCGTGTCCGGGAGGTGTTAGGTTACGCCGACAGGGGAGCCGTGGGCCGGTTCGTGAGGTTTGGAGGGCAACCGCCCGCACCAGCTCTCGGGCAGCGGCTGCGGCCGGTGAGCCGGCTGCCGTCGGTACAGGTTCGACCACAAGTGGGGAACGTGGCGCAAGCAGGGTCGCACTCGGCGGCAGGCCAGATGACCGGATACCTCTACCAGTGCGAACTGGCCCTGCTGGAACTCGCCGAGCGCAGCTGGGACGACATCACGCTCGAAGTCCGCATGGAAGTCCTCGACGACATCGAGTTCCTCTACCAGGACACCCGCGACCCTTTCGTACTGCTGCAGTCCAAACACCGTGAGAACGCCGGGCGGTTGAGCGAGACCGGCAAGGACTTCTGGCGCTCGGTCGCCTCCTGGATCGACGCGCTGACCGCACTGGGCCGCCTGTCCACCGGGACGATGCCCCTGCTGCGGCTGGTCACCACCCAGGTGGCGGCCGAAGGCACCTTCCTCCACCAGCTGCGCCCCGGCGACGGGCGCTCCGTGGACGACGCCCTGGCCGGCATGGAGCGGGTCGCCGAGGCTGCCGAACCCGGCAACACCGCCAAGGACCGCAAGAAGTTCACCGACCTCACGCCAGCGCAGCGCTACCGGCTCGTCACCGCCATCGAGATCAACGACGCCTCCCCGCTGATGTCAGACCTCGACTCTAGTCTGGCCCGGACACTGGGGATCAGGCCTGGCCAGCACGCCCGCGCCATCCTCGACGACATCAAGGGGTGGTGGTACGGCATGGCCGTGGAGTTGCTGGACAAGAACCGGACACGGGCCACGGTGACCGCCCAGGAACTGCAGTGCCGCCTGGAAGAGACCCTCGACCGGTTCGCGGGGAAGAACCTGCCCATCACCGAGACACTGCGCCGCCTCACCACCGCCGAGATCGCCGCCTACAAAGACGACCTGGTCGTCGCCCAGATGCAGTGGATCGGCCTGAAGGACCGCAGCATCGCCACCCACCTCCGCAACTACCACTACGCACGGGCCCAGCGCTCCGCATGGCTGCGCAACTTCAAGATCACAGAGAAGGCGCTCGAGGACTACGAGCGGCTCCTGTGGGACGAGTGGGACCACGTCTTCACCCGCCACACCGACGCGATCGAGGACGACACCCCCGCCGCAGAACGCAAAGCCGCCGGCAAACGCGTCCTGGACGACACCATGGACAAGGTCGCCGACATGCCCGCCCGCCCCGGCAGCACCACCGAGGCATGGATCGGCCGCGGCACCATGCACAGCCTCGCCGGCCGGGCACAGACCGCCGATGACGACGAGTCCGTCGGCTGGCACCCCGACTATCCCGACCTGTGCCAGCACCACAACGAGCAGCCAGGCCAGTGACCATGACCAACCATCGCGTCCCCGAAGCACAGGCCCTGCTCAACACGGCATTCGGCGCCTACCTCCTGGCCACCAGCGTCCACGCCGCCACCAAGAAGGCCAGCCGCCCCCTGCCCTGGCCCAGCGCCTTCCTAGTGCTGCCGTTCGTGCTGCCCGCCGACACCCGCAAGGACCTGCCCACCCAGGCCGTCCACTCCATGTCCGCCTGGCTCACCGAACACCCTCAGCACCAGGCCGCCTTCGCGCAGCGGGCCACCGCGCTGACCGGCTATACCCGAGCCAGCCTGCGCACCGCCGTTCGCCACCAGGCCCTCGAGGTCACTGTAGGAGGACTGCGCTGCCCCCGCAGCCCAAAACCTGCCTCAGCGGCCGCGAGCGAGGAAGTCGCCGACTGCGCCCGCCGCGCCGGCCTCGTCGGACGCTGGCTCGCCGTCGTCGACCCCGCCCTCGCCTTCAACCTTCTCGGTGTCCGCCCCTGACCACCCTTCTCCTCAAGGAGCTTGCGAACCACCATGCAGCTACTCGCCCTGGCCCTCTACCACCGAGACGGCAGGCCCACCCCGCGGGTCGTGCGGTTTCGCCCCGGGGCGCTCAACATCCTCACCGGCGAGTCCGAAACGGGGAAGTCCGAGATCCTCGACATCGTCGACTACTGCCTGGGCCGCAGCACCCCCAACCTCCCCGATGAACCCATCGACAGGACCGTGGGCTGGTACGCGCTCCTGGTCGCCTTCCGCGACAGCCGCATGCTCCTCGCCCGACCCCGGCCCACAGGCGCCTCAACCACCCAGGCCATGATCCGCACCGGCGGCGACACCCTCGCCCTGCCCCGTGCCGACGAACTGACGCCCAACTCCAACGTCGCCGCGCTGCGCAGCCAGGTCAGCGCCCGCCTGGGCATTGAGGACTTCCGTTTCCAGCCTCCTCCCGGCGCCGCACGCGCGGCCTTCGACGTATCAATCGCCCAAGCAGCCCTACTGTGCTTCCAGAACCAGAACGAGATCGCCGACAAGAAGGCCCTCTTCCACCGCCAGACCGAAAACGGCATGGCCCAGGCCCTCAAGGACACCCTGCCCTACTTCCTCGGCGCCGCCGGACCCGAACAGGCCCTGAACCGCCACCGCCTCAACGAAGCCCAGCGCGCCCAGCGCGCCGCTCAACGTAAGTTCGACGACGCCCAGCGCCACCGGGACGCAGTCGACGCCAGCGGCATGGCCCTGCTCCGCCTCGCCCAGAACGAAGGACTCCTGGAACAGGTTCCGACAGCCCCCCACCCCGAAGACATCCGCAGGCTACTGGAGGAGGCTCTCACCGTCACGGTGGCGAGCATCGGCCCGGTCGACCTGCGCGACCGGCGCCAGGGCCTGACCGACGAGCGACGGGAACTTCGCGAAAAACTACAGCAGTTCGACGAGGAACTAGCCCTCGTGGACCGCTGGCAAAAGCAGGGCGAGGCCTTTACCGGTGAGCTCCATCTGCAACTCGGCCGACTGCAGTCCCTCAGTCTTCTGGGACCCGAACGCGACCACGACACCACCGTCTGCCCGATGTGCACACGCCCGCTGGAGGAACCGGACGCGTCGGCCGCCGAGATCACCACGCTCACCGCCCAGCTCTCTGAGGAACTCGAGCAGGCCCAGACCATCCAACCGATCCGTGACGAACACCGCAGGGCCCTGCAGACCGAACGGGCAGCCGTCGTCGAACGCCTGCGCATCAACGGGGCACAACTGCGAGAACTCGCCGCCAGCGACGAACGCATGCGCAGCCTCCAGGACCAGCACGTACGCATCGCCCGCATCCAGGGACGCATCGACCAAGCCCTCACCGCTGGCACAGGATCACCCGCCAGCGACATCGGCGAACTGCGCAACGACCTGGTCCTCGCCCAGGACAACGTCGCCGCCCTTCAGACCTTGATCGACGAAGACGACGTCACCGCCGAGACGGAACGACGGCTCGCCGACATCGCCGACAACATGACCACCTGGGCCAGGCGCCTGAACCTCGGACAGGCCGCCTCGGCCGACGAAGTCGCCATCAGCCTGAGTCAACTCAACGTCGTCGTGCGACGCCCCCAGGGGCGTCTCCCGCTCAACCGCATCGGCAGCGCCAAGAACTGGATCGGCTACCACATGGTCGCCCACCTCGCCCTGCACACCTACTTCCGGCTCCACGATCGGCCCGTCCCCGGCTTCCTCATGCTCGACCAGCCCACCCAGGCTTTCTTCCCCGCGAAGATCAAAGACGCCACCACCGTCCAGGACGCCGACTGGGACACCGTCACCGCCTACTTCGAACTCCTCAGGGACGTGGCCGACCTCAACGAAGGCGCACTACAGATCATTGTGTGCGACCACGCCAACCTCACAGAGCAACTCTGGTTCCAGGAAGCCATCGTGGAGAACTGGCGGCCGGACGGCGGACAACGCAAAGCGCTGATCCCCACCGACTGGCTCGACTGACGCCAGGCTTGGGCCACCCCGCCGGGTCCGCTGTCTGTCAGGGCGACTGCAGGCAGGGCCCCTGCGCCAGGGACGGTTTGGGAGCGATCCGTACCCAGCCCCACCGGACGGGATCCAGCGGGGCCAGGTCGGACGGCGTCGCCGGGCCAACTCCGCGGGTGACCGTGTAGTGCTCGGTCAGGAGCTGCAGCAGCGCTTCGGCGTCGCGAACGCCGTCCTTGTATCCCCACCAGTCGCCGTCCTCGCAGTCTTCGTACCCGTAGTCGTCGTCGCTGCGGCACATCTCCTCGTAGTTGATCTCCTGTTGGAATGAGGTCCGCAACAGGACAAGAACAGAGTTGTCCCTCTCGACGGTCACCGCTGCCCGATCCTCCGGGTCCGGCCAGCCGGCGATGACAGCGCGGGCAGCCTCGGCCAGCCGGTCGGCCTCGAACAGGGCGTGGATTTCGGCGGCTTCGATCCGTCCAGCGGTCTCGCGGATGAGATCGTCCGCAACGACACCCGCCCGGTGTGCCCGCAGCAGTCGCCAGCGCAGATCGTCCCGTACGTCGTCGTAGCCGCTCAGGGCTGACTTCAGATACGCCCGGGCTTCCTGCTCGGGGGACGGCGTGCACACGGCAATGACCTTGTCAGGGGTGTCGCCGGAGCCTTCTTCCACGAGCCGGACACGCACGTCCATCGGGCCATCGCGTACCACGCGCGCGAGGTACTGCTCGTCGATGACGGTGTCGAGAGCCTCGTTGAGATCGTCTTGGGCGCGTTCCTGGAGAGTGCCCGGAAGCCATTGGCTGTCGTCCTCGTACAGCTGCTCGCTGCGGGGGGCCTGCGAGTAGTAGGGATCCATTACCTCGTCGTAGCGCTGCCAGGGGCCGTCCTGGCCGTCGTCATCTCGGAAACGCACTTCCAACCATGTGCGGTACTGCTCCATCAGGCATTCCCTGTTCTGAGATGGGGCGCGGCACGCCAGTGCGGCGCGCTGCGCCTGGGGGAAAGAGAAAAGAGAGACATGAGAGGGACAGGCCCGTTATCCGGCCTGGGGCCTATGAGGCCGCAGCGGCACTGGGAGACCGACCTGGCCGGCAGGCAGCACGGCCCGCTTGCGCGCTACCGCGACCCGCGAGGACGGGCTGGGCGGTTGGCCGGGAGCGTTCAGTGCCCCTTGAGGAGCGGGGTTCGGCGCAGGAATTCGGTGCGCAGCGCCGTGATGACCGTGTCTGCCTGCTGCTGGGTGGGCAGGGCGACCGGGTGGCGCGGCCAGGAGAGGGAGGACCATTCGAGGTGCGCCGCGGCAAGCCGCTGCACTGGATCGGCCGTGGCGGCCGGCGGGCTGTGCCGTGCCCGGTCGGCGGCCTGCCGGAACGCTGGGGCCAGCCGGTGGAGTTGCAGCGGGTCGAAGATGAGCAGGTGAGGGGTGTCCGCGAAGGGCGGAGCTGCGACGACGGCGACGTGTCCGACGTAGTCCATGAGGAACAGACGATCGCTCCGCTGGCCCAGTACCCGCCGCATCTCCTGCTGCCAGGGCTGGGAAAGAAGCCAGGTCTCCTTGGCCCTTGCCAACTCGGCGCTGTCCTCACTGGCGGCCCCGGCTCGGAAAGCGGGCAGAAGGCCCCAGTACTCCTCTTCTGCTGCACAGGCTGCCTTCTGCAAGGTCGACACGAACGAGTCGACGCTCTCGGCGGGCAAGGCGAGGACCGCGGGGGTCATGGTGAGGGGACCAGTCCGAACAATGAGGACACCTGGCGAGGTTCCGATCTCGGTTGCGTCCGCTACCACGACGGTGGGCACCTGGCGGGGACGGGCGGCTTTGGCTTTGCGCTTGGCCACGGGAGCAGGTTCCTTCGGGGGAGTGGCGGCAGGTCGGCCGCCCGGGGGGGGGGTGTCTGGCAGAGCGCGGCTGCCGGCGCCTGTCGCGCTGCCGTAAGCGGTGCCTGACATGGAGTGCAACGAGCGGATGATCTGAACGGATGCGTGTCAGATCTGCAGAATCGGATCATCATCGAAGCGGCCCACCAGCTGGTTGTCGAGCAGTTCCTCGGTGATGGCCTCGATGCCGGTCTCGATAGCCTCCTGCGCACTCTGGCAGATGAGGTAGGACAGCGGTTTCATGTAGCCGCCGGTACGACGGTGCAGGTGGGCGGCGAGCTTGAGCAGGTCGCCCGGACGGTGCTGGTGCAGGCGCAGGTCCTGATCGAGGGCCTTGACGACCTGGTGGAACAGGTCGTAGTCGTCTGCACTGTAGGGGATCGGGTTGACTGCCAGGGTGGGGATGCCGCCTGCACCGCCGTCGGGCGGTGCGGGTCGTTTGCCGCGCCGGGCCTCGTTGACGATCTCGCGGGCGCCGGGCCCGCAGTAGACGAAGGAGACGTTGCATTCGGCGGCGAGGTAGCCGAAGTAGTCGAAGGCCGTCTTCAGTTCGCAGTTGTCCAGCCGGTCGATGCCGTCGACGAGGACCAGGCGGGTGCCACGGGTCTTCATGACGTGGCAGACGGGTCCGGTCATGTCGGTGCTGCGCTGGCTGGTCTCGGGGTCTTTGGTGTGCTTGTGGCCCAGGAACTCGGCGAACGGGACTGACATGTCCAGCCTGCTGCTGGGGGCCAGCGGGGTGTTGACGTGGATGACAGGGATCCGTTTGGGGTCGGCGGGCAGTCGGTCGCGGATGAGGCCCTCGTAGGCCCGGCCGATCTGCCGTAGCACCGTGGTCATCCCGGTCTCGCCCGGTCCGTCGACGGCCAGGTGCAGGGGCCCTTCGCTGCGGGGGCCGCCCACCAGCCATAGTCGCCGTGCGACGGCGACCGCTTTCATCAGTGCCGGTGTCTGCACGGTGCGCATGGTGGCGTGGTAGAGGATGCGTGGGTCGTCGAGCCGGAGGGGGTGTTCCGTTTGCGGGCAGGCTGCCAGGTCGGGCGGGTCGATGACGCGGTCGAGCTGGGCCAGCCAGCCCGGGTGGGTCGTCGGCGGCAGGAACCGGCCGGTGACGTCAGGGGTTTGGGGGTAAGCCATGGCATGCGTCCTTGGAGACAGTCGGCGGTGGTCGGCGCTCGGTATCCGCGCCGGTCACCGCTCGCAGACGGGGAAGGAGAGCTAGGACCGTTCGGCGGATGGGCAGTCGTGGCTGTGGCCCTCGCTCGGCTGGGGTGGGCCCGACGGGCTGGCCGGCAGCGCGAGACGCACAGCCGGTGCGCCCAGCTCGCGCGGGTCGACGTCCATGACAGGCAGGCTGGCCACGCTGTGGTAGGCGGGGGCGGGGATGCCGCGATAGGGGTCCTGCACCGGCGCCGGTGAGACCTGCATGCCGCGCTCGACGGGGACCGGCCCCGGTACGGCGGTGCGGGAGGGGCCGCGGCCGGCGCGCTCCAGCAGGGAGCGCACCAGGCGGGCGATGGCGGTCTCGTCCCGGGCGTGGCCGCCCTTGTCGATATGGGTTGCGGTGGCCTGATCCCAGATGTGTTCGCTCCAGGCATCGCCGATCAGCCGCTGGTAGACGAATTCGGCTTCCGCCCAGGCGCCGTTGTGGTGGTCTTCGAGCCAGACCTTCTCCGGCTGATGGGGGTGGTAGCGCACCGGCCACCGCTGTCCCTTGCCCGGCCAGCCGGAGCGGGCGTTGCGATAGCCGTTCAGGGCGCGGCTGTCGTAGGTGCGGTTGTTCAGGCGGATTCCCTTGTCGGTGACCTGCGCCCAGGCGGTGGGCAGCAGCCGCAGCCGGTCCTCGGCGCTGAGACGGAGGGGGACGTAGCCGCTGCTGGCGACGTGGGCAGCGAACATCTGGTTGGGGGTGCGCGGCGGCATGGACGGCAGGAACGGGTTACGCAGTTCGCTGTGCGGGCGCTGCTGCCAGCCCAGGGCGATCCACTGCTGCAGAAAGTCGTTGATCTGATCGATGCGCCACAGCCGTTCCTTGGCGACGTTCTTGCCGCGGTGGGTGAGGTCCTTGCCGGTGTAACCGGGCAGGAACTGACTGAAGAGGCTTTTGATCGAGCCGAAGGTCCGCTCGATGATCGCCTTGTGGGTGGGGGAGTAGGCGCAGGCCGGGCGTACGGAGATGCCGAGCTGGGCGCAGGCGTCCATGAAGGCACGCCCGGCGAACACCTTCCCGTTGTCTATGACGATCATCTCCGGGATGATCACCGGCCGGGCTGCCGCGCCCTGCATCCGCTCGTCGGCCTCCACCAGCTGGGCGTAGGGCAGGTCGGATTCCTTGGCACCCGCCTTGAGCGACCAGTGCGGGCGCATCGGCTGCGGGGTGCACATCTCGGCCAGCAGGAACAGGGCGTCCACGGCCTTTGTGGCCCGCCCCCCGTGACGGCGGGAGGTGGTACCGGTTTTGGTGCCGCTGGTCTTGGGCCGGATGACCGCGGCCAGGACCGACCGGCTGACCACGTCGATGGCTGCGGTCAGCTCCAAGGAGACGACGCGTCCGGTCTCGTCCACGCCCAGCATGTCCAGCGAGGTGGTGTCGATCTGCACTTGTTCGCCCGGCGCCGTGGCCATCGCCAGCGTGAACGGCGGTTCGGGGCGATGGCTGCCGTCGCCGCGCCGGGCGGCGGCCTGCTTTCCGCAGACGATCCCGAGCCGGTCCAGCAGCCGGTAGAACGTCGCTCTGGAAGGCATCAGCTTCTCCGCCTTCTTCTTGAACTTGCGCACGCATGCCCTCCTGAGCAGCTCAAACAGCCGTGACCTGGTCCCGATGGACTTCTTCTCGTGCCGCTTGTGCACCTTGCGCAGCAGCTTGACGACCTGCTCGTCGACGCGGCCGTGCCGGCTCGGGCCACGCACCCGCCTCTTGTCGACCAGCCCCCACACGCCCTGCGCCAGCCAAGCCAGCCGCTTACGTTCCACCGTGGCCGCCGACACCTGATGATGCGCGGCGCGCAGCTCGGCGGCCTTGGACGCATACCGGTCCCGCAGGGTCGTGTGCTCGGGGTCGTAGCAGGGGCGCGGAGCAGTGCCGGGCGCGGCGAATCCGGGCAGTCCCGTGTGCACTTCCAGCACATGGTCGAGCCAGAAGTCGACCTCCTTGCGGGCCTCCTTCGCCAGCCCCTCCAGCAGGTCCGCTCCGCCCAAGGACCGGCGCGGGGACGCCGACGGCGGGGCATGGCCGTCGTCTGAGGCCGGCGCTCCCAGCACGCGGAAGCCAGGGGAGCGGTGCAGCGTATCCAGCAGGACGACGGCGTCCTCGCCGTCGGCGTGCTGGCTGAGCAGGTGCACCTTGCTGCCCTGCAGCGCCGTCACCAGATACGTCTCGCCGTGCCAGTGCACGGCGCTGCCCACCGCCACGACCTCCGGCCGGGCCGGTGCGTGAACCGCCATCAGCGCACCCCCTGCGGCGACCACACCAGGGAGCGCGCCGGCACGAACGGGGTGCTCCAGTCGATGAGGAGCTCGCGCGTCCAGACCAGATGCAACGCCCGGGCCACGGTCGCTAGTTCGGGCAGGGCACTCGCTGTCACCCCGTCGGTGAACGGACGCGGCCGGGCGAACACCTGGTGCAGGACGCGCGCGGTGTCCGCATCCGCCAGCCGGGCATGCCGGTAGCGAGCCAGCCGCTGCCGATTCGCTGCCGCGGCCGTGTCATCGGCGCCCGGATGCACCCGCACCTCCCAGCTGGCCTGCTCGCCGGCCGCCTCCAGAAGCCTCGATGCCTCCTCCCAGCCGCCCGAGGCCCGCTGCGAGGTCTGGCACACCAGCAGCCGCGCGCGCCCGTCGGCCAGCCGGGCGAAGAAGTCCGGCACGTACCCCTGCTCGCTGTCCGCCCAGGCCAGCCGCACTGACCAGCCCGTGAACGACACCACCTGCGGATCGAACTCCAAGGACAGCGCCGCCTCCAGGGCACCCAGGGTGGCGCAGCCCGCGAGGCGGGCCTGCCCGGCCGGCCGCCACCAGGTGGCGATCGCCCGTCGGCCCCGGTACCGCGTCGGTCTCCACACCTCGGCCCGCTCCTCCAGCCGCTCCTGACGGACCTGGCTCACGGGTCTTTGCAGCAGCCGCCCAGCGGGGGACAGGAACTGCGCCCACACCACCTCAGCCACGTTCAACACCTCTCACAACGCGACAGCACGAATATCGCCCGTGTGATCGAGCGGGGCGACGTCGATCACCGTGGCCGCCCACTGCGCCTGGAGAAGGCGATCCGGGTCGAACACCCTCGAACGAGCGAGCGCGCGCCACGCCCGCGCGCCGTTCGATCACACGGGCGAACCGGCCGTTGCGCCAGGTGAACCCGTACCGACAAGGCCGGGACAGGGGGCGCAGGACAACACCCGGCGCGCGCCTCGCTCGAACGGAGCAGATCTCCGGGCCACTTCCGCGGCATCTGTGCAGGTCGGCGCCCAACGGAACGTTCTTGCGTGTGACGCCTGCGCTTTGCAGATTCCTGCATGCTGCGCTGCCAAGCGCATCTGCCGTGCAGCGGTGCCGCATCCCGGACCAAGCACCAGTGGGGGAGCCAACCCAACCGTGGACGGACTGTTCGACCTCGACGCCATCTCAGAGCCCGGGCCGCCGCCCGGCGGCCTGCCCCTGCCAGCGCAACGGCGCAGACTGCGCCGCCAGTCCGGACTCTCCCCGCACCAGATCGCCGACGCCTACGGCGTGAGCGAGGACACCGTCCGCGCCTGGGAACAGGGCCGTACCACGCCACGCGGCGACACCGCGACCATCTACGGCCATCTGCTGGCTGCCCTGGCAACCCGGCAGGAAGGTACAGCCGGGCCTGACACCCAGCCGACTCAGGCACCGGACTGGGCCGCGTTGGGCGTTCTCCGGCACCAGGTCCCCACCCGGGCGGCAGCCCACGCACCGTGCCGCCGCTGCCAGCAGCCCACGCAACAGCGTGTCGGCGGCCACCCCCAGCATCTGGGCACCAGATGCCCCGCACCCGACGCCGACCGGGCCCTGCCGGCCTCACCCGCATCCCGGACAGCGCCTGGATGGCCTGGAAGCAGCACTCCTGCGCTGCCGCAGCAGCAGCGGTTCGAGGCCCGCCCCACGGTGCGACTGGCCTATCCGCCGCTCAAGGCCAGAGGCATGTCCGACGGCCCCCTGGCCGTCCTCGACGCCGGCCCGTCGGGGCTGATCGCCCACCTCGCTGACGGCCACACCTTGACCTGTCCCGCCGATGACCTGCACGGGCTGCTGACCTGGGCAGTAAACACCCCGCTCGGCGCGGTACCCATCCGCCGCGAAGCCCTACCACCCGGCCCGCTGCTGGTGCTCACTGCCACCGCCCGCGCCCGCCTGGCGCTGCCCACCAGCCTGCCTGACCTGCCCGCACGGCATCCGCGCAGCGACCACCCGCTGCTGCAGCAGGCCCGCACGATCGGCTGGCAGACCGACGCCGACGGCCTGGGCCCCTGGACGCGGCTGCACCCCAGCGCCGGTGACCCCGCATGCGACAGCATCCACCTCGCTCTCACCGACTGGGGCGCCCTGCACCACGACGCCTGGAATCTGCCCGAACGGCTCACGCCCAGCGAACTCGCCGCCGTTCTGGGCCAGTACGCCTCGCTCGTGCGCACTCCGCTGGGCGCCCCGGGCGCCTGCGGCCACCAACTCATGCGCGACCTGCGCCCGCCCCCTCACCGCCACACCGCAACCGGCGCCCAGCTGACTGCAGGCGTGCGCGGAGCCCTGACGATGCCCGTCGACCCGGCCCCCTGCGAGGCCCCGCCCGGACACCAATTGGCCAGCCACCGCGCCGAGCAAGACGCCCTCGCCGACACCGACATCGACTGGTGGCGCCATCCCGCCCCCGACGAAGCCGACCGCGCATATGTGGTGTGCCTGGCGGTGAACCTGCTCCACCTCGCCGGCAGCAACGAGATCCGAGTCGCCGACGGGCCAGCCCACCACTTCCACCACCCGCCCTTCGACCCCAAACGACCCGGCAGCTGGCTCGTCGACCTCTCCGCCGTCCCTCAACACGCCCTGCTGCCACCGGCCTTCGCCAGCACCGGCCTCGCCTGGCACACCACGCCCGCCGTCGCCTATGCCGCGCTACGGGTGGGCGCAGCACAGCTACAACCCGTCCAGGGCTGGCTGCGCCCCGGCCCGACCAGCCCCTACCTGGCCCCCTGGTACGACCACCTGCGCTCGGCCCGCCTGACCGTCCTGAAACGCCTCGGCATCACCGCCACCCTAGAGACCCCCGACCTTCTGACCGCCCTCACCGACCTGCCTCAGACCGACCCCCTGCAGCGGACCCTACTGCACGCCCTGCACACCACCGTTCAGGACGCCTTCGAGGCTCTGGCCCAGCCACCCGCCCAGCCCGACCAGGCCGCACTGGCCGCCTGGCCCAGCCCCAAAGAGCCCTCCTGGCGTCCCGACCTGCGCGCCGCAGCCGTCGCCAACGCCCGCGCCAACCTCCACCGCAAGCTCGCCCGAACATCCCGCAGTGGCTACTGGCCCCTCGCCGTCGCCGGCGGCCACATCGTCTACGCCACCCGAACCCCGCACCTGACCGAGATCACCGACACCCCTCACAGCGACTTCAAGATCGGCCTCTCGCCCGGCCACGTCCTTCCCGTCGCCGTGCGCCCGCTGCACTGGTACACAGCCCGCTGCGCCGAGGGCACCAATCCCGCCCAACTGCTAAAGGGCACTTGCCCGTCATGGTGAGCGCCCAGCCCGCCCGCGGCTCCGAGCGCCCGCCGCCGACGGCCGCCTCCCTCCTACTCCGCTGCGGTCACCGGCCGGCCCAGCCGCCAGTCAAGACACGAGGCGTCCTCCAACGCCCCTCGTTCCGGCAGGCCGTAATGCGGGTCCATCACCGGCAGGTGCACCGTCCGGTAACCGGGCGGCGGCGCCGGCAGGGCCAGCCGGTCCACCACCGGTGCGGTGATGCGATGCTGCAGCGTCCACTGACGCAGCATCCGGTAGCCGCCGTGCTCCATCGGGCCGGGCATACCCAACCGCTCGCCCACGAAGGCGATCCAGCGTTTCGAGACCCAGCCCGGTGCACCGCCTGCGAACTCCCGCCCCCAGTGCCGCTGCCGCTCGTACACGGCCATGGCCTCGGCGACGGTGACGGCCTCCGGGTAGACGACCAGCGGCACCGCCCACCGTTGCCGCCCCGTGCCCAGCACCGCTTCCCGGCCGGCCCAGGGCGTTTCCGATCCCATCTGGCGGCCCTGCCACCAGGCCGCGGCCACCTGCAGCGCATCGGCCAGCAGCGCCCGCGCGTACGGTCCCACCCGCTGCTGCAGCCGCACCCGACGCCGATGCGCCCGCACCACCTCCCCAAGCCCGGCCAGAGAGACCTGTGCGGGGCCACCGTCGGCAGTGCTGCGCAGCCACCGGCCGTGGCGCACGCACACCTGCCACGGATCGGCGCCGGCCAGCACCACCGGGGTCACGAGGTCGTCGTGCCGGGCCAGGCACGCCGTGCACGGCTCGAGCGGCGTCCACTGTCCGGGCCATGGCTCCACCCGCACCGATGGGCGGCGGCAGCCACTCGTGTCGGCGGCCAGTGTCGGCAGAGCGCGGCACAGCTCCTGCGGCGTGCGCCAGGCCATCACCGCCAGCCGCGCGGCGGCCTGTTCACCAAGGAACACCTCCTGCGCCCACGGATCCAGCTCACGGGGCGGCCGGCGTGCTCCCGCCTCCCGCAGCACTTCCTTCACGGGCAACTCGTTGAGGTGGGCCAGCCGCCGGACGAAGGAGGCCGCTGCCTCACCCGGCACCGGCTCCACCCCCACCAGTTTCGGCACCGCCTCCGTGTTCATGCTCGCCTCCCGCAATCCCCGGCCTGGCCTCAGCCTGGACCCTTCACCGCGGACAACGACCAGCACCGACCCCGGTAACCCCTGACAGGAGACCACCCCCACCGTGCCGCTGCTGAACACCTCCGTCGCCCACGCGCTCGACCTCGCCGACGCCCGGCACTGGACACGACAACCCCCCAAGCGTCCCGCCACACGCCTGCGCCACCTGCTGAGCCAGAGCAGCCCCAGTGTCCTGGCGCCACGCCTGTTCGCCTATCCCCACACCCTCGCCCGGTGGGTCGAGGGCGACCTCGGTGACCTCACGCCCGCCCAGGCCACCCTCATCGAGCGCGAGATCCACCGCACCTGGCAGCCGGATGTCCGTCGCCGTGCGCATCAGCAGATCCTCGACCACGGCGGCTGCGTCACCGCCCAACTCCACGCGCGTTTCGCCTACACCACCCTCAGCGGCGAATTCCACGACCCCCGCCTGCTGCGCGTCATCGAAGACCTGCCCGCCCACCACGCCCGCCACCTCTTCGACGCCCGCCACCGCGACGCCGAAGAAGACGAACTGCGCCGCATCCTCGCCGACGGCATCGGCGAGGCCTACTTCTTCCGCGCCCTGCCCGCCGACCAGCAGCAGGCCGCCGTGACCATCAGCGACCTGCACCTCATCCAGTTCCACTACTGAGCCAAGGAGCCCGCCCATGGCCGTCATCTACGCCTTCCAAGACCGCAGCGGCAACTGGCACGGCGACCCCGACGCCCCCCTGCTCGACCCCGCCGACGAACCCGGCCGCGGAATCCTCACCTACCAGCCCGTGCCCGGAACCCCCGAAGCAACCAGCCCCTTCGCCGGCCAGCGGCTCACCGTCCTGTACGGCGTCACCGACCTCGAGGCCGGCCCCGTCACCTATCAACTCGACACCGGCGGCCGCTTCCAGGCCACCTGGCACATCCACACCCTCCTCGCCTCCCCGATGGGCACCGCCCCCCAGCCCGCACCGTCCGCCACCCCGCCCGACCCCCTGCCAGCGCCCTGCCTGGCGTCCGCCTCCACCGAAGACGGACGCCGCTACGTCCTGACCGGCACTCGCTGCGACAACGGACAGTTCACCCTGGAACTCACCATCAGAGGTGAGCGGGGAGAGGTCCAAGGAGAACTCTGCGGCGGCGTCACCGCGGACGACCTCGCGCCCATGGCCCGCCTCCTGGACGCCGCCTCCCGCACCCTCACCACCCCCGCCGCCATCCCGCCGCCTCGCCAGGGCGGCAGGTGGGCACCCGCAGACAGCTACCGGCTCGGCGTCCGCTTCCGCCAGGAATGTGACTTCGGCATCCTCGCCGCGGAGTTCGACTGTTCCCGTGGTGCCATCTACGAAGAACTCACCCGCCAGGGACTGATCCGGACGCCCGGATCGGACCGCACCGCTCCCGCCAGCCGACCCCTCTCCGAGGCCATGCAGCAACGACGCCAGACCCACCCGAACTCCCACACCCGCTGGAACAACGAAGAGGAGCGGCAACTGGCCCGGCGCTGCGCCGAGGGAGTGCTGACTCCCGAACTCAGCACCGAGTTCGGCCGCAGTGAACAGGCCATCGAATCCCGGCTGCTGAAGATCGGAGCAGTCGGTCCCGCCGCGGACCAAGCCCGCCTCACCGCCATCTGACACTTGTAAGTCTGATCAGATATCTGATCAGACTTACAATGAGGGATGGATGCTTGTTGACCACAGGGCAGGCAGCAGCCGAAGTGGACTGCGCCATCACCACCCTGCGCCGCCTCATCCGCGCCGACCTCCTGCCGGCCTCTCCCGCCGCAGCGTCCGCGTCATGATCCCCTCTTGACGTCGTCCAGGCCCTCAGGCGGCGCCCCCACGCCCCGCTGCACCGCCTCGACGCCCACGAGATCGCCGTTCTGCGCGTCGACGACGCCGGTCAAGCGTTTCTGCCGCTTCTTGACGATCTTCGGTTCGAAAGGGCCGTCC
The DNA here is from genome assembly GCF_040706515.1 of Streptomyces sp. NPDC047880. Taxonomy (NCBI): domain Bacteria; kingdom Bacillati; phylum Actinomycetota; class Actinomycetes; order Kitasatosporales; family Streptomycetaceae; genus Streptomyces; species Streptomyces sp. NPDC047880. The sequence continues at coordinate 66,064 of NZ_JBEZOK010000031.1, read as the reverse complement.
CGATCGCGGGGCACGGTTATCTCCTCCGGCCCGACATCGGTCAGGACGGTCCAAGACCGTCCTGACCGATGTCGGGCCGGTAGGGACCGGCTGCCCGGCCCCCTGATCACCCGGCCTCTCAGCAGCTCATACTCACCAATCGCTGCCTCGGAGTCAGCTATCTGCGATCGCATGGAGCCATGCGTCGCCGGGTGGTGGGACGAAGAAGTAGCCGCCTCCCGTGGTGAGGGTGTATTTGGCCATGGCCTCGCCCTGGAGTCTGTGCTGTACCGCCTCGAAACCCTTCTCCAAGTCGCCTTGGAAGCAGGAGAAGATGAGCCCTTGGTCATCGGGGCCCCGGTCGTAGTTGTAGCTGCGCCGGACCATGGGCGGAGGGATACGAGGGTTGGGCGCCGCTCTGCGCACATGTGAGTCGAGCGGAGTGATGCTGCCGTGAGGATCAGTAGCGAAGGCGGCCCGATCGGTGCCGGGCGTGCCGTCGAGCCACCGTCCGCTCCTACGGCGGCCAATGATGCGCTCTTGCTCCTGAATGGTGTCCCGGTCCCAGAAGTCGGTGGCAAGCCTGATGATCCGTATCACCTGATAGCTGCCGCCTACAGCCCAAGAAGGCTCACCCTGACCGGCCTTGACGATCGCACGTTCGGTGATCTCGGCCGCAGTGGCGGGGTTTCCATGTCCCTCGGTGAAGTGGAACGGGTTGCGGGACAATCCCCGGCCGTCCTCGATGCGGTTCTCGGGACGGGTCCCGTCCACGCGCCAGCGCAGCTGCTGATGTGGCAGCGCGCGCAGTGCTTGCTCGGCGGCCTGCCGTACCGCGCGGGCTGAGGCTCCTGTGATGTGGAGCAAGAGGTCGCCATGCGACGCGGCAGAGTCCATCACGTCACCTGCAAACGAGGGCATCTTCCTCAGATACCGCGGCCGGTCGATGCGCGGGGGCAAAGCGCCCTCGCCGAGCGCCAGCCAGGCGGCGATTTCGCCGCCGTCCATCTCAGCGATGGCATGGAATGCGGCACGCAGCACGTTGGCACGTCCCAAGCCGCTTGCGTTGAGATCGAAGGAATGGATCTGTGTGAACGGTAGCGGTGCCATGCCGCGTAGGTGCGCCGGCGTTTCGGTGTTTCCTGCGCCATTGCCCCGCAGAGCAACGGCACTCACCGCGGCCAGACCGACAGCCCCGGCACCGATGGCAAGGGAAGTGCCCAGCACCTCCCGTCTTGCTATAGCCATTGGATGGCCTCACGTGTCCGGCGGGCAGCAGCGCTGCTTCGGTGTCGACAGGCTTGGTCGAGCGGCTGCATGGCAGACGCCTCGCTTCGTCGGCTTCGGCTAGGCGGCATTGGGATCCTCCGCATCGAAGGCGTCGAGCAGCTTGCTGGCAGCCTCAGCGACATCGGGGTCAATGGAACCGGTCAACCCCTCGACGACCTGGCGGCCGGCTAGCACCGCCTGCTTCGCGGTGACTTCCCATTGGACCTTGTGGGTGTAGTTGTCGGCGTACTTCGGAAGAGCATCTGCTGCGGAGTGACTCCACTCGCGGGAGGAGTAGATGTTCAGCAGGAGCTGGAGCACCTCGGCTTTGCAGGCCACGTGAGGAGCACTGGCCAGTTCGAGGAGAAAGGGTACGGTCGGAGCGGTGGCCTCAGAGATTACGAAGCCCAGCTCGCACACCAGATCAGCTAGATAGTCCAAGGCTAGGCTCCCGGTCTCGCGATCCGACCAGGCCGCTTTGGAGAGCAACGTGGGAATGTCTCGCGCGGAGCCCCTGGGCACCTCGAGATCACCCCACTGGACACGGTGCAATCCCTTCAAGATGGTCCCCATGCCTGCTCACCCGCCTCCGAACGTGTCGGTGATACCAAGCCGGTCCATGACGCGTTGGCACTGATCACAACCGGGGATCAGCTCTCTGTTGCGGGGATGGTCGAACGGCTTGTGCACCATGGCAAGACTACGGCTTCCCTTGATCCTTTCACCTGCGTCCAAGGCGTCGATGATGCAGCCGATTTCGGCGCATCCTCGGTGATGGCCGAGCTGGTTGTACACCCGTCTGAGCACCAACGGCCACTCACGTGCTTGCGAAGCTGACCTAGGGCGACTGAAGTTGAAGTACATGTTGCCGGACGGAGTCCAAAGGACGCTGGTCGCGCCACTGTTCAACCCCGGGCCCATCCTGAGGATGTCGGTATAAGCCCTCAAAGGGCAGGCAAGTGGGTTGTCGTTGTGGACGAGGACCGACGTACCGGCGGCGGCCACGTAATACGTGTGGAGGCCATCAACCGTGAGGTTGTAGACCGGTGCCTGTCGGGTGTGGTGCCGGATAGCGGTGATCTGGACCCAGGTGCCGGCGCTAGTCTGCAGCCACTGTCCGGCTTTGAGGTCACCAGCTTCTACCCACTGGTGGAGGGCGGGAACCCAGAACGGGTGCCCGTCGGTTGCGATGATCTTCCCTGTCGAGTGCTCTATAGAGCCGTCGGTGTCGAGAGTGATGTCGACGAGGCGCTTAACGCCACTGCCCTCAATCAACGTGGTGACTTTGCGTGGTCCGCTCTCGCCGGTTTCGGGGTCGGTGGCGATGACGGTGTCGCCGACTTGCACGTCCTTGATAGGTCGCCGGCTCCCGTCGGCCATGAGGACGGGGGTGTCGCCGGTGAAGCTGTTGGGGGCAGCGCAGCCGATTCTGCTGCCTACCTTGGCGCCGAGGCCTGCGCCGAGCATGCCGCCGAGGCAGCCGGCTGCGGCGGCGACTCCGACTTGGCCCCAGTTGACTTTGCGGCCGGACAGGCGCTGGGTGAGCCAGTCGATACCGCCGTCGACGACGCCGCCGATGATGCAGCCGGCGATGAGGGGGTTGTTGCCGGAGGGGTCGGTGTAGGTGGTGGGGGAGGACAGGGCGTATTGGTAGAGGTTGGTGCCGCCGGCGTGGCCGATGGGGTCTTGGGAGATGAAGCGGCCGGTCTGGGGGTCGTAGTAGCGGTTGCGGTAGTAGAGCAGGCCGGTGCCGTCGTCTTCGCGGCCGGTGAAGGTGTAGGGGTTGGAGGTGGGGGTGCCGGTGGTGGTGGGGGTGCCGTTCGGGTCGTAGGCGTAGGTGGTGGCGATGGTGCCGTCGGTGTTGGCCAAACCTACGACGGTGCCGAGCGCGTCGGTGAGGTAGACCTGCGTCTTGCCGCCTTCGGTACGGCTGAGGAACTCATCCAGGCCCGAGGTGGCCACGCTGGCTGTCGTTGTGCCGGAAGTGTTCTGTTCGACCAGTGGGTTGGTGCCGTCGGTCAGGTACCGGCTGGTGGCGGTGCCGGTCGTCTTGGATATGCGGCCGCCGAGCGGGTCATAGCCGAACGATGACGCGGTGCCTGCCTTGGCCAGCCCGGTGAGTTCTCCGTGGGCGTTCCAGGTGTAGGTACGCAGGCCGTCGTTCTTGAGCTGACCGTCGGTGTCGTAGGTGAAGGTGCGGCCGCCATAAGTGGTGATGCGGTTGTCCTTGCCGAACTGCGTCCCGCTCTCCGCGGCGGGCAAAGCAACCTTCGTCAGTGAGCCCGACAAGCCCGCCTGCAGGGCACGGACATCCCTGGTGTACGTCAGGTCGCCGACGGTCTTGGTGCCTTGGGCGTAGGCGATGGACTTGATGACGCCGGTGGTGTCGTAGCCGGTGGTGCGGGTGATGCCGCCGGGCAGAGAGGCGGTCTTCTCCCGGCCCACGGCATCCAGGCCGAAGGTGACGTCCTGGGTGCCGGTCTTGACCGACTTGAGGATGCTGGACTTGTCGTAGCCGTAGGTGGTGCTGGTTCCGGCTGCGGTCATCAGTTTGCGGCGGTCGGCGTTGTCGTAGTCGTAGGTGACCTTGCCGGTGGGTCCGGTGGTGGTGGCCAGGCGGTCGTGGACGTCGTAGGTGAAGGCCTGGTTGCCGGCCTTGCTGTCGGTGATCTGCTTGAGCAGGTCACGGGTGTCGTAGTCGTAGGTGACGGTGGATTCGGCCTGGCCGGCGGCGTCGACGCCGTACTTGGTGTTCTTGGGCCGGCCGAGTAGGTCGTACTCGGCGATAGCGGCCTTGCCGGATCTGCTGGTGGCCTTCTTCAGGAATCCGGCGGCGTCGTACTCGAACAGCGCCTGCGCGCCCAGCGGGTCGGTGGCCGTCTTGGGTCGGTCGGCCTGGTCGTAGTCCCACTTGGTGGTGTTCAGGCGGGCGTCGGTCAGGGTGGTGAGGTTGCCGTTCTCGTCGTAGCCGAGCGCGGTGGTGTGCCCCAGCGGGTCGGTGATCTCCCTGGGCTGGTTGAGGGCGTCGAACAGGACTGTGGTCTGTGAGCCCGCCTCGTCGGTGAGGGCGCTGATGCGGCCGGCGGCGTCGGTGAACTGCCGGGTGATGCGCCCCTCGGCGTCCTTCACCTGGGCCAGGTCGCCGTGCTGGTAGGTGTACTCGCTGGTCGCGTTCGCGTTGTCGGTGACCGTCTTGATCTGGCCGCTTGCGTTGAACGTGAAGCCTGTCTTGCGGCCTTCGGGGTCGGTGACCGTTTCAAGATCACCGGTGGTGTTGTAGCCGAAGACGGTGGCGTTGCCCAGCGGGTCGGCGGCTTGGGTCGGCTGGTTGTAGGGGCCGTCGAAGGTCGTCTTGCCCGTGGAGCGGGCATTGGCGGTGCCGGCCAGCTCGAGCGCCGAGGTGACGTACCCGTTGGGGTCGTAGGACAGTTCGGTGCGGCGGCCGAAAGGATCTATGACGGCGGCGATGCGGTGCTTGGTGCCGCGCTCGTAGACCGTCTTACGGGCCAGGGTCGTGCCGTACGCCTGAGTGTCGTTGACGGCGAAGCCGCTGTTGTTGAACTCCACTCTGCGTACCGAGCCGCCCGGCTGAGTGACCTCTGTGGCGGTGATCTGGCCGGCCGGGGTCTTCGTGTAGGCGAAGGAGTATTCCTGTCCCTCGGTCAGCGTCTGCTTCTTGACCCGGCCGTCGGCGTAGTAGGTGTTGGTCATGTAGACGATGCCGCGGGCGTCCTTGGCGGTCGCGATCCGGTTGGTCGCGCCGTCGTAGGTGAAGGAACTGACCTTGCCTGCGGGGTCGGTGACTGTCTTGAGCCGGCCGGCATCGTCGTAGGTGTAGGAGGTGCTGCGGCCGGTGTTGTCCTGCGCCTTGGTGATCCGCTGTGCGCTGTCGTAGCTGAAGGAGATCCAGCGTCCGCCGGGGGCGGTGACGGACGTGATGTCGCCCTTGGAGCCGTTGGAGCGGGTGATGCGCAGCGCATTGCCGTGCCGGTCGCGGATCTCCTGCAAGGGCCCGTACCAGGGGAAGACGTAGTCGGTGCCGTCCCTCAGGCGCAGGTGCCAGCTGCCCGACTCCTGGCTGATCTTGGCGCCGTTCAGGGCGGTGGGTGTGCCTTCGGGTTCGAAGATCGCGTCGGCGTAGCCGCTGCCCGGTGAGGTCCGCACGAAGTGGACCTTCTTGCCGCCCGGCAGGTACAGGTCCACCTCGGTGTAGAGGCGTTTGGAGTGCAGGTACATGTTGTAGGACAGGTCGCGGCCGATGCCGAAGGCGCGGGGGCGGGTGTCGCCCTGCCAGTAGGTGCGGGTGACCTCGGCCGAGCCCAGCGGTCCGGACACGCCCAGATCGGTGCGGGAGTCGGTCAGCAGGCCGGTCTGCAGGTCGACGGGGTCGCCGGAGAGCCAGTCGACGATGTCCGAGATGGCGGAGAGGTCGAAGGGGATGACGTCGGAGATGCTGAGCATGGCGCCGTGGAACGCCCACACGCGCGTCTTGTCGTCAGGGACGACCTGCTTGCCGTCGCGGGTGACGGTGCCGTGCCCGTAGGTGTGCCAGCCCTTGCGCTCGGGGTCGTAGGCGAGGAAGTCGATCCGGGTGCCGGGAGCTTCGTGCGTGTAGTTCGGGTAGACGATCTGCGCGCCCTTGGGGAACAGATAGGTGCCGCCGGGCTGGACGGTGAAGTACACCGGCACGGCACTGTTCTCGGGAAGCGGGAAGGGCGGCCGGTCTACGGGGATCGCGGTGATGCCCAGCTCGGTGACCGGCCTGCCATGTTCATCGCGCACCACCGAGCCCTTGGGAATGCGTACCTCAAGGCCGGGGATCTGCGGGGTGGTCAGCGTGACGTCCGACCTGGTCGGGGTGTCGAAGGCGACGGTGTGCTTGGTATCCAGCGGCGTCATCCAGACGGGGAAACCCAAGTCCGTGCTGCGGCCCGCCACCGGCCGGATCCGGATGTCGTAGCGTCCGTAGCTGCGCTTGCCGGTCTTCGCGCTCGCTCCGTCGACTACCAGGGTGGTGGCCTCGGCACTGATCCCGGACAGCAGGAAGCGTCCCCGGCCGTCGGTCTTCGTGGTCTTCGCCCCGACCCTGATGTTCACCTTGGCCAGTGGCTTGCCGTCCAGCTTCAGTACGTGCCCGGTCACCGCGGTACTGCCGGGCGGTGCACGCAGCGCTGGCGGGGCCTTCGGCCCGGCGCCCCGCCCGGTGAGCCAGTCACGGCCCTTGAGGTTGTGCGCAGCCGGCCGCCAGGCATCGCGCCCCTTCGGCACGATGCCTGCCGCCTTCTTCGCCTTCTCCGCCTTGGCCTTCGCCTGCTGCTCGAGCCGGTCACACTTGTCCGCGCGCACCTTCAGCCAGTCCGGCGGCGACATGGCGAAGGTGCGGGCCAGGCGCTCGGCGCGGCACGCGCTCTTCACCGACAGCTGCGGCACGTTGCTGGTGAACACATGCGTCTTCGCCGCTGCGGCCGCTGCTTTGAGGCTCAGGTTGAGCGAGCCGGTGGCCGCGCTGGTGGGGTTGAGTCGCACCTTGTAGGTGCCGGCCTCGGCGAGGTCGGTCAAGGCGATCGACCCCGACGCGCCGGCCGAGATCAGCCGGAAGCTGACCACCGCGGTGCCCGAGGGGGCCAGCACGTCCGCCCACAGACTGCTGGTGAAGGTGTTCGCCGCCACCTCCAGCGACAGGTCATCACCCGCCTTGGCGGTGAACGAAGCGTGGATGTTCTGCCCGGGCCGGCCCACCGTCGCCTTCACCGCCGCACCGCCACGCGCGAGTACGCCCACGTCGGCCGGCTTGGACAGGGTCAGCGTCACCTTGCCGACGTCCAGCCTGCGGTCCGCCACCCGCACCGTGTACGTGCCGGCCGTCAGCGCCCCGCTGTCCCAGGCATCGTTACGGCCTGGCGCTGCCGTGATGCTGGAGACGAAGTTGCCGTCCGGCCCGGTGATCGTGACGGTCGCATACGACGGCATCGTCGCCCCCGTCGCGGCAAGGCTGACGAAGTCCCCGGCCTGAGCGGTGAAGGTAGCGATGCCGTCCTGGCCGGGACGGGTGATATTCAGCGTCGGCGACGCTCCGGTCGCGCTGAGCGCCCCGCCCTGGACGTAGTGGGAAATGGCCACCTTGACCGTTCCGGTGCCGCCGCCGTCGGGGTCGCAGCGCAGCGTGTACTGGCCGCTCTGGGGCAGTGAGTCGACGTCCAGGGAGTGGCTGTCCCCGTTGGGAACGGGCAGATACTCACCTTGCGTGCCGTCCGGCCGGTAGACGTAGCAGCGCAGATAGCCGCCCATCGCCGTGGCATCCACGCCGACGCTCAACGATTCGCCCTTGGCCGCGGTGAAGGCCCAGTTGCCGTCCTGCCCGATCCGGGACAGAGCCGTGGAGACCGTCGGCCCGTCGAAGGCCACGGTCGCGTTGACCGGCTTGGACAGCATCACCGCCACCGAGCCGGTGTCGGTGGAGCGCGGGTCGATGACGAACTGGTAGGTCCCCGACTCCGGCAGGCCGGTGACCTCCCAGTCGGCCGCCGTGCCACCGAAACTGTTGGAGGCGACCGTCGCGCCCTGGGGCGAGACGAGACTGATCGAGGTCTGGGAGGTGAACGAGCCTCCCTGCAGACCGAACCCGATCGCATCGCCTCGCTCGGCGTCGAACAGGATCCGAGCCTTGTTCTCGGCCGTCACCACCGCCACCTGCGAGGGGTCCGCATCGGTAAACGAGGCCCGCATCGTCGTGTCGTACAGAGCGCCCTCGCCGTCGGCGGTGACAGTGAAGTCGCCCGGCGCCGCAGCTGAACCAGCGGGGGTGTCCACCTCCACCCGCCCGGTACGGGCATGCGGCGGCACCTCAACGGTCAGCGAGGAACCGGAAACCTTCTTCACCTGCGCGACCAGGCCGTTGAACCGCACCACGTTATCGGTGACCGCGGAAGTGAACCCGACGCCGGACAGGGTGACTTCACTGCCGGGCGCGCCGGAGGCCGGCTCGACCTTCGTCACGCTCGGCCCGGACGGCGCCACGATGAACGCCTCCGCCGCGTCGGCGGACGCACCGCCCGCGCTCACGGTGACTTTTCCGTTGACAGCCCCGGAGGGGACGGTGACGACGAGACGGGTGGCGGAGGCGGAGGTGACGGCCGCGGCCTTGCCGCCGATCGTCACGGCGTTGCTCGCGGCGGTGGGGGAGAAGCCGGTACCCGACAGGGTGATCTTCGCGCCGGGGGCCGCCCGGACGGGAACCACCGACAGCACCGACAGTGTGCTGGAGGCGTAGCGGTCGATGCCCAGCCGGTTGCCGGCCTCGTCGTAGCGGTAACGCGCCGTCTGGCCGCCAGGATCGGTAACACCGGCTAACCGGCCTGCCGCGTCGTAGGCGTAGACGGCGTTGTTCGTCGTGGGCTCGGCGGCAGCCGACCGCTTGGGTTCTTCCGCGGGCTCGGCCTGCGCCTGGTCTCGGGGCTGGGAAGGAGCAGCGCTCGCTGACGGCGTCGTCTTGGCGGGAGGAGGTTCCGGCGGCAGGGCCTCGGCCGACACCGTTCCCGCGGCTAGCGCCAGGACGAGCACACCGACCGTCGCCAGCCGATGCCGCCCCCGTCTGATCACACCTAAGTGCCCAACCCGCGACCGCATGCGCCCTCCCCAAGGCACTGCACAGGGCACCCAGGCCCCGTGAACCCCACTCACATCGCACGAGCCGTCACACCATAACCACACTGCGTCATGTACGTGACAGCAGAGATCGCATGTGGCTGAGACTGGGCAGTCACACGTGTCGCATGGCAAAGACGTGCGGCTGGAAGGGGCCCGATCGGCCGGGACGAGTGCCGCTGCAGACCAAGTGTCAGCGCTCTTGAGCATAAGGTTGCCGCTCACAGCGCTGGACGTGGCCACCGGTGCTGCCATCAGGGGACTGGATAGGCGCCTCTCGCAGCCTGTAGGCCGCTCAGTTGCTGTCCGCGATCAAGGGGCATCAGTCTCCGTCGCTACAGGACGAAGCGCCGCCCCACCGTGCCCGAGCCCCCTCCGGGCGGATCCCCCAGATGCCGGAAGACACCCGGCCGATGCCCGCACCGGACTGCCGCCAGCGCCAGCGCCCGCGTCAGAGGCAGAATGCCTGGGCGGAACACCGCGGCAGAGCCTGCTGCCCCGGCTGGTAGAGGGGGTGCGGGAGATGAGGGCCTGGGCCGCTTGCGAGGCGGATTCACCAGCGAACTCCACCTGAGCGCGGACGGCTGCTGCCGCCTGCTGTCCCTGGTCGTCACGCCAGGGCAGCGGGCGGACTGCACCCAGTTCGCACGGTGCTGGCGAAGATCCGGGTTCTGCGGGTCGGGCTGCATCCTGCCGCTGCCTCACGAAGGGATGGGCCGGTACGCCAGAGCCTGATCGACTACTTCGTGAGCCGAAAGCTCCCGCCCCGGCGGCCAGAAGATCAATTCGCTGACATAACCGGACGGGCACGCAAGGGCTGTGTCCAGCCCGTCCAGCCAGCCGTCCACCTCGTCGTCCGAGACGTAGTCCGCATCCATGATCCGCTGCACGAGCGCAACCGCCTCAGCGTGACTCATTTCCCCACCACTCATCACGTCCCTCCGCTGAGTCACCTTAACGGGACGTGTGATCGCCCCGGACAGCTCCTAGCCGCTAAGGAATCCTCGTGCTTGACGGGTGGTCAGGTGCGTGTATTTGGACAGCTCAAGGCGTATTCGGACAAGTGTGCGTGACGCGGGCCACACTTGATTGACTCGCTCTGTGACTCTGCATTAACTCTGTGCTTTCTGTGTGAAATTTGTGACGGAGGGTGGGCTCCGTGATGCGGGGGGTGGGGTCTGTGTTCGTTCTGCGTGCGCGAAGAACGCGCGGGGTGTTGCTGGGTGGTGTAGCCGCCTCGCTGGTGCTGTCGGCGCTGCCGATGCTGCCGGCGACGGCTGCGGCGCAGTCAACAGCCGCTGCGGCGACGACGGCGAGTGTGGTCGATGAGACGAGTGCGCTGGAGCAGGCGAAGTCCTCCGGCGAGCCTGTGGAAGTGACGGCGGATCGTACGGAGTACTCCACGACGCACGCCAACCCGGACGGAACGTTCCTGCTCACCCAATCCTCGACCCCCCGGCGCGTCCACCGGGAGGACGGCAGTTGGGGGCCGGTCGATCCCGTTCTGGAGCGCCGGCCTGACGGCCGGATCGCCCCCAAGGGCGCTGTGGTGGATCTGTCGTTCTCTGGCGGTGGTTCCGGCTCTGACATGCTGCGGATGGGCAAGGATGGCCGGTCGATCAGCCTTGGTTGGACTGATGCGCTGCCTGAGCCGACCCTGAAGGACGCAACAGCCACCTATGCCAACGTGTTGGACGGGGTGGATCTGCAGCTGACCGCGACCGCCGAGGGGTACCGCGAGGTACTCGTCGTGAAGACGCCTGAAGCTGCCGACAATCCCGAGCTCGAGCAGGTCAAGCTCACCGCATCCGGAGACGGTTTGACCGTGGTACCGGGCGCCGGTGGCGGTCTGCGGGCCGTCGACGAGGACGGCAACGCCCTCTTCCGTGGGCCGGCTGGGCAGATGTGGGACTCGGCTGGTGATGACATCGAGTCCGGTCCGCAGCCCCAGCTCTTGGCGTCCGGCGTGCAGACCGCTGCGAACGACCCCAAGGAAGGCGACCCTTCGCAGCCCGGCAACGGGGACGCCAGCGCAGTCCTGCCCGTCAAGGTCGACAACAACACCGTTGCCGTACACCCCGACCTCGACCTGCTGCGCGGCAAGGACACCGTCTACCCGGTGTTCATCGACCCGTCGGTCGGCCTCGGCGCCCAGGAGCGCACGAAGATCTCCTCCGACGGCGACAAGTTCTGGATGTTCGACGGCGACAAGGGCGTCGGCAAATGCGGAACGGCTGACGGTTACTCGTGCGGTAGCGGCTACATCGACCGCATGTACTTCGAATTCGCGCCCACGAAGCTCTCCGGCAAGCACGTCCTGGACGCCACCTTCCGGGCCCGCGAGACGTGGTCGTACAACTGCACGCCCTACTGGGTGGACCTGGAGCGCACCGACAACATCTCCGAGGGCACCCGCTGGCCGGGCCCCAAGCAGCTGGACCAGATGGGCGACCGGTACGTGTCCGCCGGGCGCGGCGGTCTGTGCACGCCCGACCAGCCCGACGCGTGGATCGAGTTCAACGACAACCCCGACGAGGCGGACGAGAACCTGAAGAACACCGTCCGCTCCTTCGCGGACGGCAAGATCAGCCGCCTGACGCTGATGCTGCGGGCCAAGGACGAAGGCGAGCCGCGCGCCTGGAAGCGCTTCGACGACAGCGCTGAGCTGCAGGTCATCTTCGCCTACAAGCCAGGCACGCCTACGGATGTCGGCCTCATCTCTGGCGATGGCACCACCGCGTACTGCAAGAAGTCCTCGAGTGACCCGTTGATCGTCACCCGCAAGGACCCTATCGTCCAGGCCACCGTCCAGACCCAGGTCGAGTCCCACAAGGGCGACCAGGAAGGCTCCCTGCAGGCCGAGTACGTCGTGGAGCGCGGCGACGACGCTTCCTGGCATCAGGTGTGGACCGGTCATGCTCCCGATACTGGCTGGCATCCGGACGGCAAGGTGGAGAGACTCCGCATGAGTGACCGCGCGGAGGGCGGCCTGTACCGCTACAAGGCCCGAACTCAGTCCCACTGGTCCTACAGCGGCAAATCCGGCGACCTGTTCTCCGGCTACAGCTCCTGGTGCTACTTCAAGATCGACTCGACGGCGCCGAAGCCGCCCCGCATCACTGCCGGCTCCCCGTACACCGCATGCGCAGCGAACGTCTGTGAAGGGAAGGGCGGGCCGGGCGTGCCGGGCTCCTTTACCTTCCAGCCGAACACCGCCGACATCAACACCAGCGGCAAGACCGACGTCACCGGCTATGAGTGGAAGTTGCTGTCCACTCCGGCCAAACCCGTCGCTGGCACTCTCAAGGTCACTGTCCCGAACGTGACCCCGCCGCTGTCGGGCACCCAGGTGCTCTCGGTACGCGCCAAGGACGTCTATAAGCGGTGGGGCGCCTATCAGGAGTTCACCTTCAAGGTAGCCACGGCCGAGGAAGCGGTGGGCCGCTGGCACCTCGACGGAGTTCCCGGCTCGGGCACCGTGACCGCCAAGGACACCGCCACCGTCGGCACCCGACACGACGCCACACTGGTTGGTGAGGAAGGGACCGGCTGGTCGACCAGGGCCCGTCGCGGCGAGGCGGACTACGCGCTGCGTCTGAACGACGACACCAGCGACCCGGCACAGCAGACCGGCTACGCGGCAACGTCCGCCCCTGCGGTCAACACCCGAGACTCCTTCACCGTCTCCGCCTGGGTGCAACTGTCCAACGCCTCCGCTAACCGGGCGGTATTGTCCGCACCGGGTACGAGTGGCAGCTCATTCACGCTCTACTACTCCGCCGCGTACAAGAAGTGGGTCTTCAACCGCGCCGACAAGGACACAGCGAACCCGGTGTACGTCCGCTCAATGTCCGACCATGAGAACCCGCCGCTCAACGTGTGGACGCACGTGACGGGCGTCTTCAAGACCGAAGGCGATGACAACCTCCCGGATACCGACCCGGCCAACGACACCATCCAGCTGTTCATCAACGGCCAGCCCCAGGGCCAGCCGGTCGGCCTGTCCAAGGCCGCCCCCACGTACACTCCGTGGACTGCGAGCGAGGGACTGCAGTTCGGCCGCTCCAGGGCGGGCGGCAAGTACGTCGATCACCACTTCGGTCTGCTCGACGAAGCCGCAGTGTGGCAGCGAGCCCTGCAGCCGGCTGAAGTCGCCAACGAAGCCAGGATCCTGCAGGACGGAGTGCCGGCCAACGAACTGGTCGCACACTGGGACGCCACCACAGCCAAGGGCACCCAGGTCGCCGAGACGACGGCCTACCCGCTCTCGGCCATGACCCTGTCCTCCTCCGGCGCCACGCTGAACGAGGAAGACAACGCACTGTTCCTGAACGGCACAGCCGGGTACGCCACCGCCGCCGGCCCGGTGGTCGACGAGACCGGCTCGTTCACGGTGTCGACGAGCGTCCGCCTCGATTCAGCGGCCCTCAATGCCAAGCCGGTCGGCTACCAGGCGCAGGTGGCCGCACAGCGCCTGGACTCAGAATCCTCATGGGCTCTGTGGGTCATAAAGCCCGGCGACGGCATCTACCAGTGGAAGTTCACCCGCACCGCAGTGGGACCGGACGGCAAGGTCACCCAGAGCGCACAGGTACCCGCAGCAGACGTGGCCGCCACCGACACCTGGGTCCAGATCACAGGCACCTTCGACGCCCAGGAGACCTGGGAGTGGACCGATCCGACCGACGGCACCACCGAAGCCCGCTACGGCCAACTCCACCTCTACATAGGTGAATTCGACCAGCCCTCCGAACAAACACCCGGCTTCACCACCCCGCAGCAGGGCAGTGGCGAGCTGAGCCTCGGCCGGGGAACCGCCTCAGGGAAAACCGGCAACTATCTGCCCGGCGGCCTGCAGGACCTCAGGCTCTGGACCGGAGCCATGACCGCCGACCAGGTCCGCTCCCAGGTGCTGGACACGCCCGACACCACCTGAGACATGCCCCGAGCCGGATCTGCCGGTGCTGGGTGGCCGCCCCCGCGAGCGCGCACGGCCACCCAACACCGGCAGACCGGACCCCTTGACCTTCTCTTTCCACCGTCTCAACGGCCCGCGTCCGGCGCGCCGCCCCGGCGCCGTACAGGAAGACACCACATGAACCCCCTCGGCATACCCGGCTCTGGCCCGGGCCGCAGGAGCGAGATCACCAGACGCTGGTCCCGCCGCCTGGCCGCAGCCACCGGACTGGCCATGCTCCCCGGCTTGCTCACACCCGTAGCATTCGGCGCCGACGCCGACCCCTTGGGCGCTCCCCGCCTGCAAAAGCCCCGCTCGGCCAAGGTCAGCCCGTTCACCGCGAAGGTGAACAAGAAGGCCGCCGCCACGGTGAAAAAGTCCAAGGAAGCGGACCAGGCGGCAATCGCCCGCGCACGCCGTGACTGGGCGCAACAGACCACGTGGCCCAAGGCCGGCAAAGCGCAGGTGAACCTGCCGGCCAAGGGCACCGCCAAAGCCACCCCAGGGTCCCTGCCCATCACCCTGACTGCCCCGGGCAAGAGCCAGACGACTGATCCCGTCACGGTTGAGGTGCTCGGCCAGAAGGCGGCGGCGCAGCTCGGCATCAAGGGCGTCGCCCTGAAACTCACGGGCCCGAAGAACGGCGGCAAGACGCGGCTGGGCCTCGACTACTCGGCCTTCGCCTCCGCCTACGGAGGCGACTGGGCCGGCCGCCTGCAACTGACGCGCCTGCCCGGCTGTTCGCTGACCGATCCGGCCACAGCGAAATGCCGCAAACGACTCACACTCGATTCGTCCAATAATCGCCTCAAGAAGCAGGTATCGGCGCCCGTCAACCTGCCGTCCTCCGGTACACCGATGATGCTGGCGCTGGCGGCCGGGACACAGTCCGGAGCCGGTGACTACAAGGCAACCCCGCTGTCGGCCTCCTCAACCTGGGAAGCGGGCGGCTCGTCGGGCACGTTCACTTGGTCCTACCCGTTGCGGGTACCGCCGGCCGCGGCCGGACCCCAGCCCACGCTGTCCCTCTCGTACGACTCCGGCGCCGTCGACGGACGTACCGCGAGCACCAACAACCAGGGCAGCCAGATCGGCGAGGGCTTCGACCTCACCTCGTCCTACATCGAGCGCAAGTACGGCTCCTGTGACGACGACGGCCAGGACGACAAGTTCGACCTGTGCTGGAAGTACGACAACGCCTCCCTCGTCCTCAACGGCCAGGCCACCGAGCTGGTCAAGGACGACACCACCGGCAAATGGCGGCTGAAGAACGACGACGCCTCCACCGTCACCCGCTCCACCGACGCCGACAACGGTGACGACAACGGCGAGTACTGGACGGTCATCACAGGCGACGGCACCAAGTACGTCTTCGGCCTGAACAAACTCGAGGGGGCCGGAACCGACGACCGCACCAAGTCGGTGTGGACCGTACCCGTCTTCGGCGACGACGAAGGCGAGCCCGGCTACGCCGACGGAACCTCGTTCTCCGGCCGCGCCAAGCCCCAGGCCTGGCGGTGGAACCTCGACTACGTCGAAGACACCCACGCCAACGCCATGTCCTACTGGTACACGGCCGAACACAACAACTACGACAAGCTCGGCGACGACACCACCGGCACCGACTACGTCCGAGGCGGCTACCTCAAGGAGATCCGCTACGGCCAGCGTGCCAACGCCCTCTTCTCCGGCTCTCCGGCCGCCTCGAACAAGGTGGTCCTCGACTACGCGGAACGCTGCCTCGCCACCGGCACCGGTTGCGACACGCTGACCGAGGACAAGCGGGACAACTGGCCTGACGTGCCGTTCGACGCGGTCTGCAAGAACGACGACAAGTGCACCGGCAACACCGGCCCGACGTTCTTCACCCGCAAGCGGCTCACTACCGTCACCACCTACGCGTGGAACGCGGCGGCCACGACCCCCGCCTTCGACCCGGTGGACGTCTGGTCCCTCAAGCAGAACTACCTGGACCCGGGCGACACCGGTGATTCGACGGATCAGTCGCTGTGGCTGGACGAGATCAAGCACACGGGCAAGCGCGGAACCGACCTGTCGCTGGACCCCGTCAAGTTCACGCACGAGATGCTGGCCAACCGGGTCGACGGAACCGACGACATCCTGCCCCTGCACAAGCCACGCCTGAAGAGCGTCACCTCCGAGACCGGCGCGCAGACCATCGCCACCTACCTGGACGCCGACTGCGTCGCCGGCCAGACCATGCCCAAGGCCGACCGGAACACCAAGCGCTGCTACCCGGTGTACTGGTCTCCCAACGGCGAGAAGAACCCCATTCTCGACTGGTTCCAGAAGTACCCGGTGAACTCCGTGCAGACCGTCGATGAGCGGGGCGGCTCAGAGGCGCTAGAGGACACCTACCAGTACAGCGGCGGCGGCGCCTGGCACTACAACGAGGACCCGCTCACCCCGGCCAAGGAGCGCACCTGGTCCATCTGGCGCGGCTTCGAGAAGGTCACCCACCTCGCCGGCATTTCGACGGGAACCCAGAGCAAAACCGTCACCGTGTATTTGCGCGGCATGCACGGCGACCGCGTCCTGGGGCCGGACGGCAAGACTCCCGATCCAGACGCCCGCAAGACGGCAGAAGTCGCCGGCATCAAGGCCGGCAAGATCACCGACTCTGACCAGTACGCAGGCTTCACCCGCGAGACCGTCACCTACAACGGCACCGCCGAAGTCACCGGCACGATCAACGACCCCTGGTCAAAGCGCACCGCAACCCAGCACAAGTCCTACGCGGACATCGAGGCGTACTACGTCCGCACCGGTGCCACCCATTCCCGCACCAACATCACCAGCAAGCTCGACCCCTACGACCGGGTACGCACGGTAAAGACCACCTTCGACGACTACGGCATGGCCGACACCGTCGAAGACCAGGGCGACACCGCCGCTTCCGGCGACGAGAAGTGCACCCGCACCTGGTACGCCCGCAACGACGCCAAGGGCATCAACTCCCTGGCATCGCGCACCCGGACAGTGGCCAAGCCCTGCTCCACTGCCGACTCGGCACTCGACCTGCCCGCGGACTCCAGCCGTCCCGGCGACGTCATCGCCGACACCGCCACCGTCTACGACGACGCGACAGTCACCGCCTGGTCGACCGCTCAGACACCCACCAAGGGAGACGCGACGTGGACCGGACGGGCCAAGGGCTATGGCAGTGACGATGCGCCCGCCTGGCAGAAGGTGGCCACCACGACCTTCGACACACTCGGCCGCCCGCTGATCGTCAAGAACACCAACGGCCTGCAAATCTCCAAGACCACCTACACACCCACTGCAGCCGGACCTCTGACCGCGACCACAGCCGAAGACGCCAAGCTGTACAAGACGACGACCAACGTCGACTTCGCCACAGGCACGCCACGGAAGGTGACCGACCCCAACAACAAGGTCACAGAGACCGAGTACGACAGCCTCGGGCGCCTTACCAAAGTCTGGCTGCCCAACCGCCTCAAGGCACTGAACAAGACGCCGAACCAGATCTACGCCTACAACGTCACCAACTCCGCAATGTCCTGGGTATCCACCGGGACCTTGAAGGGCGACGGCTCCGGATACAACACCAGCTACACCTTCTACGACTCACTGCTGCGCACCCGCCAGACTCAGTCACCGACCCCGCAGGGCGGCCGGCTCGTCTCGCTGAACCTCTACGACACCAGAGGCCTGACCGTCAGCCAGCAGGGGGACATCTGGGACAGCACCTCAGCCCCCGCGGCCACCCCGGTGCAAACCTCCGCCGCCCAGGCACCGATACAGACGGACACCATCTACGACGGCGCCGGCCGCCCGATCAAGGCGGTCACCAAGGCACACGGCGCTACGCGCTGGACGACCACCACGTCCTACACCGGTGACACGGTCAGCACCAGCGCCCCCAACGGCGGCCAGGCCACCGCAGAAGTGACCAACGCCCTGGGCCAAACGACCGAACGCCGTGAGTACGGCGGCCCGCAGCCGACGGGAACCGACTTCACCAAGACCACTCTCACCTTCACGCCGGCAGGCCAGCAGGACACCATCACAGGCCCTGACCAAGCCAAGTGGTCCTACAGCTACGACCTGTTCGGCCGTCAGGTCGCGGCCACCGACCCGGACAAGGGCAAGAGCACCACCGAGTACAACGCACTCGACCAGGTCGTCAGCACCACACCGAACGGCGACACGAACAAGAAGCTGCTCTACGGCTACGACGACCTCGGCCGCAAGACGGGCATGTGGCAGGTCGCCAAGACGGATACCAACAAGCTTGCAGCCTGGACGTTCGACACCCTCGCCAAAGGCCAGCAGGACACCGCGGTCCGCTACGACGGTGGCCTGGCCGGCAAGGAGTACACCCAGAAGATCACCGCCTACGACAACCTCTACCAGGTCACCGGCAGCCAGCTCCTCTTGCCCGACGCCGAGCCACTGGTGACGGCAGGCGTCCCGAAGGCCCTGTCGTTCAGCACGGGCTTCAACCTGGACGGGACGACCAGCCAGTACGCTTCGCCGGCGATCGGTGGGCTGTCCGCCGAGACGGTCTCTTACGAGTACGACTCGACCGGCCACCAGATCAGCTCCAAGGGCACCACTGGCTACCTCCAAGGCGCGAGGTTCTCCCCGCAAGGCGATCTTGGCCAGCTCGCCCTGGGTATTGACCCCGCTGACTCGTCGAAGAAGGCGTACCTCAACTGGTCCTATGAGCCGGGCACACGCCGACTCACCAGCGCCTACGTCACCGATGACGTGCACGGCTACATGCCGCAGGAGCTGAAGTTCACCCAGGACGACGCCGGTAACGTCACGTCGATCTTCGACGGCACCACCCAGGGCGGAACGACCAAGACGGACTTCCAGTGCTTCGCCTACGACGGCCACCGCCGTATGACAGAAGCCTGGACACCCAAGACCGCAGACTGCGCGACCTCCGGCCGCGTGATGACCAACATCGACGGCTCAGCCCCTTACTGGACCTCCTACACCTATAACCCGGCAGGGCAGCGCAAGACTGAGACTAAGCACACCTCTTCGGGCGACCAGACCACTACCTACACCTACGACGACACGACGAAGGACACCAAGCCGCACACCCTGGACAAGACCACCGGTGCCCGGACCGGCAGCTACTCCTACGACAGCGCCGGCAACACCACCTCTCGCCCCGGTCCGACCGCCCAGCAGACGCTGACCTGGAACCCCGAAGGTGAACTGACCAAGCTCACCGAGAGCGCCAAAGAGAGCACCTACCTCTACGACGCAGCCGGCGAACTGCTGATCCGCAGAGCGAAGGGCGATGGAGACACCGTCCTCTACCTGCCCGGCGGCAACGAGATTCGCCTCACAGCCAAGGGCACGACGAAGACCCTCTCTGGCACGCGCTACTACACCGCCAACGGCCAGACCATCGCGGTGCGCACGGCGGTG
This sequence comes from Streptomyces sp. NPDC047880, assembly GCF_040706515.1. Classification (NCBI taxonomy): domain Bacteria; kingdom Bacillati; phylum Actinomycetota; class Actinomycetes; order Kitasatosporales; family Streptomycetaceae; genus Streptomyces; species Streptomyces sp. NPDC047880. The sequence goes on along the minus strand of NZ_JBEZOK010000031.1, from coordinate 46,782 downwards.
TCGGGTGCCTCTGGCACGAAGCTCAGCTTCCTGGCCGCGGACCACCACGGCACGTCGAGCGTCGCCCTGGACGCGAGCACGTACGCGGTCACCAAGCGCTACAGCACACCCTTCGGTGAGGTACGGGGCACGAAATCGACCACATGGCCCGACGACAAGGCCTTCCTGGGCAAGCCGGCGGACGCATCCACGGGCCTTACCCACGTCGGCGCCCGAGAGTACGACCCGTCGATCGGCCAGTTCATCAGCGTCGATCCGATACTCGCCGTTGATCAGCATCAGTCCCTCAACGGCTATGCCTACGCGAACAACACGCCCGTCACATTCAGCGATCCGACAGGGTTGTGCATGGACCCTGGCAACGGTCACTGCATGCCCGATGACGGCGGAAAACTGGGACACCAGAAGCCGGACAAGCGTGGGGCTCCGCCGCCCTACGATGGCCCCTACGACGGGACACGCGAAAGCGTTGGCCTCGGCGGTGGAACGGCGAGCACCGATAGCTCCGGTAACACCAGCAGTGGGTCAAGCGCTGCCTGTTGGCCGATTTACACCTGCGGCGCTAAGAAGGGTCCGGCGGACAACATCAACAACATGGGCAATGCCGGAGGCCCTGATATTCCGTCCTTCTTCGATTCGTTTGTAGATTCCTTCACTCAGGGGCCACTCGCCGCTCTCCTTTCGGGAGACCTCGATGAGGCTTGGGATCGGCTCAACCCGGACTGCCCTAATCCCGCTGTATGCGAGCCAGCCACAGGTACATTTGACGTCGCTGGGTCCTCTCTGCTTGCCCGGGCAGCAACGAAGGCGACCTCCAAAGAACTTGCAGCGCAGGTAGAAGTCATGTTTGCGAAGCAAATCGCAGGAAAGCGGCGAGCTGCCCTAGCTGGGAGGCTGGAGATCGAAGGAAATTCTTCAATGCTCCTGCTAGCAACAAGTGGGAAGCATGAGCAGATTGGACTCGTGCCAACCGTCGGAGGAAAGGGAAATCCGGCCCGCTACACGGCCACCTCTACTGGTAACAACGGTCGCGTGAATGACACCGAATACAAGATGCTCACCTACATAGCCAATCAGCTGGGCGCGCCATCCAAGGTCAAGGGCAGTCTCACGCTGCACTCGTCACAAGAGGCGTGCTTCTCCTGCACGCCGGTAATCGGGCAATTCGCCAAGGAATTCCCGAATATTCGGATCAATTACACATCAGGTCGCCAGTAGGTATTGGATCCTGGGGGTCTCGATGGAAACCCCCGGGATCCATGTATGATGGCGGCGTGATGGGAGATGTGAAGAACCTGTGGAGTCCTGCTCATCAGGCCGTCGAAAATGGAGACGCGGGCGAGTTGGCTCGACTCTTGGACTCCGGCGCGGACCCGAATGAAGTTTGCTGCGGGATGACACTGCTGGCTCATGCCGTTGACTACGAGGCCGACGTGGCCATCCAAGCCGGTCAGGAAATGGAAGTCACCCTCATCGCGGTCCTCCTGGCGTATGGAGCGTCTCCAAGAATTGTGGGTGATGTCGGCAAAGGTCCTTTGGATCTAGCGAATGAATATCAGCACGCGACAGCCCAAAGGCTGCTTCAGCGCTTCATGTAGCGGGTGGAGCCGATGTTCCCGCCGAATGGTGTCCTTTGCTTGGCGCTGGCCTCAGAGCTGCGGTCTGGGTGACAAGGAGGCGGCATGCAAGCAGGTGTTCGTGCCTGAGGCTGAGGCAGGTCCAGAAGATCTCATCCGTCTCCTGGCTGTGATGCCGTGCACTCAGGGTGCCTGTGGCCACTAGCCGGTCGAGGAGTTGGGGGCGGCCGCAGGGCAGCGCCGCGGCAGGTCGTCCCAGCTCTTCCCGTACTGATGGCGGAGCATCCGGCCCGCGCCCGAGTTTCACCAGCCCAGACTTCGGGGGCTTGAGCGTCAGCTGGAGTGACACGGGCACGGTCACGTCACCCTTCCCACAGAGCCTGGACCCTCAGCCTTTGACCGGTGTTCCGGTTTCACTTTGTGGCCGGGTATCGCTCAGGCGGCCGGGGGTGTGGCGGGGTGGGTGTCGATCCATGACAGGCCGCCGAGGTCGAGGTGGTGGCGGCCGCGGGTGACAGCGACGTAGGCGAGGCGGGCGTCGGTGTCACTGACTGGTTTTGGGATCGGGCGGCCGTGCGCGTCGTGTTGATCGGTGCCCTTGGGCGGGGGAAAGTCGGGGGCGATTCTGACAGTGGACCATTCACGGCCCTTCGCTGTGTGGGCGGTGGAGACGGTGACGTCGGCGTCCTTCTCATCGGTGAGCTGGTTGATCGCGGCGAGGATGGCGTCGGGTCCGTGGGTGTCGATGAGGTCCACGAAGGGCTGCAGGTCATTGCCGGCGGGGTCGTGTTCGGCGTACTCCTGCAGTTCGCCCCAGGAGCTGAAGAGGACGAGTTCGGGGTGGGAGGTTCGGCGGCCGTCCTTGAGGTCGCGGGCCGAGAGTGCCAGCGCGGCCAGCGTGTGCCCGCCGCGGGTCAGCGCCACCCGGTGACCGTCGCCGAGCAGGCGCATGACCTCAGTCATGGCGCCGATGTTGGTACGGCACAGCACGGCGTCGGGGCAGTCGAGGTTCCCGACTTGTGCGGGAATGGTCTCGGTGCCGGTGAGCCGGATGGGGGCGTCGGCGAGCGCCAGCCACCGGTTGGCTTCTTCGGCGATCAGCGGGCCGAAACGGAAGGAGCGGGTCAAGGCGAGGGGCACGGCGTCGAAACCGGTCATCACGTCCCTGGCGCCGCGCCAGCCGTAGATGGCCTGGGCGGAGTCACCGACCATGACGAGCTGGGCATGGGTGCGCTGTGCGGCGAAGACCTCTTCCAGAACGGGGTTGGTGTCCTGGGCCTCGTCGAGGAAGAGGAAGTCCGCTTCGAGTTTCGGTTCGGTCAGCGCCCACATCTTCAGGTAGTGGTCGTGCTCGAAGCGGACCACACCCTGCTCGGGGTCGTGCAGGTCGGCCCAGGCCTTACGGGCGAACGGCAGAACCTGCTGCACGAGTTGGGCGTGCTCGTCGGCGGTGTCCAGGCCACGCAGGTTCGGTACGTGGTGGCGGCCCAGGGCGCGGTCGGCGGAGTAGCAGTAACGGGTCACGGTACGCAGCACGGTGTGGGACAGCGCCCTGGGGCTGATTTCGTGAGAGCCGATGCGGACCGGGCGGGTGATGCCGAGTGCCTGGCCGGTCTTCCACGCGGGCTGGCGGGGGCTGTTGAGCCGACTCGTGTAGCGGTGGCCGACGGCGGCGTAGGCCGTGGCGTGGGCGGTCTTGCACACCACGGTGCGGGTAAAGCGGGTTGCGGCATCCCGGGCGATGGCCTTGTTGAAAGCCAGGTAGCGGCCGCGGCGGCGAGTGCTGGCGGCGAGCAGGCCGAGCGTGCTGGTCTTTCCCGTCCCTGCGCCGGCCTGCAGGACGAGATGGTGGCCTGCCTGGAAGGCCTCGACAGCGTGGGCTTGTTCATCGGTGGGCGTGGGCAATGAGGGCTCCGTGAAAGAGGTGAAGACAGATGGACGAGCGGAGGGGAAGGGATCACCGCCCGCCGAGGTACGCGAGGGGAAGGGGAGAGAGGAGGACCGTTACGGCGCTGTCGGTACGCGGCGGTGCTGACGGCCGTGCAGGAGGCCAGCCGCGCAGGCCAGGACCTCCTCGGGGGTATGGCGGGCGAGCAGGCTCTCGAGCCGTTCCTCCAAGCGGCGGGCGCGTTCTTGTTGGTCCCGGGCAACACCTGCGCTCACCCGCTGGCGGAGTACCTCCTGGGGACGCTGTCCCACGGTGGCCGCGTCTCGGCGCAGGGCCTGGTCGGCGGCGTGGCTGAGTGCGATGTTGAGCACGACCTGGCCGTGCCGGTCGGGATAGTGCGTGCTCAGCACGTCGATCGGCAAGCGCGCACCCAGCCGGCGCCGCAGCGCATGCAGGGCGCCGCCCGGATGGCGTGCAATGTGGAGCGCCATCAGCCGGGTGCGGTCCGCGTTCGCGGCCAGAAGCACACCACCGGACGCCCCTCGAAGTTCACCAGGGGTAACAGGTCGAGTCAGGGTGATCTCGACGGCGTGGTGCGGCGTCATGGCCGGGCTGCCTGTCGTGCACGGCCCGCAGGGCCGGGGCGTCGGGTGGGGGCGGGCAGGCGGGTGTGGATGTGCGCGTGGTGGCGGATCGGGTCGAAGAGCTCGAAGTCGGTCAAGGCCAGATCGGCGGCCGTAGGAGTGGTGGCATGCTGCGGACAGTGCTGCGCACGCCAGCGCAACTGCTCGGCGTAGGGGAGGCGGCTGAGGTCGTAGGCCGCCATGACATCGGTAGGCAGAGCCAGTTGGCCGTCCGCTGCGGTGGCGGACATCAGCCTCCAGGTGCCGGCTGGGGCGTCGGGGGTGAGCAGCGGGCTGGTGCAGCGGTGGCGGCGCCGGGTCTGAGCAACGCACTGGATCTCGTCCACCGGCCGGGCGGCCAGGTAGCGGACATACAGCAGTTGCACGATGGGCCGGGACGGCCGGCAGACGGCCGGGCGTGACGGCGGACTGTCCAGCGAGGCCGGGGCAGGAGTGAAGGCGCCGGTGTCGATCAGGCGGCGCGAGCGCACGGCCAGCGACCGGCGCAGGCCGGCCAGCTCAGGGAGAGGTGGGGGCGTGTCCCGGGCTGGGCAGACGGCGGCATGCGGCAGACGGCACCAGTTGCTGCCGTCCCCGGCCGGGTGGGCGACACCGGAGCTGACGTGCCAGCGGCACGCCACTGGTACCTGGGCCGTGGGCAGTTCGTGGGGATGCAGACGCACCGGCCGGCGGTCGCTGCGGTGGTACCACTCGATCCGGTTGCCGCATTCGCGGCACTGGTCGCCTTGGCCGCAGCGCAGCAGCCGGCTCGCGCCGTTGGGGGTGACCTGCAAGGAACGGCGCACGCGATGGGTGATGGGGCTGCCGTCCCAGTGCCGGGACGGGGGAGGTGTGGAGCGCATGCGCGCGAACCTGCCAGCGAACACGCCGGACCTCCGGCAGCCCTGCCGCGGGATCACCTGCCCGGCCCCACGCTATGCGACTGGAGTGCGAATGATCATCTGCACGTTCGAGGTGGTCTCGTCGGTTCGGGTGATCCGCCGTGGCTGCTCGGACGGGGACTCAGTCCCCGCTCGCTCCCGGCAGGTCATGCCCGCGGCATAGCGTGCTGAAGAGCTCGTCGAACGGGGTGCCCAGCGCATGGGCGAGCGAGTGCCAGGTCTTCAGCGTGCCGATGGTGCGGCCCTGCTCAATCTCGATGACGGTGCGCCTGGCCAGGCCGCTGCGGGCGGCGAGCTCGTCGTAGGTCCACCCGCGCGCGGCCCGCAGACGCGCGAGCTCCAACCGCAGCGCGTCGAGGTCCGGATCGGGCGGCAAGATCGTCACCCGTCCATCCGACGGTGCAGACCCCTGCCCTGTCAGTGCAGACCTCTGCCCTATTTCTGCAGGTGGTGGCGGCGACGAGAGGGCAGACCTCTGCACTATGGTGGGCCGCCGCCCCACAGCCCCCGACGAAACCGGCGCGCACGCAACAGGAGGAACACGCGCCCATGAGGCTGCGCACAGCACGCCCGGCGACACCACGCACCTGGACCGTGGAACTACGCCCACACCCCAGCGGGCTTCTCCTCAAATGCCGCCAATGCCCGCACGGCAGCGGACAGGTCACCGCAGCCTCCGCCCGCTCGGCCGCCCTCGCGCACCTCGCACGACACGCACGCAGTGACCTGCTCCCACCCCACCTGCGGACCTGTCAATGCCACGAGCGCGGCTGCCGCTGGCATCCCCGCCACCGCGGCTGCGCCGGCCCCATCCACCTCCTCCTCACACGCGAACGCGGCGGACGACTCTGGCGACTCGCCGACGCCTGCAGCGCCTGCGCCGCAGCAACAACACACGCCGCCGTCGTCCCCGACACAACCCTCGCCCGCGCCCCGGAGCCCACAGCACCCCGGCACCACAGACGGATCCCCAGAGGCCCGGGCGAGCGGGTCCGAGTTCGCGAAATGCTCAGCTACCTGGCTGCCGCCCTGCCCGAAAGCACCCCAGCCGCAACACGCCTGCTCGCACTGCAGTGCGCGCTCCGCGTGAACACAGCCATGCAGGTCCGCCTACCCAAAGGCATGCTGCGCAGCCTCCGCCTCGACACCCCAGACCCGTGGCGCGAGCTGGAACATGCACGATGGCTGCGTATCAGCCTGGCAAGCGCCGCCAACGAAGTTGGGGCTGAGCTACTCGATGCCGCACTGCTCAGCCAGGCCCCCGCACGCCCCGACCGCACGCAGGCAGCAGACTGGGCACTTCGTGTCGCCAGCCCCTCGACGGCTGGGGCGATGGCGGGCCCACTGCCGCAGCTGGCAAGCCTCTACCTCACTGCACACGCCGACCCGGACACCGGTACCGGCCTGACAGAGCTCGACCAGATGGCCCGCGCTTGCGGAACCCAATCCGCTGACTTGGTCAGCACATTTGATCAGCTGGCCGTGAACGGATTACTCAGGTCCTGGCAGACCTGCGGAGACTGGGAAGATCTGCATTGGACTCTGGCGGGCCTTCAGGGGAAGACACGGCATCGAACTGTTGCCCGCCCTGGCATTCGGCGAGGTCAGGCACCATCAACTTCTTGAGGTCGCCGCTCTGTGGCGCTTGCCGGGGTGTTGTGGCGAAAAGCGGCAGGCAGGGTCCGGATGCAACCTGGCCGGCGCCGCCGGGGCGGTAGCCACGACGGCAGGAACGGCCTTTTAGGTCTCAGATGGCGGCTGTGTAGGTGACGGTCTGGTCGGGGCAGGCGGCGGCGAGGTCGTGCAGGGCCGCGTGTTCGGTGGCGTCGATGGTGAGGTTCCAGCGGAGCTTGGCGGCGGTCCATTCGGCGGCGTACCGGCAGTGGACGTCGTCGGCCGGGGGCATCCACTGGGCGGGGTCCTGGTCGGCTTTGCTGCGGTTGGAGCGGGCGGTGACCGCAACCAGGCTGGCCTCGGCCCCCTGGTCGTTGGCGTAGGCCTCGCGGCGCTGCGCGGTCCAAGCCGACGCGCCGCTGTCCCAGGCTTCGGCCAGGGGCACCATGTGGTCGATGTCCAGGCCGGAGGCGGACGTCACTGTGGTCTGGTCGTAGTACGACCACCAGGTGCCGCCGGTGAGCCGGCACCTCGGGCCCACGGCCGGCGCGTCGACGGCTTCGGCGATGAGGACTTCGTTGCGGGTGGAGCAGCCGTCGGCCGGGTCGTCGCCGGAGTTCCAGTGCTTGAACGCCTCGCGGGTGTAGCCGTCGCGGGACTCGGTGGCAAGCGGCAGGCTCGCGACGGCTTCGGCGAGTGGAATGATCTGGGCCGCGTGTGCGAGCGGTGCGGTGGTGAGGGACAGGACGGTGAGGAGCGCGGCGGGCAGGCCGCGCAGCAGAGCGGTACGCATGTACCTGTTGGTAGCGGCCTACCTGGGGCGCACGGGCCGGGACGGCGGTTGCGCCCCTGGTGTGAGTGCAATGGTCGTATCGGAGAGACGACACAGTCGGCTCGGTGGCCACTCATGCCGCGGGGACGTCCCGCAACTCCTGGACGGGCCTTCGTGGTACTGGGCGCGCAATCACAGCGGTCGGCATGCGTGCATCACCCGGAGCGGCGGCTCCGTCCACGACCTGCGCGGCTACCTCAATGCCCCCCGGCTCCCTGAATCAACCGCAGGCCCTGGGGGCGCGCGCCGTGGACGACAGCGTCAAGGACCTGCCCTCCGCGATCGACCGCGGCGTCTCGATCCGCAACAACTCCGACCACACCGCCCGCGACTGATCGCCGAAGTTGATCTTGGGGTAATGGCCCACATAGCCGGACGGGTAAACGAGACGCACCGGGCTCTACTCACAACGGCGGCGGTTGGGCGTTAGTGGCGGCGTTCGTTGCCGATTGTGTCCCACGCCCGACTACCTTCATGTCATCTGGATCGCTCCGGCTCAGCACATACACCTTCGCCAGGGCCAGCAGGCTGGGGCCGCATAGCAGCAGCGATAGCCAGATGGCGGTGTCGGCAACGAGAACACCGGCAGCGAGCAGAGCGATCGATATGAGGGCGCCAGCGGATACATTGACAAGATGGCGGCGATGACGAAGCCGTTCGATAGCGAGTTGGTTTTCACGCGCCGTGCGCTCTTTCTCAGCCTCGGCCTGGCGGTTGGTGATTTCCGCCTCTATCCTGAGGCGCGCCATCTTGGCCTCATGATCCAGGCGCATGCGGAGCACCGTCTCTTGCGAAAGTAGCGCTGCCTGGCTTGCGGCTGCCGAGATCATCGCATCAAAGTGATCAGGGGGGAATTCTGCCCACTGCTCCGCCAGGCCGTGTGCTGCCGCGGAAAGTGTGTTGCGGTTGAGGGAGCTGGTGTGTGCCTGCTGCGCGGGGAATGTTTCCGCATCTTCGGTGGTCACGCGCTCGCCCCTCCGTCGCCGTCCGCAGGTGCATGTGATTCGTCAACCCGTGACCCCGGAGGGGGGCCAAGGACTACCAGAAGCTCAGTGACGGCGTTATCCAAAGCCTCGCGCACCTCGAGCGCTGCAACCTCGTCGATCTCCGTGTCGTCAGAGGTCACGGGGACTTCATTCAGTGCAGGGAGTTGGGGCGGGCCCCAGACAGCGATTCGCTGCGCGTGGGAGGCGTGTACCGCTAGAAGATCATCAATTGATGGAACGCCCTCGTCGCCCTGGGATGGCTCAAGCCTGGAGCCCTCCTGGAGAAGATGTGCCTGCCCAACCACTGGCCGTGAGGCTTCTTCCTGCTCCAGGACGCCCTTGAGTAGGGTCTGCGCCGCGTCAATCTTTCCCGTGTCCAGAACCACGAGAATGTGTCTGAGCAACACGGATACTCGAGCGTCAACGCCGCGCTCAACTGCGGCCTGATAAGCCAGATCTCTCACATGGGCAAGCGCGATGGTAGCCAGCCCTTCTTCGATCAGCCGTATCGCGTTGGTTAGTACACGCTTTTCCTCTTGCGTCAAGGGCTGGTGCCCGACGAACATCACGTTGTGGTAGTGCGCGATTGAGACATCTCGGCCTACGGCGAATACGCCTCCGCTGTAGCTCCCTCCGGCGCTAATGGTGCTTGAGCCGCCTTCTTCCTCATCCGCTGGCCCGTGGCGCATGGTCCCCCCTCCCTGCAGAACAGAGTGCCGCACATGGTGGCCTGCCGCAGGTATTCGGTCCAACCTCGTTGTCTACTGGCATGCCTTGAACAGAAAATGATCTGCTGCGTCACAGGCAGCCCGGCCACGAGTACCGGGCCACACCGAGTAAGGGCAACACTCAACCCTGTCCCCACCGAGCAGACCCGGTCGAGCGCGAGCTGGCGGCCGTTGTGAATTGCGGCGCAACGGGTCACCCGTTCGGGTGATTGAGTGTGGAGGAGCGGTGCGTTTTCGCTGGTCGTTGAGGTGTGGCAGGCTGATATGGCCAGGCTGGATGCGCGCGTGTCGACGAGTCCCCTAGGGTAACGGTTCGTGCTGATGGGGTAACTCAGTGGCATAGGCGGGGTGTACGGACAGCAAGACCGGCCTTCTTGTGAGGCTGAGGGGGGCGGGGGCGCCATGAGCCTGGGCAGCTTCGTGGATGGTGTGCCGGCGCGTGAGTCGTGGCCGGCTGGTATCTGGGAAAAGCTGGAACGCTTTGTGCAGGGACATGTGGTCGCGGCGCCGACGTTCAGCTTCTATGGAAGCGTGCAGGAACCGCTGAACTCGGTATCGGCCGCTTTTGCCGCCAGCGGTCAGTTCAAGGGCGAGATGGTCATGCAGGTCCCCGAGGGCCAGGCGCCCCAGTGGGCGATCATCACGACGGCGACTTGTGACATCGCCGAGCCGGGCGTGAAGAAGCCGAAGAAACCCTTCGTCCAGGTCGCACCGGTGGTCAACCTTGAGCACATGGACCGCGGGCAGCAGGGACACGTTCGCCGGAACAGGGTCGGGCACTTCGTGTACCTGCCGGCCCTGGCCGCGCGCCAGAGCGATCTGTGGGTGGCTGACCTGCGCTACGACCAGCCGGTCGAAAAGAGCTGGCTCGCCGGACAGGAGCCGGTGGAGGTCTTCGATGACGAAGCGCAGCGTGACCAGTTCGGTAAGGCACTGGCCTGGGTCAGGGACCGCCCTGCGATGGGACAGGTCTTCATCGACCATGTGCAGCGTCCACTGCAGCTGGCGTTCCAGAGGCTCTTTGCTGAGAACAGAGAGCTCGGTGTACGTATCGATGAGGAAGTGAGCGAGTGGGCGGTGCAGGCGGACAGCCGTCTGGACCCCCACCGGCTGGCGATCTTTGTCCTCAGCGGGGGAGGGGTCAGCGGGGAATGCCGGGAGTGGTGGCAGGTCGCGGTGGACGGGTTGCGTGAGCAGGCCGCCATGGCTGGCCTGACGATCACAGGACCCGTCTTTGCCGACCTCTCCACTTATCCGGCCGCCGAGTATCTGCAGCTGACCGTCTTAGGGCGCCTGCACAGCGATCTCAGCAACAGTTGACGCACGAATAGCCCAAATTACCAATTTGCCTGTTTTGTGTTGACGAGCAGGTTGCCGCGCGAGATAGTCGGGAGTGAAAGTTCGTGAAAGTCTGTAGCCCAACCCCACGTGACGGCCGGTCCAGGAAGCGAGGGAAGGCATGAACGCCAAACCCTCCGCCCTGCCAGTGGACGAACTGGACCTCACCCGCCCCCCGGTCTCCCTGGTGGTCTGCCAAGTCCGCCATGAAACCCTGCCAGCGGCCTGCAGCCCCGCTGCGGCCCTGGCTATCGACGCCGCGCTCGGCTGGGACACCCGACTCGAGGAGCACCAGCCCCTGCCCGCCCCCCTTGCGGACACCGAAACTCCGTCCGCCCCGCCTGTCGGTACCGTCGCGCGTGGCTGGCGGATGCAATCCGTCGACGGCGAGTGGAGCGTCACCGTCCAGGCAGACCACTTCACCATTGAGACCTCCTGCTACCCGGGCTGGGAGGCGTTCCTCCGTAGAGCGCGCACTCTGGTCGAGGCCGTCCAGGCCACCGTCCAGCCGGAGATCGAACAGCGCATCGGCCTGCGCTACGTCAATCAACTGCAGCACCCCGACGTTGCCCAGCCCGCCGACTGGCGCAGTCTCATCAGCGACGCCCTCTACCAGGACACTCTCTACACCTCCGCCGGCGCCGACCTGCAAGCCGCCATGCAGGTCGTCGACCTGCAGCCCGAGCCAGCCCACCGCATCGTCATGCGTCACGGCTTCCAGCTCCGCGAAGGCCTCGCCTACGTCCTGGACAGCGACTGCTCACGTCAAAAACAGCGCACCTTCGAAACCGAGGCCATCATCGCCTCGCTCGAACACCTGCACTGCATGGCTCGCAGCGCCTTTGTCTGGGCCACCACCAAAGACCTGCGCACGTACTACGCCTAGGGGGACAACGATGGACGTAGCAAAAGGGGTGCTTGGCGCCTACAGCAGAGACTGGTGCATCGACGAGACACCCCTGACCATGCACCCACCCGGCCCCGACCGCAGCCTCCAGCCGGCCCAGGCAGCAGCCCAGACCATTCGCCGCGACCTGCCGCGCTTCCTGCAGGCTCAGCAGCCGCAGACCTGGTCGCAGACATGGGCAGCCATGGTCCACGGCGGATTCACCGTGACCGAGCGGCTCCTGCCCCCTGCCGCCGTACAACGCCCGACACCCGACTGGACGAGCTCCCCGCAGGAAGAGACCGCCCACGACACCTCGGCCGCTGCCGACCCCGGGCGCCAGCGCACGCAGGCCGCCGTCAAAGCCATCCGCGACATCGCCCGCTGGCTTTGCGTCTCCCCCGCACAAGCCGCCCGGCTTCTGGGCCACCGCCGCAACTACTACAACTGGATCAAGGGCGATTTCCACCCCAACGCGGCCTCCCTGGCCGGCCTCCACGAAGCCCACGCCCTGGTGCAATCCCTCATCCAAGCGGAAGGAGAAGCGAGAACCCGCGCCTGGCTAGCTGCCCACACAGGCGGCAAGCCTCGCCAGAACTACCTCGCTGACTCCGTAGGACGTGCCGAACTCGCCCGCCAAGCCCGTGACATGCTCTTCCCCTCGGCTCCAGTCACCCGCTGGGAACCCGACGAGGACATGGACTACGACGCACCACCCCCACCCGCTCCGTCCACCACCACACCTCTGCGCTCCGGCACATCCCTGCCCACCAGGAGCCAGTAACCTGCCGACGCCCGCCTTCGCAGTAGACGGCAACCGGCCGGTAAGAAAACGAGGGCAGCCAGGGCATCACGCCGACCTCTGGGGTCGCATCTGCGTGACGCCCCGGCCACCTCCCACCGACACAGCGTGCCAAGCGAGTTCGCACGGTCCTCCACGGCCCGAACCATAAGAGCAGCGCCCCAGGCCCGGACTTGAGAAGCTGTCCCGCATGGCCTTTCACTCGCACCTGGGGATCGCCGATCACCAGCTCCTGTACTGGAGAGCGGAGTACCCGCCGGAACTGGCCGCCCTGTTCACCGAATCGGAGCGCCAGCCTGCGAACGCGCGCCTCCCTCTGCAGGCTAATCTGACCGAGTTCGTCTACGGGACAACGGTGGCGCGACTGCGAGAGCGACTCCACGTGCAGGGCTTCAGCGCCGCCCGGGCGAAGACCGAACTCGCCGAGGTCCTGGCCGGATGGAAGAAAGACCGGCCTTTGGATGCATTTCGCTTCTCCGAGGAGCCCGACGTGCGCAGCGTCGAGGCCACTGTGCGTCAGCTCCTCGCCATGACCTTTGAGGAAGCATGGCCAAGCGAGAGCTTCCAGCCCAACCCCTATGACCTGCCCGACGCGTTGTCCCGGTACATGGATGACCGCAGCCTGACCCGCCTGCTGCTGGAATGGGCTCCCGACCAGCACGCCACCGTCTTCCTCGATCTCAGCGAACTCACCGGGCCCGGCGTGGACCTGGACCCCGCACATCCGGTTGCCGGCGAGGCGCGCGCCGAGCAGCTGGCGAGTCTTGCCCAGGACGCCCCCTTGCTGGTCCTGACCGAAGGCCCCACCGATGCCCGCCTTCTGGCAGCGGGCCTGGAAGTCACCCACCCGCATCTGAAGGGCTACATAACCTTCTTCGACTTCGGTGCCGCCGGCGCCGAGGGCGGCGTCGCCCAACTTGCGAAGACCGTGTCCGCATTCGTCGCCGCCGGCGTGGCCAACCGGTTCGTCGCACTGGCCGACAACGACACCGAAGCCCACGCCGGACTGGCCAATCTCAAAAAGCAGCCGCTGCCGAAACGCTGCCGTGTACTGCACTACCCGCCGCTGCCAGCGCTCAAGACCTATCCGACCCTCGGCCCGTACGGAGACGAGCCAGTGCCGGCAGACGTCAACGGACGCGCGGGTTCCCTGGAGATGTACCTCGGCCGTGATGTCCTGCAGAGCGAGGACCGCACACTCATGCCCGTGCAGTGGCGCTCATGGAACCCGAAGCTGCGCCGCTATCAGGGCAGCCTTGCAGACGTGGACAAGAAGGCGGCCCAGGACCGCTTCCTGCGCAAGGTGCAGATTCACCGCTCCGGGCAGGGCAGTGGACGTGAGGACTGGGACGGGATCCGGGCCATCATCGACACGATCGTGACTGCCTTCGACTGAGGAACATGGGCACGGGCGCAAAAAACGGCCCACGGCAAGGAACGGATAGACACGAGACGACGACAGTCCCTGGAAGCTGGCCGCGCACCTTCTCCGGCAGCACCTGGCCCCTGGCCTGCGGTTTTCGGTGCGGTTAGGGTGAGCGCTACGGCGGGGCAGCATGCCGGGCGGCTTGTGGAGATCTTCGCTGTGCGAGCACGACGTGAGCCGTGAAGGAGCGACGTCCTCGTGCCCGCCGGGGCCGGGCCGCGACTGATCTCTGCCGCATGCTGGGCCGAGCGCATCCGGGTTCATGCGATGCGGAGCGGTACGTGGTGGCCGACCAGGAGGCGGGCCAGTGCATCGGTCTCCTCCTGGGGCAGGGCGATGGCGGCCAAGCGGCGGGCGCGGGTGACGGCGACGTACCAGACACGCAGTACCTCGTCGGCGGCCGGGTCCGCGGTGGCCCAGCGCTGGACGCTTCCGGCATCGGGCAGCAACAGCAGGACGCCGTCCGCTTCGTCGCCCTTGAGCTGGTGGACGATGTTGGTGCGTATGCCGGTGGTCGGCTGGGGCCGGGACAGGGTGGGTCTCCCGGCGAGCCGGCCCTTTCCGCCTTGCGGAGCCGCCCCGGGCAGAGCGGGCCAGGCCTTCATGGCCTGCCATACCTGCGGCCCCCACTTCTTGTGAGGCGCAGACAGGCTGTGCAGGAACGCGAAGGCCGTGCGGTTGACCTGGCCGGTAGGGAGACGGTGGCTGGTCATGATGCGTTCGGGGCCGCCGAATTGACCCGGGTACCAGTAACCGAACAGGACACGCACGGCGATCGCGCAGGCACGGGCCAGGTCGTCGCCGGAGGCGCCCGGAGTGTGGGCGACGGTGCGGGCCCACGCCAGGCTGGTGATGGCGTTGGTATTGGGCTTCTCCCGGCTGATGCCCGGCAAGGTGGCGTACCTGTAGGCGGTCACCAGGCAGTCCCGTGCCGGGACGGAGTACTCCTCTGCCAGCGTGCGGAAGGCGTCGACGATGCCGGCGCCGGTCGGAGCGTGGATGTGGCGGCTGCCGGTAGCGGCAAACAAGGTGGGCATCAGCAGGACGGGAATGTTGTCGTCGCGCACCACGGACGTGTCCGGCGGGCGCTGCCCCGTCCTCAGGGTGGCCGCCAGCCGGCAGATGACGGGGGAGCTGCGCCAGTTGCCGGTCAGGCGGTGTGGGGTGGGGGACAGGCGTGCCGCGAAGGCCCCGAGTGCCTGGGGTTCGGCGCCCCGCCAGGCATAGATGGCCTGGTCCGGGTCACCGACGAGGACCAGTGGCAGACCGGCGTCGTGCAGCAGTTGGAGGATCGCCAGGTCGGCGGCGGAGCAGTCCTGCGCCTCGTCGACGATGATTTCCGCGAACCGGGATTGCAGCGGCGGCAGCAACGCGGCGGCGGCTTCGGCGTTGCGCAGGTTCCACAGGGCCACGGCCCGCACCTCGTGCCCGGTGAAGTACCCCTGCTCGCACCATGACTTGCGGGTGGCGAGGATCTTCTCTTCCCACACCGAGCGGCTGCAGGAGCTGGCGTCGATGAGCTGGCGGGTGTCGTAGTCGAGTTTGCCCCAGGCCACCTTCCCGTGCGCCGAGTGGTGCGAGGGGTCCAACGTCATGGGGAAGCGGTGCAGAGAGATCTCCCGGTCCACGCCTTCCACCAGGGCCTTGACGCTTGCCCAGGATTCCAGCAGGCGGGGCACCGGATCGGCTTTGCGCCGCGGCTTGACCAGGAACTCCCACAGGAACGAGTCGAGCGTGCCGATGAAGTGCGGCGCCTGGACCAGATCGGCGCGGCCCGCCTGGCGGCAGCGGCGGGCCATCTGGTCCCGCGCCACCCGGGTGAACGAGATCAGAGCCCGGCCCTTGCGCAGCGGTTGCCGGGACGACTGCAGATGCCGGTTGGTGATCACGTACGTCTTGCCCGCGCCGGGGCAGGCGGGCACGAAAGTAGGCGCGGTCACGGTCACGGCGGCCTGCTGCTGCGCCTCAGCGGCCTCCCGCACCGCGTTCTTCTGCTCCGCAGTGGTCACGGCGCGCCCACCACCGGGGTGCCGGCGTCAGAAGCGGTGATGAAGCGGATGGCGTCCGCGAGGTAGGCGGGCACGGTGAACGGCACCGTCTGGTCGGCCAGTACGTCGGCGAGCTGCTGCGCGAACTCTCCCTTGGAGATGGGGGTGCCCTTGGCGAGCTCTCCGTCCGCACCGGTGACGGTGCGGACGGCCTTCGCAACGAACAGTTCCCCGAAGGCCAGCGCGGGATCGTCCGCCTTGACGACCTGCTGCCAGCGTTTCTCCGAGCGCGGCGCACAGCGGATGAACGCCGCCCGCAGGGCGGTGATGTTGTCGTCCGACCACAGGGCCGGCTCCAGCGTCCGCGGTGCTGCGGCCAGGTGCAGCACGCCGGGAGAATGCCAGCGTTGCGGCAGCTTGCGCAGGGACTGAAGCCGTGCCGGTTCCGGATGGCCGGGCGCCACGTCCGTGTCGGTGATCAGCGCCACCCGCCGTCCCAGGCAGATGCCGTCGACGGGCGCCAGCAGCACCCGCAGATAGACCTCGAACCTGACACCGTCCACGATGACCCGGGTGGTGCCGAAGAACCGCTCCACTGCCTCGAGTGCCTCCCGTCCAGCCGGTGCGTCGGCGCCCTCGCCGGCGGCGAGGACCCGCTCAGCCAGAGCCGGCAGCAGCAGAAGCTCGGAAATGCCCTCCACGAGGATCGCCCGGGAGGCGAACAGCAGGGCACTCTTCGTGGCGTCCAGATAGCGGTCCAGATGCCGCACCCGGGCCGGGGCCAGCTGCAGCCGGGGGACGGGCAGCGCCCGCGCCTGCCAGCCGTCCGACAGCCCGCTGGGGCAACGCGCCATCACCACCAGGTTCTCCACGCTGGCGGCGGCCGACAGGATGGGGGAGTGGGTGGTGACCACCACCTGCAGATGCCCGGCCGGCTCCGCTGGATCACCCGCAGGCCGGCGCCGCGAGGCCCGCGCCCGCTGCTGCAGATACCGCAGCAGCAGAGTCTGCAGCTGCGGGTGCAGATGCGCCTCGGGCTCCTCCACCAGCAGCACCGTCAAATCGGCCTCGGCCGCCGCGTCCAGCTCCGCCATCACCGTCGCAATGAACAGCGTGTTGGCATACCCCAGCCCCGACGCCGACAGCGGAAACGGCAGCGCGGAGGCATCCCCCAACAGCACCCGCAGCGACCGGGCAATTGACGCGAACGTGGGCTCAGCCAGTGCCAGTTCACTCTGCTGGGGATGCGCACCGACCGTCAGATCCCGCAGCGGCTCGTTGATCTTCTCTCCGACTCTCACCACATCCGGGTCCGCGGCCACCTTCTTCAGCTCGCTGCCGATCCGCTCCACGAAGGCGTCGACGTGCTCGTCGTCCCCCAGCAGCCCGCGCAGGATCATCCGCACCCGATCCCCGCCCGCCGACGCCAACTCTCGCTCCGCATCGCGCAGCGCCGGCAGATAGACATGCCGCACACCACCCCGCGCGGCAGGCTCGCCCGTCACCGGAAGGCCCGCACCCTGCGTCCAGACCGTGCTGCCGCGCCGCCTGCCCGTCTGCGGCGGCGTCCAAGACACCTGCCACCGCGCAGTACGGCTCTCAGGCGCCCCCTCAGGCAGCAGCGCCTCCAGATACGCACCGCTTTGCTGCGGGCCGATTGCGGCCACGTCCAGCTGCAGACTGGGGCCGTCCTGTTCAGCGGTTACCGCGAGGACGTCTGCCTCCTCGAAATAGCGCATCCGCCGCCCGTCCAGAGGATCCGTGAGCAGACGCACCGCATCGATCACACTCGACTTGCCCGCGTTGTTCTCCCCGACCAGGATCGTTACTTCCGGCCGCAGCGGCATCCGGACCCGCTCGCACGACCGGAACCTTTCCACCAGCACCTCGGATACGTACACCGCACGCCCCCCGTCCCCGGACACGTCACCCTGAGCGATGATGATCAGCAGACGATGGTAAGCCGAGCAACCTTCGGCCCAGCGGCTTATGCACAATTCGGCGTACACCAAGCCGTCATCACGGTGGTGCCGGGGCGCAGCCGTTGGCGTTGTCACAGCAGAGCGGGTTCGGCATGCCGATAGACGATGAGGCGGTTGGACCGGTTGCGCGTGACACCTGACGCCGAGCCAGCGCGCCACCCACGCCCCGCGTCCTATCACCAGGCTGCGGCTGCTCCCGTGTGGTTGAGAGTGCCGTAGTTGGTGTGGTGGGTTGGTTGTGAGCTGGGGTGTTGGGGGTTTTATGAGAAGGGGGCGGGCTCTTTTCTTGGGGCTTCGGCGCGGTGGTGACGGTTTTCTGACCTGCGGTTGTCGGGGTTTTGATAACGGTGTTGTGGTGTTAGTGATGGCGTCCGGTATCCAAAGGGCTGGCGCGTGTTTGTGCTGGTCAGTGTCTTGTTGTGTGGTCGGGGTCGGTGTGTGCTGGCGGGTTGGGGTTGGTGCTGAGCCAGTGCAGGGCGGTGTCGATGTCGCGTGCGGTCCAGTTATCGGCGTGTGCTGGGCGGTGGTGGAGGAGGTCGTCGAGGAGTTGCAGGTAGTGGCCGTAGCGTCCCGGTGTGGGGGGGGTTAGGGTGAGGCGGAGGGCGTCGAGCGCGGTCGGCTGCAATCGATCCTGCCCGAGCTGCCCGCACGGGCGGACCTGCACAAGCTCTCGCAGCTCCGCGACGGTTGGGGGCATCTCGGTGCACTCCCTGCTGTACCGCTGCCGAGAACTCGGCCTCCTGTCGGACTCCTCGGCCGGCCGCGCCTACCAGCGGCTGCACGGCCTGCAGGGGCAACCCGCTTTCGCTCCGGAACCCCTGGCTGGCTATCCCGGCGAACAGCCCGCTGCTGTCCCAGGCCTTCGCCCTCGCCTGCGACCATGGGCTGACAATTACTGAACTGGCTCACGAGCTGGCCTGGAGTGCAGCCCAGGTGCGGCGCACGCTCGGTTGCGAGGAAGACCGGCCAGCCCTCCGGCTCGTCAGCAGCTCGTCCTGATGGCCTGTTGGCGGGGTCCGGCTGCCGGACCCCGCCGCAGATCAGCCCGCGGGCTGGCAGGCCTGCGGTTCTCCTCAGCGCCGGCCCGCTCCCGCAGGGAACGGCGCTCCCAGAGCCGTCGGGACACCTGCCATCAGCAAACGACGTAGGCGAGGCCCTCGCGGCATCGAGCGGTCTGGGCCCCTCTTCGTGCCGACTGGGGGACGTTGCGGATGATGTCCCTGTGGGCGCCGGTCGGCCCATGGGGTGATCAAGGGGCGGGAATGAACTATCTGAACGTTGCAGGGTCGAGGGCGATACGCGGCGGGCTGGTGCACGGGCTGGCGGTCACCGCTTGTCTGCTCGCTCTGTCTGCGTGCAGCATCAGCGACGAGCCGCCGGCCAGACGTAGCGACGGCGTGGTCAAGGACTTCGGCCGCGTGACGGCGGCCGACGTGAAGAAGTGGGTGCAGAAGTCCGATCTTCCGCACGAGACCAAGACCCTGGTTGCCCTTTACGTCAGCGAGGTCCATGTCACCAATGGGTTTGCCGGCTGTCCGGCAGAGGGACGCACCGAACCGCTGATGAAGGTGGAGCTGGCCTATCCTGACCTTGGGCAGTACGACCGGGAGGGCTTGGAAGAGCAGAGGGACTGGAGTCGCCAGATCATCTCTGCGCTGGAAGGGGTTCGCGCATACCTTCGAGCCGGGCTACTTCATTGACGACAGTCTGATTGGTGGCCCCAGTGGGTGACCGACGCCCAGGGGGGCGCTGACTGCAGCGGCAGTATCGAGATGGGCCAGCTCTTGACCCCATCCGCGGGCCTGCAGACGGACTACTCCCAGCGGGAGAACGTCCGGGTGCGCTGACGATCGTGTGGCTCGATGAAGCCGCTCTTGGCTCCGCCCCCTCGTTGCCCCGCCGGGCCAACCCTGCGACGTGGTTCCCGGATAAGCTCCCCATGTCCGTAGTCCATGGAAAGCGGCAAATCCGGTAAACAGGGCGGTTCGTGTCAGGCAGTCAGAAGACGGTTGAAGCGGTCGTCCATCCGGCGGCGCCGGTCCGGCCGGAGGCCTACGACGCCGCGACCCGGGCCGCACTCGAGCACATCGACGGCCAGGCCCTGCGTGCGGTCGCCGACGGCCGGCCGGAGCGCACCCGCAAGGGCACGCCCAGGACTGGATGAGCTGGAGCAAGTTCTGCACCGCCAACGGCGTGCTGGTGCTCGCCATCACGCCCGGCACCCTGGTGATGTTCGTCGAATGGCTGTGGACCCAGCCCGGATGGAAGAAGGGCACCTTCACTGCCCCCTCCATCATCGACCGCCGGATCTCCGGCACCGTCGTCTCCGCTCGCGCCGAGCACGGGCTGAAGCTGGAAGACGGTGTTGCCCGCCTGGACGCAACCGGCTCAAGCAGCTGGTGAAAGAGATGGAGGCCAACGGCGAGAACCGCGGCCGGGGCCAGGCCCCTCCGCTGCTCGTCGACCACCTCGTGGCGATCAGCGCCGCCTGCCCGGACAACCTCCGCGGCATCCGCGACCGCGCCCTGGTCCTCATACACTTCGCCGTCGCCGGCCGCGAGCACGAACTGGCCGCCAACCGCGTGCGCGACTACGCCGACACCCCCGGCGGCATCCAGGCCGACATGCGCGTCTCCAAGATCCGCCCCCGCGTCGTGCCCGTCCCCTACGGCTCCCGCCCTTCGATCTGCCCCGTCCGCGCCTGGCAGGCATGGAGGAACGCCGCCGGACTCGACGACGCCGACGGCTACGCCTGGCGCCGCCTGCACAACCGATGGAACACCGTCATGGAGGGCGGGCTGCAGCCCGAGTCCATCGGCGACGTCATCACCCGCGCCGGCGAGCGCGCCGGAATCGAGATCCGCTTCACCGGCCACAGTCCCCGCCGCGGGCTCGCCACCTCATCCCGCCTCAAGGGCCACGACCAGATCGTCATCGCCAAGCAGGGCGGATGGGCCACGCACTTCAAGGTCCTCGCCGGCTACCTCGAAGTCGTCGACCCGTGGGAGGACAACGCCCTGCTCGGCGTGCTGTAGCCCGGCCCACTTTCAGCCCTGGCCGCTCGGCTGCATCCCCTTCTTCATGCGTTTTTCGCGCCGCTGCTTCCGAGTGAAGCCCTTGCCGCGAAGGCCGAGTCGCAGGTTCTTCCAGGCTGTCCTGCGCCGCTGTCCCCATCGCCGCCATCGCCTTGCGCCGAACGGCGCGCCGTCGCTCCGCTGCAGCGCCAGGCAGCGGGGTCCCGCCCCATGCGACGGGAAGATCGGCCCCCCCTCGCGGCGCCACCGCGTGCCCGCCGCGTCGGTATAGGCGAACGTCACCCGAGGGTTACCCCACCGCAGGGAGGAGTCGAGCGTCAGCTCCTCTGGCGAGGACCAGTCGGTGAAGGTGAACGGGACGCTGTCGCCAGCGGGCAGCAGATCCTGCCGCTGGGGCTCACTGCGGGCTCGGGCTCGCCCGACCGTCAGCCAGCCCACGTCCTCCCCGCCGTCCTCGTCCAGGTACACCTCTACTCTCACGAGGAGGGTGTTGGTGACCGGCGTCTGGCCGTGGTTCCGGACCGTCACACCCTCGCGGTCGAGGTCCTCCAGGGCGACGTGGGCGGCCTTCTCTTTCTGAACGCCCGCCAGCACCCGTTCCTGAGCGGCCCGCTGACGAGAGGCGACCCATAGGGCAGTGGCCGTGGCGGCGACGGTCCCCAGGGCAGACAACCATTGCGGGAACGTGCCCCAATCCCATTGCGAGGTCGTTGCTGCGGGAACTGTTCCGCCGCAAGACAACCAGTGAGCGGTCACCACGACAACGTATCCGAAGCGCGCCCGATGCTGCGTTTATCCACGCGGCCAGGCCAACCAGCCCAACAGCCTTTGCAGCGGATCACACCAGCCGCAGCACCGGCCGGCTGTCCGGCATCCCCAGTAGCTCCCTGACTCGCGCCAGTGGCCAGGCTAGGTCCTGGGCCAGCTCTCGTACGCCCAGCCCGGTCTCCTGGGCCGCCAGGTCGAAGGCCTGGGACAGCAAGACGGGCTGCTCTCCCGGGTAGCCGCTGACCGGCTCCGCGGCAAAGCCAGGTTGACCATCTAGGGCGCGGAGCCGCTGATAAGTGCGGCTCGCCGTGGCGTCGGAGATGACGCCCAGTTCGCGGCAGCGGTACACCAGGGAGTGCACGGACACGCCCCAGGTACGGCGCAGGCCCGCCAGATGCCCAAGGTCCATCCGCCGCGGCAGCAGGGGCAGGATGCTCGCCTGTGGGGTGAGGAACTCCGCGGCGAACGCGTCCGCTTCACGTTCCTGCCTGCTGTCGCCGGTGGCGTCGCCATGCAGCACCAGGTGGCCGAGTTCGTGAGCCGCGGTGAAGCGGTGGCGGTAGACGTCGTTGGCCCGGTTCCTGGTGAGCACCACCAGCGGGCGTGCCGAGCGAGAGGAGAACGCATCCACCGTCGCGGCGGCTGCATCGGCCTCCGCTGGCAGGACCACCACGACGCCGTGCGCTTCCATGCGCCGAACGAGATGAGTGACCGGGCCGTCCCCGAGGCCCCACTGACGCCGCAGTTCCTGAGCGGCAGCGACGGGCTCCGACGGCAGGGCCATCCCGGGATGCACCTCGCCGCCGGCGAAACCGGGCAGGTCCACAGGCGGCAGCTGCACCCGGCGCTCCAGCGCGTAGGTCAGTTCCCACACCTGCTCGGCGAATGCCAAAGCCCGCTCTCGCTGAGCCTTCGGCGTGCTGCGCAGGGCGCGGAAGTGGGCCATCGAGGAGTCGAGACGCTGGCTCGGCCTGCCGGCGATGAAGAACTCCACCGGCACCTTGAGGACCTTTGCCAGCTGTGGCAGGAGGTCCGGGCGAGGACGGGAGACGCCCGTCTCGTACTGGCCCACCGCCGCCGGGGTGACACCGAGGTGTTCGGCAACGTCCCTTTTGGTCAGGCCGGCGAGGCGCCGGGCCTGGGTCAGACGTGCGGGGTCGAACGCATCGGACACCGCGCGGGGTGTGGCGGTGCGGTCCTCCAGTCCGGGAAGGACTGGGTGGTCATTTCTCATCGTTCTCGTTCGTCAGGGGTTCGATCGGGGCGACTTCGCTCACCGGAGGGAGGTCCAGCTTCCGCTCCGCGCTGGGGCGGGGCGCGAGAGCGACAATGGGCTGCTCGCCCTCGTCGAAGCCCGGGTGTCCCGCCAGCTGCTGCGGAATCGTCAGCTTCGCCTTCGGAGCGTCCGGCAACGGCAGGGGCTCGGGGTCGATGACCCACTCCAGGGTGCCGCTTTCGTCCGCCAGTGCCGCAACGCCCCAGTAGGGCTTGAGGAGCCCGGCAGCGTTGCAGGCGAAGGGAATGAGGACCAGACGCGTGTCCTTCGGCAGGGCCGCGAGCCTCGGCCGGAGCTCCACTGCACTCGGGTCGAACCCGTACCCGCCGAAGAGGTCCGCCTGCTCCGGCGGCGGGGCGAAGGCGAACAGCTCCCGGATCACCGACCACACGTTCTGGATCCGTGCGCTACGGACGTTGCTGTCCTTCTTGGAGAAGCAGAACGGGTACAGCAGACCGTTCCCGATGCGCACCAGGTCGAACTGGAAGCCGTTGGGCTTGACCAGCTGCGCGCCCGGGAGGTCCGCCAACTCCTCGCTGACCCGCTCGAACGCCCCGCGGAAGCGCGCGACGCCGTGGACCTGAGTGGACGACACATCGGCGTCCTGCTGCGAAGAACGAGCGTTGGCCTGCATATCGACCAGCGCCTGACCGATCCTGTCGCGCACCTCCCGCGCCGTCTCCTCGTCGTTGAACAGCTCCACGGCCCAAGCGGAAACAGGAACATCCATACGGCTGACCCTTCCGGTTCAGCGCTTCACATCGAAGCGTGCCGACAGTGCTATCACTTTAGTTGATCTCAATCAACTTGCGTGGGTGCTTTCGCTGAACAGCTCGAAGTGAGCTTCGGCTACGTTCCGGCACCATGCAGAGAAGGGCGTAGCGCTCTTGGGGCGGTGGGGGGGGGGTGGCGGCAGTGGGTCACAGGTCTCGGGCGGAGACGCCCCGGAGGGCCTGGCGGCCCTCCGCGGCGGTCTGGCAGGCGTCTTCGGCGCGTTCACCGCCAGACCGTCCCGCGCAAGCGCGGGACGCCGGTCATGCGCCGCTACCGCGAGGAAGACGAGGGCTTCAAGGAGAACGCCCTGCACGGCGTGCTGTAGAGCCCTCAACCCACCGCACATCCGCCCGGTGCTGCCTGCCGGGTGGGACCCGAAGGCGTACGTGCCGTGCAGCGGGCCGTACAGGGGTCGCGGGTCGTCCCGCCAGGGCGCATAACCACGCACGCGGACCGCCCGCACTCGGCTCGGCGGGCAGGTCGACCAGGTGCATCGCGGTCGCGACGGGGGCCTGGCGAGGAGTGGTCTGGATGCATGGTTCTTCGGATCGAGACGGAAATGATGCGGGTCCTAAAACGCTGATCGCCCACCCCGTGGACGGGGTGGGTCCTCTGCACATGGAGGGGGCCGTCCTCTACACATGCACGGGGTCGTGCTCGATGGATGGGCAGCGGAGCCAGCCGTATTTCCTGCCTGACGGTCTGTAATCCCGAACGGCCCCAACCTCAACAATCGCTCAGTTCCACTGGGTTGATGTGAGACCTGGATTGCAGCTCAGGGCCCTAGGTGAACCTGACAGGTGCACTCTGCGCCGAGCGGGGCGGCGTGACCCCTGGTGGTCTAGACCACCAGTCGACGCCCGTCGTCGACACCGAGGCCCACCCGACGAGGGGCGCTGACGACTGTTCCCCCGGGTGGAGTATTCCTTGATCTCGATGCGGATGGTGTCTTCACATCGCTCCAGGGCTTGCGGGCCACGCAGAGAGCGGGACGACGCCCGTCGTCGACGTCACGTCGACACCCACGACGGGCGTCTGAGCTTGCGCTCAGCGGTGGCCGCGAACAGTACACCTGGGGAAACCAGTCCCTTGGCCGGCTGGCAGTGACTGGACAGGGAAACAGTCCGTCAGACGCCCGTCGTCGGGTGTGGCCTCGGTGTCGACGACGGGCGTCGGCTGATGGTCTAGGCCCAAAGACCAGGGGGGCGCACGTAGGCGGATCGACAATTTTTTGGGTCTGACAGGTTCATCCAGCAGACTTCGATCAGTCCAAAAAACTGGGCGCCGGTACTTTTGCATCGAACAGGCTATTTTTTTTGATGGGAGACTTCTAGTAGCTTTTCTCTCCCTCGGCAAAGTTGCGTCCTGCGCTTATTTTTCGCAGCTTCTCAAAAATAGCTCTGGAGGAAGAATATTAGCGATGCGTGGTACTGTGTGGTCACAGACGACTTCACGTCGTCTCCTACAGTCCACATAAGAGAACCCCGCGCTCGCACCGGATGTACGCACGCGGGGCCTCCTCCGGGTGTAGGACTCGACGGGCCCACCCATGCAGGGGTAGGGCCCGTCGGCATCTCTAACCGCAGGTCACCAGATCTTCAGGCCGTAGTACACGGCCTGCATCATGGAGCCCACGAGCCGGGCCGCATCTGCGGCCTGGCGAAGACGCTTCGCCCACACCGACTCCTTGCCCCCCTTGGGGGGCTCCGCGCCGGTGCTGTACACCTCATCACCTCCTCTCGCTGGATGGGACCAGCTGTCGCCCACCCGGGCAGCCGAAGAGGTAATGCCCTCGAAGAATACAACATCGGGAGCGACTCATGTCCCGCGTGCTGTGAGTCCGGGAAGTCCTTTCGCGAATGCCGTTTAAACCGCGTGGATAAGGCCCCTGAGGGGCCCGAGTCTGTTGAGGGATTTCGGCCTCAGAAAGCCCGGTCGCGTTTTCTGGTAAACCCGCAGCTCAGGGGCCATAAGGACGTCGATGGTCGGCTCGCCTCACCGACGTCTGTAGCAGCACGATGGCCGCCCGCTCTGATCACGCATAGCTATGTGAGGTGACTTAAAGTAGTTATCGTCGTGGTGGTGGGGAAGGCATGAGCCCATGATCTGGGCCCCCCCGAGGCGATGCTCGCCACCTCTGTGACCGACCCCGCCCTGCAGCCCGGATGGGCCGCCGAAACGAAGTGGGACGGCTGGCGGGCCCTGCTGAGCCTGGATGCTGGCAGGCTGGTGCTCCGTTCCCGCCGAGGAACTGACCTCAGCTCGGCCTTCCCCGAGATCCGATCTGCCGTCAGCCAGCTGCCGGACGCCACGGCGCTGGACGGGGAGCTGGTGGTGTGGGAACACGACCGGCTGGCGTTCGAGCGGCTCCAGGGCCGCCTGCAGCGGCGCGGCGCGAGCTTGGCACTCCTCCAACGCTTCACGCCTTCGCCGGTACGGCCAGCGGATGGTGTCCGCGCCCGCGAGGCGTAACAGGTCGAACGACGACGAAGTGCCGGCCAGGCGTGAGCCAGCTCCTCGAGTACCGGCTCGCCGCCCCGTGGGCTCTGTGCCCGTCGACCACCGACCCGGCGACGGTCCGCGGGTGGCTGGCCGAGTGGACAGCCGCAGGCCTTGAGGGGGTGGTGTTCAAGCGGCTGGACAGCCCTTACGAGCCGAACGTGCGCGGCTGGCGCAAGTACAAGGTGCGCGAGACCGAGGACGCCGTTCTGGGCGCGGTCACCGGCTCCACGGCCATGCCCCGCACCCTGCTGTTGGGGCGCTACGACGCCGCCGGCGAGGCAGGGCACCCGTGGACCGGCTGGACGTTCTCCGCCGGGTGGGGCAGCCGCGAGACCCTGCACGTCACCCTCGTGCAACCCGCCTTGGTCGTCGAGGTCGGAGTCGACGTGGCCCGGGACAGCGCCGGACGCTGGCGGCACTCGGCACGATGGCACCGGCCCCGTCCCGATCTCACGGTGGCCGACGTCCCGCGCTGGACGGGCACGGCCGACTGACCCGTGCTCAGCGCTTTGCCCGCGCGCTCTCCGCGATCTCCAAGCACGTCGGGCAGAGCGGACAGCCGCCCTTTCCGTACCGATGACAGAACCCAGAGCACCGCGCGCAGTACCCCACCTGATCCACCGAGCAGCCCAGGCGCACAGCCGCAGTCTGCGGACGATGTTGCTGGCATCGCCGAAGGGCTCGTGCGCTAGTGGGAACGGGCGTCCGAGGTGCGGAGGTCGATCGGGGCGTTCCACAAGCTCAGAGCCGCATAGGCGGTACGACCAGCCCCATCTTCTGGAAGCCCGCAGGGTGGTTTCCGGCGAAGTCCCGGCTACGGCAGGGGCGTTGTCAGTGCCGTGGTCTACGGTCATGGGGTCCCGGCAAGGGGCCGTTGTGCTCTCGCCTGGCCTTAGGGCTGGCCAGGCGAGAGCGGCATGGCCCGCTTCCCCCCTTTGACGGGTTGGCACGGGGGCGGGCCCTTCCGGATGGAAGGCCGACACCAACGGCGTCATGTTCTATTGACGTCTCTTCGACGTGCAATTGCAAGGAAATCCGGGAACTTCCACCCGTCCGCGCGCCTGCTTGCGCTTTCTGATCGGCGATGTCCTGACGGGGCGTCCGGAGGTGGTCCGTGATCGCCATTGTTCCGTGATTCCTTGATCACGTGGCGTAGCAACTACCGCTCTGGCCATGCTGGTTCATCCCTGGGGCACGGCGGTGTGGCACCCGCCCGCCCGGGGTGCGCGGCGGCCTTCTTCGGATGGGGCCGCCGGATCACGAGGCCGACCTCCCGACAGCACAAGGAACCTGTATGAAGCCCCGTCAGATAGTCGTCATCACGGTCACGGCGACGGTGTTCGCCTGGAGCACCGTGCTGGTCGCCGTCGGCGAGACGGCCGCGGTGGCCGGGCTCGCCCCGGCCCTCGCCCTGACCGTGCAGCAGATCGTGCACGCCTCCCGCACTCACCCCGCGCCCAGCACCGGAATTCGCCTGGACGCGGCCACGGACAAGGAGGACGACGCACCGTGATCACTCCTGCCGAGCCGCCGGCATCACCCGGCAGACCGTTCACCGCCCGGCCCGGCCGCAAGCTCGGACCGATCGTCCCCACCGTCGGCAGCGCCCACCGGGCCTGGCTGGACCCGGTGCGCCAGAACTACCTCGCCAGCGGCCTGACCCTGAACGACCTCAGCACCCGCGTCCGCTTCGCCAAGTCCAAGCTCTCCGAGCTCTTGCGCGGCGTGGGCCTCTACCCGCGCTGGGAGATCGTCTACCTGCTGGCCACCGAGCTGGGCATGCCGAACTGGCCTCTCTACCAGCTGTGGTGTCAGGCCGCCTACGAGGCCCACAAGAGCAGCGAGTGGGTGGACAACTGCACCGAAAGCACTCCCACCCTGACCGCCACCCACACGGCCCCGCCCTTGGAACACCGCGCCTTCCGCGAACTGGTCGAGACGGACTACCACCTGTTCGCCCAGGCCTTCCTCGACGACGATCAGCGCGACGCCGCCGTCGACGACACCTTCGACATCCTCTGGCTCTCCTGGGACGACGCCCTGGCCAGCCAGGACACCCGCCGCTACGCCTGGAACGTCCTGCGCGCCACGGTCATGGCCCGCACCCCGCACCGGGACGGCTGGCCCGAATTGGGCATGGCCGCCTTCGACACCGTCGCCCTGAAGTCCTGCACCGATCCTGCCGACCGCCTGAACCAGATCGCCGAGAGCCTTCAGCTGTTCACGGCCATGAGCCGCCTGCCTGCCCACCAGCTCGACGTCATGGTGCTGCGCTGGCTCTACGACCTGCCGCCCGAGAACGTCTCCGCCCTCCTGGGCGTCCCCCTGGCCGCCGTCCGCTCCGACGAACGCCACGCCACCCGCTTCCTGGAAAGCGTCCTGTGCCCGCCGCCCCCGACCGAAGGGAACACCCCGTGACCGGCATCGAAGAACTCCTTTCCAGAGCCCTGCTCGTCCGCGAGCGCACCCTGCCCCGCGACACCGTCCCCGCATCCACCCCGCGGCCCGCCCCAGATGCCACTCACTCCGGCCAGAGCTTCTCGAGCGGCAGCAGCCGCGCGGCGGCCGAGGACCTGCGCGCCCTGTGCGAAACCCTCGTCCAGCACACCCCGCCCCACACCGTCGCCAAATTCGTCACCAACCAGGTCCCCGAACCCCGGGCCGCCCTGATCCTCGCGTGCGTCCTGCAGCTGACCGACACCGACGAGGGCGCCCGCTTCTGGTGGCAGTACGCCGCCGGCGCCGGCCAAGCCGCAGCCGCCTACTGCCTCTACCTGCACCACCTGGCGCTGGGAGAGCGAGACACCGCCGACTTCTGGCACCGCCAGACCGACGACGTCCAGCCCCCGCCCGAACCCCCCGCGTTCGACCACGCAGGGACCTGGCAGCCGGCAGACCACCGGATCACCAGCACCTCCACCACCCACTTCATGCGGATCCTGCGCCACCTCGCCCAGCAAACCGTCCGCACACGGCGGCCCGGCGTCACCAAGCTCATGGCCTACATCCCGACTGCCGTGGCAGCCGGCTACCTCCGCGAGCCCGACACCGAGCTCCCGCTGCCCGGGCACGAGTTCGCCCGCCGTATCAACAGCCTGCTCACTGCGGCCGACCATCCCTCCACCTGGGAGAGCCGACCCACCCGCTCCAAGCCGGGCCCCTTCAACAGAGGTGACGACCACGCGCACCGGCAGACGATCCCCGAGCAGATGGGGACCGCCAAACGCTGAAGCGCAAGGACGATCCGGGCCCGGACAACATCACGGGCCCCGGGGGAAACAGCCTCCCCGGGGCCCGGCATATGGAGTTGTGCTGCTCAACGACAGCGCACGTCAGCTGTCACGCGTGGGCCGGTCACTGGTCACGTGTGCAGTCGGCTGGGTCAGCGGTGGCCGTGGCCGTGGTGGTCGCCGCCGCCGTGGCGGTGGTGGCCCCAGGAGGCGTCGTCGATGAAGCGGCCGCGGTCGTTGCGCAGGGTGGCGGTGTCGGAGCGGTTGTCCCAGACGTAGTGGCGGCGGTCCTGGTAGAGGTCGGTGCTGCGGTCGCGGCCGATGCCGGTGTGGATGCGGACGGTGGCGCGGCCCTCGAGGCGGTAGTGGTCGAAGGTGTAGGTGTGGCCGTCCTCGTCCTGGAGGGTCCAGCCGTCGAGGTTGACCGCGCGTCGGGCGCTGTTGGTGATCTCCACCCACTCGCGGTTCAGGGAGCGGTTGGAGCGGTCGTCACGTCCGGGGGAGTCGTACTGGACGGCGGTGATCTGGACCTTGGGCCGGTCGGGGCGGGCGTGGTCGGCGGCGGATGCCGGCAGGGTCACCACCGAGACGAGCGCGCCGGCGGTGAGCGCGGCGGCGGCGATACGGCGAGCGGTGACAGAAGCGGAAGCGGACATCAGGTCCCCTCACGTGCGGACACCCTCCCCGGACAAGCCCTTAGGGGCCAAAGCCGGGGACGTTGGTGCGGTGTGCGGTTGCGACCGGCTGGCCGCACACACACTCTGTCCACGCCGTGGAGAAATTGAGGGGAAAACATGACCCCTGTTACCTGTTGTCCAACTTTCTATGACTCTCACATGCAACATCCATCTATAAGCCGCGGGTACAGAATTGACGAGCCGACAGATCCACACCCCTTGCAGGCATTGGGGTGAGTGGTCTGTTCGCCAGGTTGCACCACCCCCCACCGGCCGGGGCTGTCACCCGAAAGTGAGTAACAGCGCTACTCAAGGCGGACCGCCAACACACCCCGACGCGGTGAGGACCAGTAGCTGGCCGAGCCCTCCGCTCAACGGTGGGGACCTCACGGTGCCGTCCTGTTGCCAAGCGGATCAGTCTGGACGCCGCACGCGAAGCGAGGTTGGTGCCCGCGGGCCCGCTGTCGACCGTGCCCCAAGGCAAGTGCGGACCTGATGGCGTCAGTCCACCGGCCCGACGCGCGCCGGAATTACGCGCCCGGTTGACGGCGACATTCCGGCCGCTGCGCAGTTGCGCGCACATGGTCGGAGCAGTGGACCGGATCCGGCTGCCGACCGTAGGTGCTTAGCTCCGCAGGCCGATCACGACCCAGTCGCGGCGGGCGGCCTGACTGACGACGTCGCCCCATTCGGTGACGAACCGGGAGAACGACGGGAAGTCCTGGATCCAGCCGATGGGTTCGGTGAGGTGACGGTCGAAACCTCGGACTGCATGGCCTGCGTCGCGCCGTCCGTCGGTGCCAGAGCGCTGGACGAGGCCCGGCACCGCTGCGGCCTTTGCCCAGGGCACGCCCAGTGCTGCGTCGGCGAGACCAGGACCGCCATCGAGCTGATCGAGGCCTCCGCGCAGGGCCTACAGGGCAAGGGACTGCCGAGGAGCACCTACCGGGGCGAGCCACTCGACGACATCCTGCAGAGCTTCCGGCAAAGCGAAGGATCTCGCGGGTGCGTTCCACAGCAGGCTGAGCGCGACCCACTCCGTCATCGGGCACGTCGTGTATGGAAACGCCCGACGAGCAGGAGTCGGCGACGGGGAGCTGAGCCCGCCGGTTCGGCAGCTGTGATCGTCTGCGGACGGTGTAGAGCGGAGGCCGGAGCCTCCGCTCTGTCAGCTACTGATGGGTCCTGGAGGCATCCCAGCCCGTCAACTCACACCACTAATGAGTGAGCTTCTCAAAAAACATGGTGACTTTGCCGATTGACTTAGTGGACTCTGTTAACGTGGCAGCGAGTTGAGTGTTCTAGGAGGGTGAGTGAGTCAGTCGCCGCAGGAGGAGAGCCCGGTCAGCGCGTCCGCGGCGCGGACCCGCCTGTACTCGCTGGTGAAGCTCACCGAAGAGGAGGGGCGTACCACGGTGATCACCAAGCACAAGGTGCGCGCTCTGCTCGCGCCGCTGGACCGGTTCCCGGCAGCACGGAAGACCGATGCCTTCCCGGCCCACGTGCTGAGCGCTGCGCAGAAGGACTTCGGTGACCTCGTCACGCTGGCAGCGAAGGGCGAACCGCAGGTCCTCCTTCGCAACACCACGCCGGTCGCGGTACTGCTCCCCGCCGACCCCGCCGCAAGCGCCCTCTCGACCGACACAGCCGCAGATACTGGCGCGGCGACCGCAGGAGGTGCGGTGAACAGCCAAGGCAACCAGGGCGGCAGCACGCCCCGCAGGCTCGCCACGCTCGGCGACGCCATGTCCGCACTCACTGGCGGCCCGGTCGGCGGCCCCACGTTCGGACTGCCCGGCCTGGACGCCGCGACGGGCGGTCTGCCTGCGGGCCGGCTGACCCTCGTGTCGGCCCCGCCGAGCGTCGGTGGAAGCCTTCTGGGTCTCGCCGCCGCGCGGAAGACCGCGCTCGTCGACCGCCGCACGGTGCTGTACGCGGCATCGGGACCGAACCGCGACGACATCTTCCGCCGGATCCTGTCCGCCGAGACCGGAGGGGAGTACCCGCGCCTGAAGCAGGGCCGCCTCACCGAGTATGAGCAGGAGGTCGCCCACGAGCTGGTCCGGGCAGGTGTTGGTGACCTGCTGCTCATCGACGACGGCACCAACCTCAGAGCCGAGGACATCGCGGACACCGCGCCGCACATGAAGGGCCTGTCCCTTGTGGTCGTAGACCGCCTCCAGGCCGCGCACAGCGCCCGCCTGCCCCTGTCCGGGGACCGCCTCCCGGATGCCTCCCAGGTCCTGGCCGCCCTTGCCCGCGACCTGCAAGTACCGGTGCTGGCCGTCGTGGACAGCGACGACCCCACGCTCCTGGGACTCCTGGACGCCGACGTCGTAGTGACGCTCACCGCGACCGCGGACCCGGGCAAGGTCCAAGCCACAGTCACAGAACGTGACTTCGGCACGATCGGCTCGGCGTACCTCCAGCCCGACCTGATCCACGCCCGCTTCCTCGACGCCGGAGCCGCCCCCCTCGAGCGCACCGACCGCCCGGCGGGCCCGGTGTTCTCGGCGGCCGCCGGGGGAACGGCGGCGCTGGAACTGGCTGAAGCCGCCCTTCCCTACACCTCCGGCGGACACCGGGGGATCCCCGCCGCCCTCACCCGCGAACTGGCGGCATGGCGGACCGCGGTCGCAGGCGGAGACCAGGACGTCCTCAGGGACATCCTGCCGTCGCTGCTCCAGGCCGCCGCAGCGGTAGAGCAGATGCCGGACACGCATGAGGGGCACCGCCTCGCCGCCGCACTGCACCCCTACGGCACCCCCATGTCCGCCGACGCGGCCGACGCCACCCAGAACACCGGCCAGGCCACTGCAGCCGGTGCTCCTGTCCAGGCCCCGGCTGACAGCGGACAGTCGCGGGACGACGTAGCGGAGGACGAGGAAGACGCCGAGGACGGTCTGGAGCCGGGGGATGAGGAGAACGAGCCCGAGGGGCACGTTTTTCCTGCTCTGAAGATCCTCAAGGACGCGGTCGGCCGCTCGAAGATGCACCCGATCCCGGTCATCCGCGCGGCGGATCGCGACAGCGGCCCGTGGCCGCTGATCAGCGAGCACATGGACGGCGAGCCCCGCTGGGTCCACCCCGACGTCACCGCCACCCGCGTTCCCCACATCCGGGCGAACGGCAAGCGCGTCCGGCGCGACCAGCTCGACGTGCCCGACTCCTTCGGCGAGGGCGCGCTGTGCCTCATCGACCGCAACGGCAGCTTCCCCTCCGCCTGTTCGGCCGTTCCCCTAGCCCCGAACAAACTCCTGCACACCGGCCCGCTCGACGCGTACGACAAGGCCGCAGCCGGCATCTACCTCATCGACATCCCGGAGTGGCCCCGCACTGACATGCCTCACCCCCTGGGGCGGATCATCGACCGTCCCGACGAGAACGGCCGCGTGTGGGTCACCACCCCCCACATAAAGCAACTGGAGAAACTCGTCCGGACGGGCCACCTCGCCGCCATGCCCGCCATTCACGACTCCTGGACCGGGAAGGCCAACGAGTCCCTCTTCAAGCCCTTCTACGAGGCCACACGCAAGGCACGGACCGAGCTCGTTCAGGCTGGCGGCGAACCCTACAAGGCGTACAAGACCCGACTGTCCATCGCCCTGCGCCTGCTGTGGCCCAAGCGCCCCTCCCAGAAGTCCCCGTTCTGGAGGCCGGACTGGCGCATGAGCATGGTCGCGGAGGCCTCCGTCCGGCACTGGAGCGTGGCCTTCAGGGCCGTCCAAGAAGGCCACCAGCTCCTCGCGCTGCGCAACGTGGATGCGGCCGTTTTCTGGGCGCCCGACGGCACCGCGCCCGCCACCTACCGGATCGGGACCGGCTTCGGCGAAGTGAAGGCCAAGTTCGTCCAGCCCGGCGAGACCATCCTGGAAGGTGACGACTGATGGCCGGCCTCACCGGACGCGGCCACTCCCTGGGCGCCGCCCTCAACGACCTCCTACGCTCCCAGGTCACCCCCCGACACCGGCTGTCGTCATACAACGCCAAGCACTGGCACGCCCAGCTCAGCCAGCTCACCGCGACCCACCGCGGACAGCAAGCCCTCGAGGACGCCGGACTCCACGTGACGACCAAAACGCTGATCAACTGGCTGTCAGACTCCGAGTACAACGTCCGCCGCTCCTACCGCGACCTGATCCACACCGCCTACGAGAACGTCGCCGTCGCCCCTGCCGACCCGCTCCCCGACCACATCAGGCGAGGCCAGTACGAGATCAGCGGCATCGTCAAGACCGGCGACGACGAACGCGAACGCGGCAACCGGCGGGCCGCGCCTCTACGCATTGACGGCAGCAGGGGCAACTGGGACGACATCGAGGAACTCTGGCTCGCTGGCGAGCTCACCGACGACGAATTCGAGGACCGCTTCATCGACGACGTCATCGTCGAGGACATCGGCGAAGGCACCGACGGCTGGGAGTTCCCTGGCGCCTCGTACTCCGTCGAAGTCCGGTAGCAGTACGCACGAGCAACCGAACCGCCCCGCGCAAGGGGAGCCACGCGGTAAACGCCGGACGTGGCGGCGCGGGACTCGGTGAAATCCTGAGCATTTCGGTAGCCAGGGTGAAGGGGCTGGCGGTGTCGCCGGGGATCGGCTCGCCGACGTCCAGATCGACGGAGATGATGACCAGCCTGCGCGGTCCGAGGCGTGGAGTTCTGCCTCGCTTTGGTCGTCCGGCTACTGCTGTTCGCGACGCGCCGGGGGCCGAATGATCAGTACGTCCGAGATGCCGCCTTGATTCACACAGTCTTGAGCGAGATCGTGGACGTGCCAGTGATAATCAGATGCGGGCTCCACGGCGTTCACAGTCGTCTCAATAGGGGTATAACGGTACAACGGGGTCGAAGCGCCGTCATAGGTGTACCCAAGTTGGTCCCTCGAGAGAATGGTCAGTGGCTCCTGGCCAGCCCACTCGATACCTACACGAACGTCGTACTCCTGGTTGTCGGTCACTTCCGCAGTGGCGCGCATGAGCGCCATGACATCTGCGATGGCGCACTCGATGGCGGAGGACTCGACCTCCCAGCCCTCGAAGTAGCTGTCAGCTCCGCTGCGGTGCCCGCCGACCGCGGCCGCGAGGGTGACCGAGCCGTCGTGGTAGATGCTCATCCAGGCTTCCTTCCAGCTCGACCAGTCGCCTGTAGCCATACTCACGGCGACCCAGCGGCGCAAACCAGGGCGAGGATTGGTCCGGTCAACGTTCTCCAGGGGATGCACCCCTTCCCGCCCGGCATAGCTCAGAGCCAGGGTTTCCGTCGTCGCGAACACATAGCGCGCCCTATCGCGCGTCATCCGCTCACGGAAGACGGGAATGCGAGGGTGGGCAACCGCGATCAGCCAGGCGCGCTTGTCGGAGTCCCGTCCAGCAGACGCCTCACCGAATAGAGCGTCCAGAGCCTCGCTCGCATGTCGGCGCTCTTCGAACCGGGCGCGGTACATGACTTCGATCTGCCGTTCCTTCATCCACACGGTGTCTGAGTCATTCCGGACGGGCGCGCCGAAATAGTCGTTCCTGTAGATCAGATGCGGTCCGTCGACGCTCGCGGGGACCTCCACGACGATGGCCCGCTTGCCTTCGGCTTCGAGGCGATGCACGTTCAGACCGAATACGGGCGGGGAGATGGCGGTGATTGCGGCGCTGCGCAGCGATCGTTCGTAGGCCTCATCGAACTCTCCGACATCGACTCGCCCAGTCGCTGCCTTCTGCGACTCGAG
Organism: Streptomyces sp. NPDC047880; assembly: GCF_040706515.1. Taxonomy (NCBI): domain Bacteria; kingdom Bacillati; phylum Actinomycetota; class Actinomycetes; order Kitasatosporales; family Streptomycetaceae; genus Streptomyces; species Streptomyces sp. NPDC047880. Next base: position 11,229 of record NZ_JBEZOK010000031.1, on the reverse strand, counting down.
CACACCGTAGACGATCACGCCTCCGCCACTGTTCGCCATTGCCGCAACGTCCTTGGGGAAGTCTGTTTGCGTCAGCCCCTTCGCCGGAGGCAGCTCACCCTTCCAATCCAGATCGTTTGTCTCCGTCGTACCAGCCGCCACAGCCGCGTCAAGGAGATCGTCGGTCAGGGGCCCTGGTGTTGCTCCGACGGCGCGATGGAGTGCTGTGAAGCTCATACGCGAGAGTGTAGGGATCGAGTGCCCAGCAGACCCAGGAACCAAGGTTTCCCGGTTCAAGCGGTCAGCCGCGTTGCCGGACACCCTGACCGACTGCGGCAACGCCAAACTCTTCGTCAAGCTCAACGCCTCCGACCACCGGCACGTCTCCCGGCTCGGCTGCAGCTACGCAGCCCCTGCCGCGCTGGTGGCCTCGAACCTTCGGCGCGAGATGTCTCGGCCGGCTGCTTATCGCATGGCTACGCCGGTGGTGTTGTCGCGACCCGGTAGCTCTCGACTAGGCGTTCCATGCCGGTCAGGCCAGCGTCCAGTCCGAGCTGCCGCAGCCAGTCGTCCACCTGCTCCTGGCGCTCGGCGGCGATGCGCAGATCCAGAGCGGGGTTGGCGCGGAAGATGCCGCCGGACGATGCGCCAGCGTCCGGGATCTCTTGCAGTCCGATGGGGTGGAGGAGGTCCTTCACCTGCCGGTCCGCGACGAGGTGGAGCTCGCGCGGCTGACTGACAAGGGCGGTGTCGATGTCCGTGATGCGAGCAATCTCTGTGACGACTTTGGGGTCGACGACGGCTTGGAGGAGGCCCTCGAGTAGGTCTGCCAGGTTCGGCACCGAATACCGGTACGCCTCCGCAGCCTCGATGCTGTCGGCATACCGCCGGACACGGACGATGACGTCGATGACGATGGTCGCGGTCAGAGCAGTGGAAGTGGGGCCGTAGACCTCGGGCAGGTTGACCGTTACGACGGCCTCGACAGGGTTCGTCACCGGGGCGCGGCTGATGGTCTGAAACACCAGCCGGGCCGTCCGAGACCTGTTGTGTCCAAGCGGGCGGAAGCTCTCAGAACGGTCGAACGTTCCATCTGCGAGGGTGCGCAGGGTGCTGGGGAAGACAGAGTCGTTCAGAGCCTGCGCGAGCGCAGAGACGGACCGCTCCGACAGCGGGCGCCAAGCGCCGGCCTCACCCATCGGGAGGTTGATGCCGGTACGGAGGATGAAATCCTCGGTGGCCAGGCCCTCGCTGTCTTGGTTCAGTCGAGGGGCCATCACGTGCTGGCCCATGGGCAGCACTCCTGCGGACGGCTCCTCACGGGCGAGCTTGAGGAGCCGGTCACGGTCTGCAGTGGAGTTCTGCCCGCTCAGCCGAATCGGCGCCTTCAGATCGATCAGCAGGGGTCGAGGGGCGGCGTTGGGGTCTACCCGGATGACGACCACGCTGCGCCCGGAGTCATCGTCGAACGGGACGGTGAAGAAGGTCGGCTCCCAGGGAGGGTCCAGCTTCTCGCTGCACGTACTGGCGATCTTGTCGATCGTCTGCTGTGCGTCGACGCCGACGACTCGCTCGGCACCTGGCTCTGCCCTGTCGTTGACGCCAACAAGAATCATGCCGCCATACGTGTTGGCCATCGCCGCGATGGTCTTTACCAGACTGAGGGAGTACTCGCGCTTGAACTCCAGCGTCAGGCTCTCGAGCTGGTCCGGACGTGCGGCAAGAGCTCGGATGCGCTCGATCGTCAGATCCGCCGCCGAAGCGGCGAACAAGGAGTTGGTCATCCCTCATAGTCCATCAAGCGCTGTACTCACACACCGAAAACTTGCAGTGGCAGGAGCGCCGCCCGCGCTGGCGCCATGCTGTGGTTAGGCCCGAGTGCTGTTGGCGATCGTCTTGAGTCGTGTCAGCAGGAGGCGGCAGTTCGTCAGGGCGTGATAGCGGCTGTCGAGTGGCTGATTGGGGGTTGAGGGTGTGGTCCAGAACCTGTCTGCCGTGCCGGTCGGTGGCGGCGATCTGGAGGGCGTAGGGCGCGTGGAGTCCGGTGGTCTGCACGTCGATGACCAGTAGATGGGGGTCGGCGCGAGTGCTGCCCGGGCCCAGGTGATCACGCGGTCGCGGTGGCGTTGCCAGTCGTCCGGGCGGCGCAGGCTGCGTACCGCGTCACTGAAACGCGTGTGCCGCTCCTGGGCTGTCTGCACCCACCACGGAGTGTCAGGGGCAGTGTTGGCGTGCCGAGTGCCGAGGTAGCTCTCCGGGTGGAGGCACGGGTGGGTGTAGATGCTCCAGCTGGGTCGGTCGGTGTCCACGGGGCGCACACATACCACCGGCTTCGAGTCGACGACGGCGGTGAAGGCGCTGGCCCACTGCTCGGGGCCGGGGCGTAGGTCGTGAGCGGGGACGGGTACGTGATGGCGAGGGTCGGGCATAACGGCTCCACAAGATGTGCGGTCGTGGGGAGGCTTTGGGGCAGCTACGTCTCCCGGTGCACCATGACGCACACCGAGACTTATGATGGTTGCCGCCTGTGCTGGCAAGCTCGCCCGCCTGGACGGCGCTACCTACCCCACCGCTCTCACGCGGGCCGCCGTCACCTTCGCCGCGGTCCTCACCTTCGCCGCGACCGTGGCTGGCACCTTCGCCACCCTTCTCATCTGACCGTCCGGCGATGGTTCCCGATGGGCCCTGAGCGCTCCGGCCCTTCGCCAACCTGGGGGCCCACTACTTTCCACTGAGCGGCCGTCGTCGTCCTCACCTCAAATCCTCGTCGTCATCGTGGCTCTCCTCAGGTAGCAGCACACGCTGAGCAGTTTCTCCGAACTACCGCGAGCAACGAGAAGCCCTGCTCTCGACCGCCGAGTTCAGTTTTTCGAGGCGGCGTCGTTGAGGCGTAAGCAGGCGTTCCGTGATGCGGCGATGATGAACCTCACAGGACATAGGCCGTACAAGGGCCTCACTTGCTAATGTCAAGTTCTTGTCCGGCACACGGACCGCGTCGACTGGTTCTGCACGCCGCGCCGTTGGTTGGACCTGAGATGCGGGATAGAGGCCGGGGGGAAGGGGACCAGGGCGTGAGGTCAGCCTTGGTATTCATACATGGCATCGGCGGTATGCGGGACCCGGAGGCGGAGCGTGGCTCTTGGCTCGAGGCCCTGGCTGGCGGCGCCCGCAGGGCAGGGCATTCGTTCGAGGGCTCGGCGCTGGAGCAAAACTGCTTCACCGACACGGCCTTCGCGTACTACGGCGACCTGTTCGTCCGTCCAAACGCCCAAGGCGGCACGAGGCCACCCGAAGCCGCATCGGGTGAAGACGAGGCACTCCGGCAACTGCTGGGCGAAATGATCAACACACAGCTGCTGGCTTGCTCGGGCGAAGAGGAGCGGCGTGTACTGCAGCACGCGCATGCGGAGCTGACAGCCACCCGCCGGCAGGCGCAAGGCAGCGGGCAACTGGTCAGGCGCCTGGTGAACGTTTGCACGACATTGCTGGCCCTACCCGGAATCCGGCGCGGAGGCCAGTGGGCGAGCGGCCGGATCATGGTGGGTCACCTCGCTCAGGTGACCCGCTATTTGGCCAGAGCAGAAGTCGATGGTGGACGCACCCTCGATGAACGCATCCGTGATCGGGTTCTCGGCTTCCTGAAGGAAGACCGACCGACCGTTGTCATCGCCCATTCCCTTGGCAGTGTTGTCGCCCTGGAAGCCCTGCACGAGCATCGGGGTCCCATCCCGCTGCTCGTGACCCTCGGATCTCCGATCGCCATGCGCACCGTGGTACATCCACGGTTGCGACCCCAGCCGCCAGCTACCCCAGATTGCGTGCGGCGCTGGCTCAACTACTGGGACCGGGACGACGTCATCGCCCCGCGTCCGTGGCTGGAGCGGGACGTGCTGCCCAACACCGTTGGATGCGCGCCTGAGAGTGACCGGGTTGACTCCGACGGAATCTGGGTGCACACGGCCACCAAGTATCTGGCCCAGGCCAGCGTGGCTGGCCCTATCGTTGAGGCCATCCGCCTGGCTGGGGAAAGTGCGTCGGCATGACGACCTCGCGGATGCTTCTCATTCTGGCTCCTCAGAATGCGGCCAAGGGGTCCCTGGACGCGTTGGAGGAAGCCGCACGCACCCTGGCCAAGGTGTTGCAGCACGACGAACTGGGCCACTGTGCTCCAGCCCTGGCAGACAGGGGCGTCCTGCTGTATGGCACGGGCATTACACAGGCCCGGATCGAGGCCGCCGTGCGGGCCGCCACCCGGCGGGCCGGGGAAGCTGGCGCCACCCTGGTCCTGGCCTTTCTCGGCCACGGGATGGCGCCGCCGGGGCGCCCTGAGCTCTACCTGATGGGGGCTGACGCGCAGCCAGAGATGATGAGCACCGCGGTGAACGTCGGACAGCTGATCGTCCAGGCGGCGGAGCACCCGGGCGTCAACGGCGTTATCGGACTAGTCGACACCTGCCACGCCGCGGGTGCGGTGCCCGACGTCAAGGCGCTCGTGGCAGGCGTACGAGGCGGACGCACCCGTGTATCCCTGCTCATGGCCTCGGGTGCCGAACAAGAGGCATTCGACCTCACGTTCAGCCGACAGCTCGCTGAACTGCTGAGACGAGGCATCCCCGACGCTGGAAGACAGTCGAGTGTTTCCGCGCTGCGGGAAAAGCTGCGCCACATGATCACGGGCCAGGACGTCGTCAGCACGGAACACGACGGTGATCACTTGGCGGTGCAGGGCTTGTGGTTAGCGCACAACCCCTGCTACGCCAGCAGCGATCGCCCCGGTCCGGGCGCGATCGGCGCGGAGGATCTCAGGGCGGCGTTGGAAGCGGTCGGTCCAAGCGTGGCCTGGCCGGAGCCGTGGTCACTGGCCGAGCTGGACCGATTACGACACGACATCCAGACAATTAAGGAAGCCGGCACGGGCATCGGCCCCATGGCGCTGATCCACCGGGCCGTCCATGTGGTGGACGGCCTGCGCATCTGCATTGTTACGCAGTCTTTCCTCGCGTCCTGGGCGGGCAGGAAGCTGACTACCCAGAGGCTGCGTCGGGCGCTGCCCGCGCTGGCCGCCGACGTGTACTCACTGGTGCCCGACACCACTGGCACCGCGCTGCTCACGGACCTCCTCGAACTGCTTGTCCTACGCGCACCACGGTTCGGCGACAGCCGCACGGCACTCCTCACCAAGTTCGTTGCCGCGCTGGGCGCCGACGCCGGACTCGACCTCTCCGCTTCTGAGGTCACAGCATGGGCAGATGCCTGCGGGGCCCGCATCGAGCTCAACGACGCCCAGGAGGACCTGGCCCGCAACATGGCCGCACAGCGGCTGCGGCTGGTTGTCAGCCTGCACGCCACGGTCGCGGACGACTGGCCCGAGTCGCTGAGCCTGTGGCTGCTGGACGGCGGCACAGTGTGCGAGCGGGCCGAAGTCGCCTGTGTTCCGACGCAGGCGGCGATAGAGGCGAAGCTGGGAGAGGCCGTGCGCTGGGCACGTCACCACGCGAGGCTGCGCCAGGCGCCGCTGAAGCACGTGGATGTCGCCGTTCCCACCGCGCTGATACTGCGCTGGAAGCCCGAGGAGACCGATTTCGGCGTGCGGTTGGGCGTGAACCACGATGTGGTGGTGCGCTGGAGCATGCGCCTGAATCCGCCCGCGCACTTGTGGTGGATCAACGATCACGCCCGGGCGGGACTGGAGAAGATGACCGATTGTGCGGCCGGGGCCCCGGTCGACTGGTTGGCTGACGACGCGAGCCAGCCGCAGGACCTCGCAGAGCGGTTGCGGGCCGGACGGTACACACGCGCGGTGGCATTCGCGCAGCGCCCTGCGCACCTCAGGCAGGTGATGGAACTGTTACTGGCCTACGTGCCCGTGGTGCTGTGGCCCGATTCGAATCATCGCTTGTCCCCCAATGAACAGTCGCTGCTCGACCCTTTCTGGGACCACCTGCCGGCCCAACTGGCTGAGGCCTACCGGCAGCGCTGGCAGGGCGGCTGTGCCGCACCGTCCGACGGGCTCGCCGACCTCAGATCCGTCTGGCACGACCTTGAATGGCTCGACTTCTGCAGCTGGTTCGACAGCCACGACGCCGTATACGGGAGCGTTACATGACCTGGAGTCCGTACTTCATTGGGGACGGTGTCCCGCGCGACGTCGAACTCGCGCCCCCTCCGCCGTGGCGGACGTTCCCCCGCCGCGCGATGGCGATGGAGTTCAAGCCGCCCGAGGGACTCGTTGAGTCCGTGAACGCAGCCCTGCACCTGCGGCGTCCGCTCCTGGTCACAGGCCCGGCGGGATCGGGCAAGTCCACCATCATCGAGCAGGTGGCCAGTGAGCTGAAACTCGGAGCCGTGCTGCGCTGGCACATCACCTCCCGCAGCACTCTCACCGAAGCGCTCTACCGCTACGACGCACTCGGCCGCATCCACGCCCAGCGTCTCGGCCAGGCCGATGGCCTCGATGACATCGCACCCTTTATGCAATTGGGGCCGCTCGGCACAGCCCTTCTGCCGTCACCTCATCCGCGCGCGCTACTGATCGACGAGGTGGACAAGAGCGACCTCGATCTGCCCAGTGACCTGCTCGACGTCCTGGAACGCGGCGAATACGAGATTCCCGAACTCGCCCGCTACCAGCAAGACGTCGTCTCCGTTCGGCACTGGGGCGGAGACGAACATGACGACATCCAGCGGGGCCGCGTGCGCTGCACGCAGTTCCCCTTCATCGTGATGACCAGCAACGGCGAGCGTGACTTCCCGGCCGCCTTCCTGCGCCGGTGCATCCGCTACACCATGGCACCACCGACAGTACCTCTGCTCCGTCAAATGATCATGGCTCATCTTCAGATCGATATCGATGACGGGGGGCCGGTGCGCGATCTCGTCGAGGAATTCGTCACGCGCCTGGAAGGCGGTGACAGCCTGGCCATCGACCAGTTGCTCAATGCCGTCTATGTGACGACCGGCAGCTCCGCTCCAGACGGTGCTGGTCGGCAGGAGGTAGCCGCAATGCTCCTGCGCGAGCTTTCCCGTGCCTGACCGCTTCTCCCGCGCGCTGCAGGCCCTCGACGACATGGGGACAGGCCTGGACGCGACCGCGATGGCCGAAGCGGTGTGGCTGGCTGCCACACTCCGTGGACCGACCGGCCCCCAGCAACCAGGCACCGGCAAGTCACGGCCGGTACGACCATGGGCTGAGGGTGCACGGAGCCCTCGGGCGCAAGGCGACCGGGCAGCCATGGACGGGCCCCGGCCCGGGGCTACGGTGCACGAACAACTGCCCGGCAGCCTTGGCAGCGTGCCCGGGGAGCAGATTGCCGTCACCCGGGGCCGTGCTCTGCCCGACAGCTTGGACCTCTTGCGCGCGCTGCGGGCGTACAAACGGCCGTGGGTTGCCGGCCTGCACACAGAGCTGGACGTAGAGCGGACGATTGACGGGTACGCACGCAGCGGTGAACTCATCCCCGCGTTCCGAGCCGCTCCGGAGCGGTGGTTCGACCTTCTGCTGATCGTGGACCGGTCACTGTCCATGCAGGTGTGGAAGGACACCATCGCCGAGCTGGAACGTGTGCTAGACCACCTGGGAGCCTTCCGGCTCCTGCGCACCTGGGGGCTGACGTTTGATGAAGCACAACCTCTCCTCTACGATCACCAGGGAGCGGTGGCCGGCCCGGATCACGTGCTCTCCCCTCAGGGCAGACGACTGGTTCTGCTCGTGTCGGACTGCTCGGCCCCCGGTTGGTATCGGCAGGAGATCTGGAAGCAACTGCGCGCCTGGGCTCAATCGACGTCAGTGGCACTACTCGATCCACTGCCCCCGAAACTGTGGCGCCGCAGCGCGCTTGACCTCCCTGGCGTCTGCGCCACCCAAGCCGTGCCCGGCAACGGCAGCACCACACTGCACTTCGGCATGCCACCGCTCCTGGAGGAGCCGGCAGACGGCCCGCTTGCTTGGTTGCCTGTCCCTGTCCTGTCGTTGAGCCCGCATTCACTCGGTCGCTGGGCACGCGCCCAGATGCGAGGCGATCCCAGCGGCTGCGACGCCATACTCATTCCTCCCACCGGGCGAATCCAGCGCGACAGCACCAACTCCGGCCGGACCGCACAAATCGATCCGGTCCAGGCGTTCGTCCGAACGGCTTCGCCGCATGCGGTCAAACTCGCCGTCCTGTGCGCCCTGGTCGGGCGCATAGGTCTACCAGTGGTTCAGCTGATCCGGCACGAGCTTGTGCCCCAAGCCACGGTCGCCGACCTTGCCGAGCTGATCACGAGCGCCATCGTGTCCCTTCATCCGCAAGAGAACGGCACGTTCGTGATGGCCTTCCGCGACGGCGCCGAAGCGGAGCTGAAGCGGCTGCTTCCCCAACACGAGGCGTGGCAGTTGTGCGGGATGCTGGAGGAGCACGTGAGCACCCGCGCTCACGGCACGGTGAGTGTGCCCGCAGTACTGCACGATCCCGCCGCCCTGCAGCACCTCCCTGCCGAAGTGCGGCCCTTCGGCCATGCCGCCCGCAGCGTGCTTCAGGCACTCGGTATCAGCAATGGCACACAGCAGCCAGACGGTGGGGCCTCATTTTTGGCTGACGCTACGGCTCGGATCGACGACGGACTGGACGTCGACGACATCCTCCGAGCCCTTTCTTCTTCCGCAGTGCCACTCGTTACAGACGACCTTATTGTCTACCTGAGCGACCCGATGCCGGTCGGCGACGAGCGGCCCACCAGACCCATCGCGCTACGGCGGTGGGATGACCACCATAGGGACGGCATCGCGGGCAATCTGGCGCCATCGTCGCCTCCGCGGTCCGCCCTCCAAATGATCAACGACATGTGCGAAGTAAGGCCGGGCAGCGCACTCGCAGACGTGCTGCAGAATGGGCACCCGGCCTTAATCGACGAGCCCGACGCCCGTGCCGCCCTGGCCGAACTCCTCGGTAGGGGGCTGACGTTTGCAGTGCCCATGGAGAACCACGCCATCGTCGCCCCGCTGCGCAGCCAGCGCCGCGTGATCGGCATCGCACTCTTCGTGCGCCGCCAGGACCGTGCCCCTTTCGATCCAGATGACCTTCTGATCGCCGGGCAACTTGCTGCTCACAGTGCACTCGCGCTCGGAAACATGACGCAGCACAACCACGACGCGGATATCGCTGCCCGACTCCAACACAGCATGCTCCCGCAGACGCTCCCACAACTTGCGGGCGTGCAGCTGGCGTCCCGCTACCTGCCCGCCTCCTCGTCATCCCGCGTCGGCGGCGACTGGTACGACGCCATCCCTCTACCGCGCAACCGCGTGGCCCTCGTCGTCGGCGACGTCATGGGCCACTCCATGGCCTCCGCCGCGATCATGGGCCAGCTGCGCACGAAGGCCCAGAGCCTGGCCGGCCTCGACCTGCCGCCGCAGGAGGTCCTGCACCACCTCGACGAGCAGGCCCAGCGTCTCGGCGTGGACCGCATGGCGACCTGCCTCTATGCCGTGTACGACCCGGTATCGCACCGGATCACCATCGCCAACGCCGGTCATTTGCCGCCCGTCCTGCTTCATCTGGGCGGCCGTGCCGAGGTGCTGCCCGTGCCGACCGGTGCCCCGATCGGGGTCGGTGGCGTGGACTTCGCGGTCGTGGAGCTGGACGCGCCCGCCGGTGCGACACTGCTCCTGTACACCGACGGCCTGGTCGAGTCGCGGCTGCGCGATGTGTGGACCGGCATCGAGCAGCTGCGGGAGAAGCTCGCCGCGGTCGCGCAGCTCACCGGGCCGGACCATCCGCCGCCCCTGGAAGCGCTGTGCGACGAGGTGCTCGACATGCTCGGCCCCGGCGACCGGGATGATGACATCGCACTGTTGGCCGCCCGTCTCGAGGGAATCGCACCCAGCAACGAGCGGACCAGGCCGCGATACCAACTGGCCATCGAGGCACTCGTGGTGAACACTGCCAGCGCTCAACAACTGACGGGGCTGCTGCCGGAACATCAGCGGATCTGCTACGTGTGTCGTGACATCAAGTCGGTGGCGGAAGTTTCGGCGCTACTGTCCATTCCGCTGGGGGCCACGCGCATCCTGGTGGCTGATCTGGCAGAAGCGGGGCTAGTAGCCATTCACGAACCTGAACGCGAGAATGACGGCCTCCAGGCCCATACAAGTCTGATCGAACGAGTGCTCAACAGCCTCCGCAAGCTGTAGTCCTCCACACGGACTGGGTGCGTCGGTCAGCGCAACGGGATCTCGCCAGCGTCGAGTTCGCGCGGCTCTTGCTCGAACCCAAGGTGACCAGGCGGCGCGGCTCCGGGGAAGGGCCTGCACCCATCCGGCGAGGGCGTAAGGGACCCGGGCCTCGGCAGCCCTGACAAGGGGGCATGCCCCACACCGGCTAAACGCTGGGACCGCGGTCGATATGCTGCTCTCCGCACTGGTCGGCGATCCAGCCGATCCATACGCGGCTCGCAGCGATCCCTACCCCAGCAACTACCCAGGGGCGCACAGGAGTTCAGGGATGAGGTACCCGTTGGACGCCGGCCGCGGGCGCCCGCTCGGAGCGCGGGGCCGGGGGGGGCGAGGGCTGAGGACAACTGTTCGATGGAGGGGCACGGGTGTGGTCGGTGGCGGCAGCTTCGGGAATCCGGGTGCCGGCCTGTGTGGTGTTACGCGTCGGCCGGCGGCCGCCGCGCTGGCCATGGTGATGGGCCCCTGGGCCCGTGGGGTGGAGTTGGCGGCTAGCTCCTTGCCCAGCTCGGGAGCCAGGAACGGGCCTCGTCTGCCGGAGGCAGGCGCAGGCCCCTGCTCTCGTTCGTCCACAGCAACAGGACCCCGGAGGGGGCCTGTTGTCTCTGTCTGGTATTCCGTGTTCTACTTTTCTCACGGAATACCAATCAATTCCCTTCCGTGTTCAGGGGAAATCGGAGATTCCCTGAACTCTCACCCCGAAAAGCCGGGTGACGCTCCCTCAACTCCCACCCCAACACCAACACCCCATACTTCACACCCAATCGAAAACCCGCGAGTTTGTGCCGGAGGCACAAACCCTCTCTGCTCGCTTTTCGTGCCGGAGGCACGCAAGTTCTGGAATGGCCGGAGGCCAATTCCAGAACTCCCCGCCGGAGGCGGGCCATTCGCGCGGGGACGCGCGAAACGAGCGAAGCGAGTATTCGGCTGCCGGAGGCAGAGCGACGCGGGGGACGCGTGACGTCCCGCCCGGCCGGTCAGTGCGCGGCCAGCACCAGCGCAAGGGCGGCCAGCGCCGGGACGGTCTGCACGAAGAGGAT
>NZ_JBEZOK010000030.1:0-111599 GCF_040706515.1 Streptomyces sp. NPDC047880 | reverse complement strand
GGTGGCCGAGAACCATACGGTTTCGGCCACCCCGGCGGCACGTTTCTGCTGGGACCCGCGGAGCGGTCAGGCCTCCTCGTGGGACGCCACCGCGCGGCGCGCGTCCGCGTCCAGGACACCCCAGCTGATCAGCTGCTCCGTGAGGACGGACGGCGACTGGTCGTAGATGACGGCCAGTGTGCGCAGGTCGTCCTGGCGGATCGACAGCACCTTGCCGTTGTAGTCACCGCGCTGCGACTGGATCGTGGCCGCGTAGCGCTGGAGGGGACCCGCCTTCTCGGCCGGCACCGTGGCCAGCCGCTCCAGGTCCAGGACCAGCTTCGGCGGCGGCTCGGCGGCCCCGCCCGGGGTCGTGCCCGGAAGCAGTTCCTGCACCGGAACGCCGTAGAAGTCTGCCAGCTCGGCAAGGCGCTGCACGGTCACGGCACGGTCGCCGCGCTCGTACGAACCGACCACGACCGCCTTCCAGCGTCCCTGGGACTTCTCCTCGACACCGTGGAGGGAAAGGCCCTGCTGGGTGCGGATCGCCCGGAGCTTGGCCCCGAGCTGTTTGGCGTATTCGCTGGACATATAGCTCCCCGGCACTGTGTCGACGCGTCTGGCGTGGGTGCCAGGCCGCGCGGCTGGTAACTCACTGTGAGGTTACGCAGCGTTACTCTGCCGCGTCAAGCCGAATGGTCCGCACCGACTCTTCCGTGGTATCGCCCTGCCATTGCGCCGGATGGGTGATCCGAGGGGGCCGTACGGGCGATCTCGGGGACCTGCTACCGTGTATGGCGCAATCTCGACGTCCTTTAAGGTCCGTCCCGTGAGGCGGAGAAGGAGGTCCGTTTCGTATGGACACGCACGACACGCAGTCCGATGCCCGGCCCGTTCTCGAAGGGCCCGACATCGCGCGCGTGCTGACCCGCATCGCCCACGAGATCGTCGAACGCGCCAAGGGCGCCGACGACGTGGTGCTCCTCGGCATTCCGACCCGGGGCGTCTTCCTCGCCCGGCGCATCGCCGACAAGCTCGAGCAGATCACCGAGCGCAAGGTCCCGTGCGGCTCGCTCGACATCACCATGTACCGCGACGACCTGCGCATGCACCCGCCGCGCGCGCTGGCCCGCACCGAGATCCCCGGTGACGGCCTCGACGGCAGACTCGTCGTCCTCGTCGACGACGTGCTCTTCTCCGGCCGCACCATCCGCGCCGCCCTCGACGCCCTGAACGACCTCGGGCGCCCGCGCGCGGTGCAGCTCGCCGTACTCGTCGACCGCGGACACCGCGAACTGCCCATCCGCGCCGACTACGTCGGCAAGAACCTCCCCACGTCGTTGCGGGAGACGGTCAAGGTCCAGCTCGCCGAGGAGGACGGTCGCGACACCGTGCTGCTCGGTGCCAAGCCGACCCCGCAGTAGCGCTCCAGGCGTACGCCGCGTCGTACGCCCGCCCGGTTGCGCCCCCGGCGCGCCCGTCTGCCCCGATTCTCCCGAATGAACTGCCTTACGGAGCCTGACAGATGCAGCGTCATCTCATCTCGGCCGCCGACCTCACCCGCGACGACGCCGTCCTGATCCTCGACACCGCCGAGGAGATGGCCCGGGTCGCCGACCGGCCGATCAAGAAGCTGCCGACCCTGCGCGGCCGCACGATCGTCAACCTCTTCTTCGAGGACTCCACCCGGACCCGCATCTCCTTCGAAGCCGCCGAGAAGCGGCTGTCCGCGGACGTCATCAACTTCTCCGCCAAGGGCTCCAGCGTCTCCAAGGGCGAGTCCCTGAAGGACACGGCCCAGACCCTGGAGGCCATGGGCGTCGACGCCGTCGTCATCCGGCACGGCGCCTCCGGAGCCCCGTACCGCCTCGCCAACTCCGGCTGGATCGACGCTGTCGTCGTCAACGCCGGCGACGGCACCCACCAGCACCCCACCCAGGCCCTGCTGGACGCCTTCACGATGCGCCGCCGCCTGATCGGCCCCGACGCCGGACTCGGCCAGGACCTCGAGGGCAAGCGCATCACGCTCGTCGGCGACGTCCTGCACAGCCGGGTCGCCCGCTCCAACGTCGACCTGCTGCACACCCTCGGCGCCGAGGTCACCCTCGTCGCCCCGCCCACCCTGCTGCCGGTCGGCATCGAGACCTGGCCCTGCGAGGTCTCCTACGACCTCGACAGCACGCTGCCCAAGTCCGACGCGGTGATGATGCTGCGCGTCCAGCGCGAGCGCATGAACGCCGCCTTCTTCCCGACCGAGCGCGAGTACTCCCGGCGCTACGGCCTCGACGGCGACCGCATGGCCCGGATGCCCGAGCACGCCATCGTGATGCACCCCGGCCCGATGGTCCGCGGCATGGAGATCACCGCCGAGGTCGCCGACTCCGACCGCTGCACCGTCGTCGAGCAGGTCGCAAACGGAGTGTCCATCCGGATGGCTGTCCTGTACCTGCTGCTCGGTGGGAACGAACCCGCCGTCACCCACCCCCGCACCGAGGAGAAGTAAGACAGATGAGCAAGACCCTGATCCGTGGTGCCAAGGTGCTGGGCGGCGCGCCGCAGGACGTGCTGATCGACGGCGGGACCATCGCCGAGGTGGGCGGCGGGCTGTCCGCCGAGGGCGCGGAGGTCGTCGAGGCCGACGGCAAGGTGCTGCTGCCGGGCCTGGTCGACCTGCACACCCATCTGCGCGAGCCCGGCCGCGAGGACTCCGAGACCGTCCTCACCGGCACCCGCGCCGCCGCCTCCGGCGGCTTCACCACCGTCTTCGCCATGGCCAATACCTTCCCGGTCGCCGACACCGCCGGTGTGGTCGAGCAGGTCTGGCGGCTCGGCAAGGAGCACGGCTACTGCGACGTCCAGCCCATCGGCGCCGTCACCGTCGGCCTGGAGGGCAGGAAGCTGGCCGAACTGGGCGCCATGCACGAGTCCGCCGCCGGGGTCACCGTCTTCTCCGACGACGGCAAGTGCGTCCACGACGCCGTGATCATGCGACGGGCCCTGGAGTACGTGAAGGCCTTCGGCGGTGTCGTCGCGCAGCACGCCCAGGAGCCGCGGCTGACCGAGGGCGCCGAGATGAACGAGGGCGTCGTCTCCGCCGAGCTGGGCCTCGGCGGCTGGCCCGCGGTGGCCGAAGAATCGATCATCGCCCGGGATGTCCTGCTCGCCGACCACGTCGGCTCCCGCGTCCACATCTGCCACCTGTCGACCGCCGGCTCCGTGGAGATCGTCCGCTGGGCCAAGTCCCGCGGCATCCAGGTCACCGCCGAGGTCACCCCGCACCACCTCCTCCTCACGGATGAGCTGGTGCGCACCTACAACCCCGTCTACAAGGTCAACCCGCCGCTGCGCACCGAGCGCGACGTCATGGCCCTACGCGAGGCGCTCGCGGACGGCACGATCGACATCGTCGCCACCGACCACGCCCCGCACCCCCACGAGGACAAGGACTGTGAGTGGGCCGCGGCCGCCATGGGCATGGTCGGCCTGGAGACCGCGCTGTCGGTGGTGCAGGAGACGATGGTGGACACGGGCCTGCTGGACTGGGCCGGCGTCGCCGACCGGATGTCCGTCAAGCCCGCGCAGATCGGACAGGCCACGGGCCACGGCCGTCCCGTCTCGGCAGGTGAGCCCGCCAACCTCACCCTGGTCGACACGGCATACCGTGGGCTCGTGGAACCCGCGGGCTTCGCCTCGCGCAGCCGCAACACCCCCTACGAGGGACGTGAGCTGCCGGGCCGTGTGACGCACACGTGGCTGCGGGGCAAGGCCACGCTCGTCGACGGGAAGCTCACGTGACACCTGTACTCCTGCTCGCCGCCGAGAAGGAATCGGCGCAAGTGACCGACTGGGCCGCCCGCATCGGCTGGGTCGTCGGCCTCGCCCTGTTCGTCGCGCTCGTCTACTGGCTGATGCGCGAGGGCTGGAAGTGGCGCGGCACCCTCCAGGGCGACCTGCCCGAGCTGCCCGCCACCCCGGACGAGCCGGGCCCGGCGCGCCTGACCATGAGCGGCCGCTACCACGGCTCCACCACCGCCGGGCAGTGGCTCGACCGCATCGTCGCGCGCGGCCTGGGCACCCGCAGCAGGGCCGAGCTGACCCTGACGGACGCCGGCCTCGACGTCGTACGCCCCGGCGCGGACGACTTCTTCGTCCCGGCCGCGGCCCTGCGCGAGGCCCGCCTCGACAAGGGCATCGCCGGCAAGGTGCTCACCGAGGGCGGCCTGCTCGTCGTCACCTGGGAGCACGGCGACCGGCTGATCGACTCCGGCTTCCGCTCCGACCACGCCGCCGAGCACCACGAGTGGGTCGCGGCCCTCACCTCGATGATCGAAACGCACAGCAAGGAAGGCGCCGAACGATGACCACCTCCACCAGGGGAGCCGCCAGGACTCCCGCCGTACTCGTCCTGGAGGACGGCCGGGTCTTCCGCGGCCGCGCCTACGGGGCCGTGGGGGAGACCTTCGGCGAAGCGGTGTTCTCCACCGGCATGACCGGCTACCAGGAGACCCTCACCGACCCCTCCTACCACCGCCAGGTGGTCGTGATGACCGCCCCGCACATCGGCAACACCGGCGTCAACGACGAGGACATGGAGTCCAGGAAGATCTGGGTCTCCGGTTACGTCGTGCGCGACCCCGCGCGCGTGCCGTCCAACTGGCGCTCCCGGCGCACGCTGGACGAGGAACTGGACGCCCAGGGCGTCGTCGGCATCAGCGGCATCGACACCCGCGCCCTCACCCGCCACCTGCGCGAGCGCGGCGCGATGCGCGTCGGCATCTTCAGCGGCGACGCCGTCCGGGACGACGCCGCACTGCTGGCCCGCGTCCAGGAAGCGCCCCAGATGAAGGGCGCGAACCTCTCCGCAGAGGTCGCCACCACCGAGCCGTACGTCGTCCCGGCCATCGGCGAGAAGAAGTTCACCGTCGCCGCCGTCGACCTCGGCATCAAGGGCATGACCCCGCACCGCATGGCCGAGCGCGGCATCGAGGTGCACGTGCTCCCGGCGACCGCCACCGTCGAGGACATCTACGCGGTGAACCCGGACGGCGTCTTCTTCTCCAACGGCCCGGGCGACCCGGCCACCGCCGACCATCCCGTCTCCGTGATGCAGGGCGTCCTGGAGCGTGGCACCCCGCTGTTCGGCATCTGCTTCGGCAACCAGATCCTGGGCCGCGCGCTCGGCTTCGGCACCTTCAAGCTGAAGTACGGCCACCGCGGCATCAACCAGCCGGTGCAGGACCGCACGACCGGCAAGGTCGAGGTCACCGCGCACAACCACGGCTTCGCCGTCGACGCCCCGCTCGACCAGGTCTCCGAGACCCCGTTCGGCCGCGCCGAGGTGTCCCACGTCTGCCTGAACGACAACGTGGTGGAGGGACTCCAGCTCCTCGACCGCCCCGCCTTCAGCGTCCAGTACCACCCCGAAGCGGCAGCCGGTCCCCACGACGCCGCCTACCTGTTCGACCGCTTCGTATCCCTGATGGAGGGCCAGCGTGCCTAAGCGCACCGATATCCAGTCCGTCCTGGTCATCGGCTCCGGCCCGATCGTCATCGGCCAGGCCGCCGAGTTCGACTACTCCGGCACCCAGGCGTGCCGCGTCCTCAAGGCCGAGGGCCTGCGGGTCGTCCTGGTGAACTCCAACCCGGCGACGATCATGACCGACCCGGAGATCGCCGACGCCACCTATGTCGAGCCGATCACCCCCGAGTTCGTCGAGAAGATCATCGCCAAGGAGCGCCCCGACGCGCTGCTGCCCACCCTGGGCGGCCAGACGGCCCTCAACACGGCCATCTCGCTGCACGAGGCGGGGACCCTCGACAAGTACGGCGTCGAACTGATCGGCGCGAACGTCGAGGCCATCAACAAGGGCGAGGACCGCGACCTCTTCAAGGAGGTCGTCGAGGCCGTACGCCAGAAGATCGGCCACGGCGAGTCCGCCCGCTCGGTCATCTGCCACTCCATGGACGACGTCCTCGCCGGCGTGGACACGCTCGGCGGCTACCCCGTCGTCGTCCGCCCCTCCTTCACCATGGGCGGCGCCGGATCCGGCTTCGCGCACGACGAGGAGGAGCTGCGCCGCATCGCCGGCCAGGGCCTCACGCTCTCCCCGACCACCGAGGTGCTCCTGGAGGAGTCCATCCTCGGCTGGAAGGAGTACGAGCTGGAGCTGATGCGCGACAAGCACGACAACGTCGTGGTCGTCTGCTCCATCGAGAACTTCGACCCCATGGGCGTCCACACCGGTGACTCGATCACCGTCGCGCCCGCGATGACGCTCACCGACCGCGAGTACCAGACCCTGCGCGACATCGGCATCGCCGTGATCCGCGAGGTCGGTGTCGACACCGGCGGCTGCAACATCCAGTTCGCGGTGAACCCCGAGGACGGCCGGGTCATCGTCATCGAGATGAACCCGCGCGTCTCCCGCTCCTCGGCGCTCGCCTCCAAGGCGACCGGCTTCCCGATCGCCAAGATCGCCGCCAAGCTCGCCGTCGGCTACACCCTCGACGAGATCCCGAACGACATCACGCAGGAGACCCCGGCCTCCTTCGAGCCGACGCTCGACTACGTGGTCGTCAAGGCCCCGCGGTTCGCCTTCGAGAAGTTCCCGAGCGCCGACAGCACGCTGACCACCACCATGAAGTCGGTCGGCGAGGCCATGGCCATCGGCCGCAACTTCACCGAGGCGTTCCAGAAGGCGCTGCGCTCGCTGGAGAAGAAGGGCAGCCAGTTCACCTTCGTCGGCGAGCCGGGCGACAAGGACCAGCTGCTGCGCGACTCGGTCCGCCCCACCGACGGCCGCATCAACACCGTCATGCAGGCCATCCGGGCCGGCGCCACGCCCGAGGAGATCTTCGAGTACACGAAGATCGACCCCTGGTTCGTCGACCAGCTCTTCCTCATCAAGGAGATCGCCGACGAACTGGCCGAGGCCCCCGAGCTGACCGCCGACCTCCTTGCCGAGGCCAAGCGGCACGGCTTCTCCGACCAGCAGGTCGGCGAGATCCGCGGCCTGCGCGAGGACGTCGTCCGCGAGGTCCGGCACGCCCTCGGCATCCGCCCGGTCTACAAGACGGTCGACACCTGCGCCGCCGAGTTCGCCGCGAAGACGCCGTACTTCTACTCCTCCTACGACGAGGAGACGGAGGTCGCCTCCCGCGAGAAGCCGGCCGTGATCATCCTGGGCTCCGGCCCGAACCGCATCGGCCAGGGCATCGAGTTCGACTACTCCTGCGTCCACGCCTCCTTCGCGCTCAGCGACGCGGGCTACGAGACCGTGATGGTCAACTGCAACCCGGAGACCGTCTCCACGGACTACGACACCTCCGACCGCCTGTACTTCGAGCCGCTGACGCTGGAGGACGTGCTGGAGATCGTGCACGCCGAGCAGCAGGCCGGACCGGTCGCGGGCGTCGTCGTGCAGCTCGGCGGCCAGACCCCGCTGGGCCTGTCGCAGGCACTGAAGGACAACGGCGTGCCGATCGTCGGCACCTCCCCGGAGGCCATCCACGCGGCCGAGGACCGCGGCGCCTTCGGCCGGGTCCTCAAGGAGGCCGGCCTCCCCGCCCCCAAGCACGGCACCGCCACGACCTTCTCCGAGGCCAAGACCATCGCCGACGAGATCGGCTACCCGGTCCTGGTCCGCCCCTCCTACGTCCTCGGCGGACGCGGCATGGAGATCGTCTACGACGAGACGCGCCTGGAGGCGTACATCGCCGAGTCGACCGAGATCAGCCCGTCGCGGCCGGTCCTCGTCGACCGGTTCCTCGACGACGCCATCGAGATCGACGTCGACGCCCTCTACGACGGCGAGGAGCTCTACCTCGGCGGCGTCATGGAGCACATCGAGGAGGCCGGCATCCACTCCGGCGACTCGGCGTGCGCCCTGCCCCCGATCACGCTCGGCGGCTTCGACATCAAGCGCCTGCGCGCCTCCACGGAGGGCATCGCCAAGGGCGTCGGGGTCCGCGGCCTGATCAACATCCAGTTCGCGCTCGCCGGCGACATCCTCTACGTCCTGGAGGCCAACCCGCGCGCGTCCCGGACGGTCCCCTTCACCTCGAAGGCGACGGCGGTGCCGCTGGCCAAGGCCGCCGCCCGCATCTCGCTCGGCGCGACCATCGCCGAGCTGCGCGCCGAGGGCCTGCTCCCGGCCAACGGCGACGGCGGCGAGCTGCCGTTCGACGCGCCGATCTCCGTCAAGGAGGCGGTCATGCCGTGGTCGCGCTTCCGCGACATCCACGGCCGCGGCGTCGACACGGTCCTCGGCCCGGAGATGCGCTCCACCGGCGAGGTCATGGGCATCGACTCCGTCTTCGGCACGGCCTACGCCAAGTCGCAGGCCGGCGCCTACGGACCGCTGCCCACCAAGGGCCGCGCGTTCATCTCGGTCGCCAACCGCGACAAGCGCTCGATGATCTTCCCGGCCCGCGAGCTGGTCGCGCACGGCTTCGAGCTGCTCGCCACGTCCGGCACCGCCGAGGTCCTCAAGCGCAACGGCATCAACGCCACCGTCGTGCGCAAGCAGTCCGAGGGGACCGGTCCCAACGGCGAGAAGACCATCGTCCAGCTCATCCACGACGGCGAGGTCGACCTCATCGTCAACACCCCGTACGGCACCGGTGGCCGCCTCGACGGCTACGACATCCGTACGGCGGCCGTGGCACGCTCCGTGCCCTGCCTGACGACGGTCCAGGCCCTCGCGGCGGCGGTCCAGGGCATCGACGCCCTCAACCGCGGCGACGTGAGCGTCCGATCGCTCCAGGAACACGCCGAGCACCTGACCGCGGCCCGCGACTAGCAGCCCCGAGGGGGACACCGGAAACGGTGTCCCCCTCTTCGTGAGGACGCCACGTCCTCGTGAGGACATCATGTACAAGATCTTCTTCCGTCTCGTCTTCAAGCGGCTGGACCCGGAGCAGGCTCACCACCTGGCCTTCCGCTGGATCCGCCTGGCCGCCCGCGTGCCCGTGCTGCGCACCTTCCTCGCGGCCGCCCTCGCGCCCCGCTACAAGGAGCTGCGCACCGAAGCCCTCGGGCTGCGCATGCACGGCCCCTTCGGGCTCGCGGCCGGCTTCGACAAGAACGCCGTCGGCATCGACGGCATGGCCATGCTCGGTTTCGACCACGTCGAGATCGGCACGGTCACCGGCGAGCCCCAGCCCGGCAATCCCAAGCAGCGGCTGTTCCGCCTGGTCGCGGACCGGGCCCTGATCAACCGGATGGGCTTCAACAACGACGGCTCGCTCCGCGTCGCCGCCCGCCTGGCCTCCCGCACTCCGGTCTTCAAGCCGGTCGTCGGCGTCAACATCGGCAAGACCAAGGTCGTCCCCGAGGAGGAGGCCGTCGCGGACTACGTGAAGTCCGCCGAGCGGCTCGCCCCCTACGCCGACTACCTGGTCGTCAACGTCTCCTCGCCGAACACGCCCGGCCTGCGCAACCTCCAGGCCACCGAGGCCCTGCGCCCGCTGCTGAGCGCCGTCCGCGAGGCCGCCGACCGCACGGTGCCCGCCCGTCGCGTCCCGCTCCTGGTCAAGATCGCGCCGGACCTCGCCGACGAGGACGTCGACGCCGTCGCCGACCTCGCCGTGGAACTCGGCCTGGACGGCATCATCGCCACCAACACCACCATCGCGCGCGAGGGACTCGGCCTGAGGTCCGGCCCCGCCCTGGTCAAGGAGACCGGCGGCCTGTCCGGAGCGCCCCTGAAGGAGCGGTCCCTGGAGGTCCTGCGCCGCCTCTACGCGCGCGTGGGCGACCGGATCACCCTGGTGGGCGTCGGCGGCATCGAGAACGCCGAGGACGCCTGGCAGTGCATCCTGGCTGGTGCCACGCTGGTCCAGGGCTACAGCGCCTTCATCTACGAGGGGCCCTTCTGGGGCCGCGCGATCCACAAGGGGCTCGCCGCACGCCTGGCCACCAGCCCCTACGCCACGCTCGCCGACGCGGTGGGCGCCGACGTGAGGAAGACGGCATGAGTGGTCTCGAACCCTTCGGCGCACGCCTGCGCCGGGCCATGGACGAGCGCGGCCCGCTGTGCGTCGGCATCGACCCGCACGCCTCCCTGCTCACCGAGTGGGGCCTGAACGACGACGTGGCCGGCCTGGAGCGGTTCAGCCGCACGGTCGTCGAGGCCGTCGCCGACCGGGTCGCCGTGCTCAAGCCGCAGAGCGCGTTCTTCGAGCGCTTCGGCTCGCGCGGCGTCGCCGTGCTGGAGAAGTCGGTCGCCGAGGCGCGGGCGGCGGGCGCGCTGGTCGTGATGGACGCCAAGCGCGGTGACATCGGCTCCACCATGGCCGCGTACGCCGAGTCCTTCCTGCACAAGGACGCGCCGCTGTTCTCCGACGCCCTGACGGTCTCCCCGTACCTCGGCTACGGATCGCTCAGCCCGGCCGTCGCGCTGGCCCGGGAGAGCGGCGCCGGACTGTTCGTGCTGGCGCTGACCTCCAACCCGGAGGGCGGCGAGGTCCAGCACGCGGTGCGGGCCGACGGCCGGAGCGTCGGAGCGACGATGCTGGCGCACCTCGCGGCCGAGAACGCGGGGGAGGAGCCGCTGGGATCCTTCGGCGCGGTGGTGGGTGCCACCCTCGGTGATCTGTCGACGTACGACCTGGACATCAACGGGCCCCTCCTGGCGCCCGGCATCGGCGCCCAGGGCGCCACGCCGGCCGATCTTCCAGGGGTCTTCGGCACGGCGGTGCGCAACGTGGTGCCGAACGTCAGCCGCGGAGTGCTACGCCACGGTCCCGACACGGTCGCTCTGCGTGACGCCGCGGAGCGCTTCGCACAGCAGATCCGCCATGCCGTGACGTCTTCGTGAGGCGGTCCAGACCTTCCGGTGAGACCTCCGATGAGTGGTCCGGGGCCGGCTTGAGTCTGAATACATCCTCAAATCCGGGGCAGTATGTCCTAAATGTCCGTTCAGATGAAGGCTGACCAGGACTTTTCCGCTGTTCTCAATGACTCCGGCGGACTTGCCCGCTAGTCTCCGACGAGAGAACGGGCAAGCGTGTGTTGCTCGTGGCTCCCCAGGTGTGGGGCGACTAGGTTCCTCACCGGTCCGTATCCGACAGTTCGACATCCGAGGTGACGTAGGCGTGGCTCTTCCGCCCCTTACCCCTGAACAGCGCGCAGCCGCGCTCGAAAAGGCCGCCGCGGCTCGCCGGGAGCGGGCCGAGGTCAAGAATCGACTCAAGCACTCCGGCGCCTCCCTTCACGAGGTCATCAAGCAGGGCCAGGAGAACGACGTCATCGGCAAGATGAAGGTCTCCGCCCTCCTCGAGTCGCTGCCGGGCGTGGGCAAGGTCCGCGCCAAGCAGATCATGGAGCGACTCGGCATCTCCGAGAGCCGCCGCGTGCGTGGCCTCGGTTCCAACCAGATCGCCTCCCTGGAGCGCGAGTTCGGCAGCACCGGCTCCTGAACCGGCTAGTCCGGGGAAGCGAGTCCCGGGCACTCCGCGATTGCTGGATAATCGCTGCATGGCTGCAACACCCCGGGGGACGTCCCCCGTACCCCCGGACGTACGTCCGCGGCTGACCGTGCTCTCCGGCCCCTCCGGGGTCGGCAAGAGCACGGTCGTCGCTCATATGCGCAAGGAACACCCCGAGGTCTGGCTCTCCGTGTCGGCCACGACCCGCAAGCCCCGCCCCGGCGAGCAGCACGGAGTCCACTACTTCTTCGTCTCCGACGACGAGATGGACAAGCTCATCGCCAACGGGGAACTGCTGGAGTGGGCCGAGTTCGCCGGCAATCGCTACGGCACGCCGCGAGCGGCCGTGCAGGAGCGCCTGGAGAACGGCGAGCCCGTCCTCCTCGAGATCGACCTGCAGGGCGCCCGACTGGTCCGCGAGTCGATGCCCGAGGCCCAGCTGGTGTTCCTGGCTCCCCCCTCCTGGGAGGAGCTCGTGCGCAGACTCACCGGGCGGGGCACCGAACCGCCCGAGGTGATCGAGCGCCGGCTCGATGCGGCGAAGATCGAACTCGCGGCGGAGCCGGAGTTCGACACCACCCTGGTCAACACCTCCGTCGAGGACGTGGCACGCGAGCTGCTAGCCTTGATGGACGTCGTGTGACCATCGCTGATCATTCCGGTCGGCCGATCACCCCGACAGAATCTTTCCCATCCATCGGAAGGTAGAGCGTGTCCTCTTCCATCTCCGCGCCCGAGGGCATCATCAACCCGCCGATCGACGAGCTCCTCGAGGCCACCGACTCGAAGTACAGCCTCGTGATCTACGCGGCCAAGCGTGCCCGCCAGATCAACGCGTACTACTCGCAGCTCGGCGAGGGTCTCCTCGAGTACGTCGGTCCTCTCGTCGACACCCACGTCCACGAGAAGCCGCTCTCGATCGCCCTTCGCGAGATCAACGCGGGGCTCCTGACGTCCGAGGCCGTCGAGGGCCCGGCGCAGTAAGTAGGATTTACAGCTTGACGCTGACTTATCCACAGGCCCGGCAGGCCGACTGCCGGGCCTGTGGTGTGTCATGGAGTCGTACGGTGTGCCGGTTGCCGAGGTCCGGGGAGAGACGTGGACAAGCCGAAGGTCGTTCTGGGGGTCAGCGGTGGCATCGCCGCGTACAAGGCCTGTGAGCTGCTGCGGCGGCTGACGGAGTCGGGCCACGACGTGCGCGTGGTGCCCACGGCCTCCGCGCTCCACTTCGTCGGCGCCGCCACCTGGTCCGCGCTGTCCGGCAACCCGGTCTCCACCGAGGTCTGGGACGACGTGCACGAGGTCCCGCACGTCCGCATCGGTCAGCACGCCGACCTGGTCGTCGTCGCCCCCGCCACCGCCGACATGCTCGCCAAGGCCGCCCACGGCCTCGCCGACGACCTCCTCACCAACACGCTGCTCACCGCCCGCTGCCCGGTGGTCTTCGCCCCCGCCATGCACACGGAGATGTGGGAGCACCCGGCCACCCAGGACAACGTGGCGACGCTGCGCCGCCGCGGCGCCCTCGTCATCGAGCCGGCCGTGGGCCGCCTCACCGGCGCCGACACCGGCAAGGGCCGGCTGCCCGACCCGGGCGAGATCTTCGAGGTCTGCCGCCGCGTGCTGGCCCGGGGCGTCACCGAGCCCGACCTCACGGGCCGGCACGTCGTCGTCAGCGCCGGCGGCACCCGCGAGCCCCTCGACCCCGTCCGGTTCCTCGGCAACCGCTCCTCCGGCAAGCAGGGCTATGCCCTCGCCCGCACCGCCGCCGCCCGAGGCGCCCGCGTCACGCTGATCGCGGCCAACAGCACCCTGCCCGCCCCGGCCGGTGTCGACGTCGTCCCGGTCGGCACCGCAGTGCAGCTGCGCGAGGCCGTGCTGCGTGCCGCCCCTGACGCCGACGCCGTGGTGATGGCGGCCGCGGTCGCGGACTTCCGCCCCGCGGCGTACGCGGCCGGGAAGATCAAGAAGAAGGACGGCCAGGAGCCGGAGCCGATCACCCTGGTGCGGAACCCGGACGTCCTCGCGGAGATCTCCGCGGACCGGGCGCGCGCCGGACAGGTGATCGTCGGCTTCGCCGCGGAGACGGACGACGTCCTCGCCAACGGCCGCGCCAAGCTCAAGCGCAAGGGCTGCGATCTGCTGGTCGTGAACGAGGTGGGCGAGCGCAAGACCTTCGGCTCCGAGGAGAACGAGGCGGTCGTGCTCGGCGCCGACGGCAGCGAGACCGCCGTGGCGCACGGGCCCAAGGAAGCCCTGGCCGAGACCGTCTGGGATCTGGTGGCCGAGCGCCTGCGCTGATGTCCGACCGCCCCGGACCCGCTCGAAAACGGCTGGACCCCGGCGTGGCGCCTCTGGCCAATGCAGCTCGCCATTGGGCAGAATGCCCGTGCCGCAGGTCACAGCACTCCCGAGTGGCGAGACAGGGGGACCGTGGCCGAAGCGTGACCCGTAAACTGTTCCACGGACGGCGCCGGGTGCAGCCCCCGCCGTCCGCCAATGATCAGCCAGCAGCCGCTGCAACCTCAGGGAGCGTTGTGTCCCGTCGCCTTTTCACCTCGGAGTCCGTGACCGAGGGTCACCCCGACAAGATCGCTGACCAGATCAGCGACACCATCCTCGACGCGCTCCTGCGTGAGGACCCGTCCTCCCGGGTCGCCGTCGAGACCCTGATCACGACCGGCCTGGTGCACGTGGCCGGCGAGGTCACGACCAAGACGTACGCGGACATCGCGACGCTGGTCCGGAACAAGATCCTCGAAATCGGCTACGACTCCTCCAAGAAGGGCTTCGACGGCGCGTCCTGCGGCGTGTCGGTGTCCATCGGTGCGCAGTCCCCGGACATCGCCCAGGGCGTGGACACGGCCTACGAGAAGCGCGTCGAGGGCGACGAGGACGAGCTCGACAAGCAGGGCGCCGGCGACCAGGGCCTGATGTTCGGCTACGCGACGGACGAGACGCCGACGCTGATGCCGCTGCCGATCTTCCTGGCGCACCGCCTGTCGAAGCGGCTGTCCGACGTGCGCAAGAACGGCACCATCCCCTACCTGCGCCCGGACGGCAAGACCCAGGTCACCATCGAGTACGACGGCGACAAGGCGGTCCGTCTGGACACCGTCGTCGTCTCCTCGCAGCACGCCTCCGACATCGACCTGGACTCGCTGCTGGCTCCGGACATCAAGGAGTTCGTGGTCGAGCCCGAGCTGAAGGCGCTGCTGGACGACGGCATCAAGCTCGAGACGGAGAACTACCGTCTCCTGGTCAACCCCACCGGCCGCTTCGAGATCGGCGGCCCGATGGGTGACGCCGGCCTGACCGGCCGCAAGATCATCATCGACACCTACGGCGGCATGGCCCGGCACGGTGGCGGTGCCTTCTCCGGCAAGGACCCGTCCAAGGTCGACCGCTCCGCGGCGTACGCGATGCGCTGGGTCGCGAAGAACGTGGTCGCCGCGGGTCTCGCGACCCGCTGCGAGGTCCAGGTCGCGTACGCGATCGGCAAGGCCGAGCCGGTGGGCCTGTTCGTCGAGACCTTCGGCACCGCCAAGATCGACACGGACAGGATCGAGAAGGCGATCGACGAGGTCTTCGACCTCCGCCCGGCCGCCATCATCCGCGACCTCGACCTGCTCCGCCCGATCTACTCCCAGACCGCGGCGTACGGCCACTTCGGCCGCGAGCTCCCCGACTTCACGTGGGAGCGGACGGACCGCGTGGACGCGCTGCGCAAGGCGGCGGGGCTGTAAGTCCCCGGATGTGAAGCCCGGCCCCTCTCGGGGCCGGGCTTCGCCGTGTCCGGGTCGCCTCCCGGGCACCCCCGTTTGTCAGTGGCGTTTGGTAAGAATGCAAGCGTGAGCAGCGAGAACGAACCGGCGGGGCGGGGTGCGCAGGGCGCGCCGCCCGAGCAGCTCGCGCTCATCCGGGACAGTGTGCGCAAGGCCGGCGCACCCCGGGCCAAGCCGCGGACCTGGCGGGGGGCCGCGCTCGCCAAGGAGCTGCCCGTCGCGCGTGTCCTGGTCGACAAGGGCGTGCTCCACCTCGACCGGTACTTCGACTACGCCGTGCCCGAGGAGCTGGACGCGGACGCCCAGCCGGGCGTGCGGGTGCGCGTCCGGT
Organism: Streptomyces sp. NPDC047880; assembly: GCF_040706515.1. Lineage (NCBI taxonomy): Bacteria > Bacillati > Actinomycetota > Actinomycetes > Kitasatosporales > Streptomycetaceae > Streptomyces > Streptomyces sp. NPDC047880. The sequence goes on along the minus strand of NZ_JBEZOK010000030.1, from coordinate 96,074 downwards.
TCGGGGCCGGGCGGCATCGTGTGCGCGAAGGGCGGCGCGAGGGCGGCGGGCTGATCGACGGGTACCTCGTCGAGCGGCTGGCCGCGTCCGACTACTCCGGGCCGCTGGCCGCCCTGGCCCAGGTCGTGTCGCCGGAGCGGGTGCTGAGCGGGGAACTGCTGGGGCTGGCCCGGGCGGTCGCCGACCGGTACGCGGGCAGTCTCGCCGACGTCCTGCAGCTCGCCGTCCCGCCGCGCAACGCCCGGGCCGAGCAGCGGCCCTCACCCGACCCGCTGCCCCCGCCCCCGGCACCCGGGGCGGGCTCCTGGCAGCGGTACGAGCGGGGTACGGCCTTCCTGGAGTCCCTGGCCGCCGGCGGGGCGCCCCGGGCCGTGTGGAACGCGTTGCCCGGGCCGCAGTGGAGCGAGGAGCTGGCCCGGGCCGTCGCCGCGACCCTGGCCTCCGGGCGCGGGGCGCTCGCCGTCCTGCCCGACGGGCGGGCGGTCGCCCGGGTCGACGCCGCCCTGACCTCCCTGCTGGGGGAGGGGCGGCACGCGGTGCTCACCGCGGACGCCGGCCCCGAGAAGCGGTACGCGCAGTGGCTGGCGGTGCGGCGCGGTTCCGTGCGGGCCGTGATCGGGACCAGGGCCGCCATGTTCGCGCCGGTCCAGGACCTCGGTCTGGTCGCCCTCTGGGACGACGGCGACGACAGCCACAGCGAACAGCACGCCCCGCAGCCGCACGCCCGCGAGGTGCTCCTGCTGCGCGCCGCCCAGGACAAGTGCGGCTTCCTGCTGGGGAGCTGGGGCTGCACGGTGGAGGCCGCGCAGCTCGTCGAGAGCGGCTGGGCGCGGCCGCTCGTCGCCGGGCGGGAGCAGGTGCGGCAGGCGGCCCCGCTCGTACGGACTGTCGGGGACCAGGATCTCGCCCGGGACGAGGCCGCCCGGGCCGCGCGGCTGCCGACCCTCGCCTGGCAGGCCGTCAGGGAGGGTCTGCGGACCGGCCCGGTGCTGGTGCAGGTGCCTCGCAGGGGGTACGTGCCGCGCATGGCCTGTGCCAACTGCCGGGCGCCCGCGCGCTGCCGGCACTGCTCCGGGCCGCTGGAAGCGCCGGACGGCGGCGCCCTGAACTGCGGGTGGTGCGGGCGCGAGGAGAGCCGCTGGCACTGCCCGCACTGCGGGTCCTACCGGCTGCGCGCCTCGGTCGTCGGGGCACGGCGGACCGCCGAGGAACTGGGCCGGGCCTTCCCCGCCGTACCCGTGCGCACCTCGGGGCGCGAGCACGTGCTCGACACGGTGCCGGGGGCGCCCGCGCTGGTGGTGAGCACGCCGGGGGCCGAGCCGGTCGCCGAGGGCGGGTACGCGGCTGCGCTGCTGCTCGACGGGTGGGCCATGCTCGGACGGCCCGACCTGCGGGCCGGGGAGGACGCGCTGCGGCGGTGGATCGCGGCCGCGTCCCTCGTCCGGCCCCAGTCGGCCGGCGGCACGGTGGTGGTCGTGGCCGAGCCGACGCTGCGGCCCGTGCAGGCGCTCGTCCGCTGGGATCCCGTCGGTCACGCGGTGCGGGAACTCGCCGAGCGGGCCGAGCTGGGATTCCCACCGGTGTCGCGGATGGCGGCCGTGTCGGGTCCTCCGGAGGCGGTGGCCGATTTCCTCCGTGCTGCCGAACTTCCGCCCGAGGCCGAAGTGTTGGGGCCGGTGCCGTTGCCCGTTTCCGGTGCCGGACGACCGCGGCGGACGGGGGCGCCACCGCCCGGGGAGCAGTGGGAGCGGGCGCTGCTGCGGGTGCCGCCGGGCAGCGGCGCCGCGCTGGCGTCCGCGCTCAAGGCCGCGCAGGCCGCGCGGATGGCCCGGGGGAGCGGAGGAGGAGCCGGAAGCGGGGCTGGGGTCTGGGTGCGGATCGACCCGGCCGACATCGGGTGAGCGGACGCCGGAGCGGCCTGCTCCACCCAGGGAGGTCTCCCCGTCCCGTGGCGTCCCTCGGGAGGTTGTTCCCAGCCCCCGCATGTGCCTCGGGGGCCCGGGGCGCGCTCATCGCGTCCTCGTCCGGGCCACGCCCGGCGACGTCGGGTCAGCCGTCCCGAACGGAGGGGACCGTCCGGACGGATTACGGTCCTGATACGCGGCTGCCCTCCCGGACACGTTCCGAGAGGGCGGAGCAGAGGGCTCGTCAGCCGCTGCGCGGGCCGGGGAAGGCCGTCGGCCTGACCTCGTCGCGGAGGGAGGGGCTGCCGGCCGTGGGCTGTGTGGGCATGGAACGGGCCGCGGGGACCGTCGGCACCGAGGGCAGGCCGGTGGTCACGTTGACCGAGCGGCCGCCCGTCGGCTCCGGCGTGCGCTCCGGCTCGGGCGCGGCCGACTGGGCCGTGGCTCGGCGGGCGCCGTAACGGCGGTGCACCGCCTGTTTGGTGACTCCGAGCGCGGAGCCCACGGCGTCCCACGAGAAGCCGAGCGAGCGGTCGAAGTCCACGGCCGCCGTGACCAGGGTCTCGACGCTGTCCCGCAGCTCCTGGGCGAGACGTACCGTCGGGGCGGGAGCACGTCCGTAGACGACGAAGCCCGTGGAGGGGCCGGAGCGGCGCGGGCGGTAGACGTTGCCCAGCTGGGCGGTGAGGGTGCGCAGTGCGTCCACCTGCCGGCGGACCCGCTCGATGTCCCGCACCAGCAAGTGCAGGCTGGCCCGAGCCTGGGCGTCGTGGGGTGCATGGTCGGCCATGAACAAGCCTCTCGAACCGGCGTTGAAAGGAATGGGCCGCGTCGCGGCCCTTTGTGGTCAACTCTGTCTTGACAACGCGGATTCGCTCCGCGGGTCACGGTGTGGGGGCGTGGGGGCTCGTGCGTGCGCCCGTTTGCGCGGGGTGTGCGCCTTCCGCCTTCGGCCTTTTGGCTCCGTTGGCTCGGTCCGTCGCCCCCGTTGGTTCTTTGGTCGCCCCCGCACCGCTCATAACCGTCCGTCAAGAGGCCGGTTCTCTCCCGTGGGTCCGGGCGCCCGTTGGCGGCTTTCCCCGCGACGGCTCCTAAACTTGTGCCCGCCCGTCATCGCCCCCGCCCGAGAGGCCCCCACCACCCCATGAAGCTCGTCTTCGCCGGTACACCCGAGGTCGCCGTTCCCGCTCTGGACGCTCTGCTCGCCTCCGGGCGGCACGAGGTGGCCGCCGTCGTCACGCGGCCCGACGCCCCGGCCGGGCGCGGACGCCGGCTCGTCGCGTCGCCCGTCGCCGAGCGGGCGGAGGAGGCCGGGATCGAGGTGCTGAAGCCGGTGAAGCCGAAGGACCCCGAGTTCCTCGAGCGGCTGCGGGAGATCGGGCCGGACTGCTGCCCCGTCGTCGCCTACGGAGCGCTGCTGCCCCGGGTGGCGCTCGACATCCCCGCGCACGGCTGGGTCAACCTGCACTTCTCCCTGCTGCCTGCCTGGCGCGGCGCCGCGCCCGTGCAGCACGCCATCATGGCCGGCGACGAGATCACCGGGGCGTCCACCTTCCTGATCGAGGAAGGGCTCGACTCCGGCCCGGTGTACGGGACGGTGACGGAGGAGATCCGGGCCACCGACACCAGCGGGGACCTGCTGACGCGGCTCGCCTTCGCCGGTGCCGGGCTGCTCGCGGCGACCATGGACGGCATCGAGGACGGCACCCTGAAGGCCGTACCGCAGCCGGCCGACGGGATCAGCCTCGCCCCGAAGGTCAACGTCGAGGACGCGCACCTGGACTGGAGCGCGCCCGCGCTGCGGGTCGACCGGATGGTGCGGGGCTGCACCCCGGCCCCCGGCGCCTGGACCACGTTCCGCGGCGAGCGGCTCAAGCTCATCCAGGTCGCCCCCGTGCCCGACCGGACGGACCTCGCCCCGGGACAGATCGCCGCAGGGAAGAACAACGTGTACGCCGGCACCGGCTCGTACGGCGTCGAGCTGCTGTGGGTGCAGGCCCAGGGCAAGAAGCCGATGCGGGCGGCGGACTGGGCCCGCGGCGTGCGGATCGGCGAGGGCGAGCAGCTCGGAGGATGAGCCGGGAGCAGGGCCCTGACACGGCCCGGCACCCCGCAGCCGCTCCGCCGCGCACCCGGCGGCGTAGGCTGGACGGCGCACTTCTTCTCACCCCCGGAGCACCTTTTTCGTGAGCGAACAGCCCCGTCGAGCCCGCACGTCAGGCAAGCCCTACCGCCGGCCCAAGAAGGACCCCGTCCGCATCCTCGCCTTCGAGGCGCTGAGGGCCGTGGACGAGCGGGACGCCTACGCCAACCTCGTTCTCCCGCCCCTGTTGCGCAAGGCGCGCGAGAGGGACGACTTCGACGCCCGGGACGCGGCGCTCGCCACCGAGCTGGTGTACGGGACGCTGCGGCGGCAGGGGACGTACGACGCGATCCTGTCGTCCTGTGTGGACCGGCCGCTCGGGGAGGTCGACCCGCCGGTCCTGGACGTGCTGAGCCTCGGCGCACACCAGCTGCTCGGCACGCGGATCCCGACGCACGCGGCGGTGTCCGCCACCGTCGAGCTCGCGCGGGTCGTGCTGGGCGACGGACGGGCCAAGTTCGTCAACGCCGTGCTGCGCAAGGTCGCGCAGGACGACCTGGACGGCTGGCTGGAGCGGGTCGCGCCGGCGTACGACGAGGACCCCGAGGACCATCTCGCCGTCGTCCACTCGCATCCCCGGTGGGTCGTCTCCGCGCTGTGGGACTCCCTCGGCGGCGGGCGCGACGGCATCGAGGAACTGCTGCGCGCCGACAACGAGCGGCCCGAGGTGACCCTCGTGGCACGGCCCGGGCGGGCCACCGCCGAGGAACTGCTCGACGAGGACGCCGCCGTGGCGGGCCACTGGTCGCCCTATGCCGTCCGGCTGACCGAGGGCGGTGAGCCGGGCGCGATCGCGGCCGTGCGGGACGGACGGGCGGGCGTGCAGGACGAGGGCAGCCAGCTCGTGGCGATCGCTCTGGCCAACGCGCCCCTGGACGGGCCCGACCGGCGCTGGCTGGACGGGTGCGCGGGGCCCGGTGGCAAAGCCGCGCTGCTCGGCGCGCTGGCCGCCGAGCGGGGCGCCCTGCTCGTCGCCTCCGAGAAGCAGACCCACCGCGCCGGCCTCGTCGCGAGGGCGCTGGACGGCAACCCCGGTCCGTACCAGGTGATCGCCGCCGACGGGACGCGCCCGGCATGGCGGCCGGGCAGCTTCGACCGGGTCCTGGTCGACGTGCCCTGCACCGGCCTCGGCGCGCTGCGCCGTCGCCCCGAGGCGCGCTGGCGGCGCCGTCCCGAGGACCTCGAGGGCTTCGCGCCGCTGCAGCGCGGGCTGCTGCGCACCGCCCTGGAGTCGGTGCGGGTCGGCGGGGTCGTGGGCTACGCGACCTGCTCGCCGCACCTCGCCGAGACCCGGGCCGTCGTCGCCGACGTGCTCAAGCAGCACCCGGAGACCGAGCTCGTCGACGCCCGGCCGCTGCTGCCCGGTGTACCCGACCTGGGCGAGGGGCCCGACGTACAGCTGTGGCCGCATCTGCACGGGACGGACGCGATGTACCTGGCGCTCATTCGCCGGACCGGCTGACCCCCGCTCCCACCGCCGCCCGGTCCGGCGGGCCGCCGTCGTGGCGCGCCAGCCGGTGCGGCCACCACACCTTCGGCCCGACGTCCAGGAACAGTGCGGTCACCAGGACCGAACGGACGATGAAGGTGTCGATGAGGACACCGAGGGCGACCGTGAAGCCGATCTCGGCGAAGGCGACCATCGGGAGCGTGCCGAGGGCGGCGAAGGTGCCGGCCAGGACCAGACCGGCGGAGGTGATGACGGCCCCCGTGGCGGCGAGGCCCGTGACCACGCCGGGTCTGGTGCCCTGGCGGGCCGCCTCCTCGCGGATGCGGGTGGTCAGGAAGATGTTGTAGTCGATGCCCAGGGCGACCAGGAAGACGAAGACGAACAGCGGGAAGTCGGTCGCCTCGCCGGCGTAGTCGAAGACGTACCGGAACGCGAGCGCGCTGATGCCGAGGGCCGCCGTGAACGACAGGATCACCGTGCCGATCAGCAGCAGCGGGGCGATCAGGGCGCGCAGCAGGCCGCACAGGATCAGCAGGACGACCACCAGCACCAGCGGGATGATCAGCAGGTTGTCGTGCGTGGTCGCCTCGTCCATGTCCAGCAGGGCCGCGGTACCGCCGCCCACCTTGGCGTCGGCGTCCGGCACCGCGTGCACGGCGTCCCGTACCCGCTCGACCGTCTGTTTGGCGGCCTCGCTGTCCGCGGGGGCGGTCATGGTGGCCTCGAAGAGGACCTTGCCCTCGAAGGCCGGTTTGGTGCCGGGTGGCAGACCGAGGGACTGGGGGACCACGCCCGGTGTCCCGGCGACCGCGCGGCCCACCTGCACGGCCTGAGCCTGGTTGCTGACGATGACCAGGGGATCGCCGCTGCCCGCCGGGAAGTAGCGTGCCGACACCTCCTGGCCGGTGATCGAGTCCGGTTTCCCGGTGAACGCGTCCGCGTTGCCGATGCCCTCCGCGCGCAGCTGGATCAGCCCCAGCGAGCAGACCGCCAGGGCGAGCGCCGTCACCGCCCAGATCATCCGCGGCCGGCGGGCGATACGGCGCCCCGTGCGCGCCCACACACCGCGCTCGGTGGGGTCGGGCGTGCCGTAGCGCGGGACGACCGGCCAGAAGATCCAGCGGCCGAAGATCACCAGCAGGGCCGGGAACAGGCTCATCATCGCCACCAGCGCGACGGCGACACCGATCGCCGCCACCGGGCCCAGGCCGCTCGTGGAGTTCATCTCGGCGACCAGCAGCACCAGCATGCTGAGCACGACCGTCGCGCCGGAGGCGATCACGGCCGGGCCGGCGCGGTGCAGGGCCAGGGCCATCGCCTCGTGGCGGTCCTCGTGGCGGCGCAGTTCCTCCCGGTACCGGGCCACCAGCAGCAGGGCGTAGTCCGTCCCGGCTCCGAAGACCAGCACCGTGAGGATGCCGGCGCTCTGGCCGTTGACCGTCAGGCCGCCGTGCTCGGCCAGCAGATAGATCAGCGCCTGCGCGGTGAACAGGGCGCAGACCACCGAGACCAGGGGGACCACCAGGAGCGTCAGGCTGCGGTAGGTGATGAGCAGCATGACGATGACGACCGCCATCGCCGCGAACAGCAGGGTCGAGTCGATGCCCTCGAAGGCCTCGGCGAAGTCCGCGGACGTGCCGCCCGGGCCCGTGATGTGCACGGCCAGTCCGTCGCCGCCCGTGCCGACGTCGTCCCGGATGGAGTCCACGGCCGGTGAGATCCGCTCCCAGCCCTCCTCGTCCATCATGATCGGCACGAAGACCTGGGCCGCGCGCGGATCGGCCTGCCGGTCGAACACCGGCCCGCGCGTCTGCTCGCCGATGATGCCGTGGTCGCGCAGTTGCTTGAGCTGCCGTACGTCCTCGGCGATCTCGGCACGGTCCTGCGCCGTCAGACCGCTCGCCCGCGCGTAGATCACCACCGCCGGGATCTGCTCCGGCCGGAAGTCCTCGGAGATCTGCAGCACCTGGGTCGACTCCGCGGACCCCGGCAGCCACGACGCGGCGTCGTTGTCCTGCGCGTCGGTCAGCTTCATGGCGAGCGGCGCCGCGATGAGCAGCACGACCACCCAGAAGACCAGCACGAGCCACTTGGCCCGCCGGCCGCAGACGAGATGCGCGACGCCCTGCTTCATGCCGGCCCCCTCCGCGAGGACGTCCCATGAGGGGCGCGGGGAACTGCGCGAAAAGCCACATGAGCCCCGCACCCGGCAGACCACCTGGGTCCGATGCTCACAACCCCCACGGGGCATGGCAGTCTTAGGACATGGCCGCGCAGATCAACCCCAGCATCCTGTCCGCTGACTTCGCCCGCCTCGCGGACGAGGCGAAGGCCGTGAAGGGAGCCGACTGGCTCCACGTCGACGTGATGGACAACCATTTCGTCCCGAACCTCACGCTCGGCGTGCCGGTCGTAGAGTCGCTGGCCCGTGCGACGGACACCCCGCTGGACTGCCATCTGATGATCGAGGCCCCCGATCGGTGGGCGCCCCAGTACGTGGAAGCGGGGGCCGGTTCCGTCACCTTCCACGTCGAGGCCGCCGCCGCACCGGTCCGGCTCGCCCGGGAGATCCGGGCCAAGGGCGCCCGGGCCTCCATGGCACTGAAGCCCGCGACTCCCATCGAGCCGTACGAGGACCTGCTCCCCGAGCTCGACATGCTGCTGATCATGACGGTCGAACCGGGCTTCGGGGGACAGGCCTTCCTCGACATCATGCTTCCGAAGATTCGCCGTACCCGCGAGTTGATCAGCAAGCACGGACTGGAGCTCTGGCTCCAGGTCGACGGCGGAGTTTCCGCGTCCACCATCGAGCAGTGCGCGGACGCCGGAGCCGACGTCTTCGTGGCCGGATCGGCGGTCTACGGGGCAAACGACCCGGCAGAGGCGGTACGTGCACTACGCACCCAGGCCGAGGCGGCGACGGCGAAGGCCACCTGGGCCTGCAACCACTGAGCCACAGCAAAGTGAACGGCTCTCATCAGGGCTGATCAACCGCGCCACATCTGCAAGGATGAACGGCGAATCCAGAGTGTGAACAGCAGTGAGGAGAACGCCGTGTCGGGTATGTCGGCGGGCCGGTCAGCCATGCGGATGGGACCCGCTGAGCTGGTGCAGGCGGCGGCCATGGCCCGCCGCTTCTACCTCGAGGGCAAGTCCAAGATCCAGATCGCGGAGGAGTTCGGCGTCAGCCGCTTCAAGGTGGCCCGGGTCCTGGAAACCGCCCTCGAACGGGATCTCGTACGGATCGAGATCCGTGTGCCCGCCGAACTGGACGCCGAGCGCTCGGACGCGCTCCGCGCCCGCTACGGCCTCAGGCACGCCGTCGTGGTCGAGTCCCCGGCCGAAGCCGAGGAGACGCCCGACCCCGAGAACCTGGGAGAAGTGGCCGCCGACCTGCTCGGCGAACTGGTCAACGAAGGGGATGTGCTGGGCCTGGCCTGGGGCCGCTCCACCATCCACATGGCGGCGGCGCTGGACCGGCTGCCCCCGTGCACGGTGGTGCAGCTGACGGGTGTCTACGACGCCGGGACGGCCGAACGCGGCTCGGTCGAGGCCGTACGCCGCGCCGCCCAGGTGTCCGGCGGCGACGCCCACCCCATCTACGCTCCGATGCTGCTGCCCGACGCGGCCACGGCCACGGCGCTGCGCAACCAGACGGGGATCGCCCGGGCCTTCGAGCACTTCGACAAGGTCACCGTCGCCTGCGTCTCCATCGGCTCCTGGGAGCCGGGCATCTCCACGGTGCACGACATGCTCAGCGACGAGGAACGCGCGCACTACGCCTCCCTCGGTGTCGCCGCCGAGATGTCCGCGCACCTCTTCGACGCCGAGGGGCGCCGGGTCGGCCGGGACCTGGGCGAGCGGTGCATCACGGTGAAGGCCGACCAGCTCCGCCGGATCCCCGAGGTCGTCGCGATCGCGGGCGGACAGCGCAAGGGGCCCGCGATCGACGCGGTGCTGCGCTCCGGGCTCGTCACCAGCCTGGTGACGGACACGTCGGCGGCCGACTACCTCATGACGGCCGGACCGACGCCGAAGTCCGCGCTCAACCGCTCCGACCCGGACGGGGTCTGACGCGTGGCCGGCCAGAGGTCCGGGGTGCCGGACGACCCGGCGGGCCGGATCGTCGTCGTCCTGGACCTGGACGGGGTCACGGACAAGGCGGGCCTCATGGACCGCTGCGCCCGTGACCTGGCCCTGCCCGACTGGTTCGGCCGCAACTGGGACGCCCTCGCCGACTGTCTGTCCGACCCCGCCCTCTGGCCCGAGGGAGCCGGGGAGCGGGGGCTCCTGGTCGTCGTCCAGGGCTGGCGGAAGTACGCCGGGACGCGGCCCGACGAGTGGCAGGTCGCCGAGGAGATCTTCGCCGAGGCGACCGACCGGGGACCGGGGCTGTTCGTCACCCTCGGCCTTGGAGAATCCTCCGAGAGGCCCCCTGACCAGCCTGGATGATCCGCTGGGGGTCGATCGGGGGCCCGGCATGGGAGAATGAAGTACGTGCTCTTTCCCCCTGGCCGGCCGGTCCGGGGGTCACCTCTGATCGACTGGGATGTGCAGCACGTGCGTTTCCTCAATGACATCCAGCCCGGGTACGACCTGACGTACGACGACGTCTTCATGGTGCCGAGCCGCTCCTCGGTGGGCTCGCGGCAGGCCGTCGACCTCAGCTCCCCGGACGGCACGGGCACCACCATCCCGCTCGTCGTCGCCAACATGACCGCCATCGCCGGGCGCCGCATGGCCGAGACCGTGGCCCGCCGCGGCGGCCTCGTGGTGATACCGCAGGACATCCCCATCGACGTGGTCACCGACGTCGTCTCCTGGGTGAAGAACCGGCACCTGGTGCTGGACACCCCGATCATCCTGTTCCCGCACCAGACGGTCGCGGACGCGCTGGCCCTGCTGCCCAAGCGGGCGCACAACGCCGGTGTCGTGGTCGACGGGGACCACAAGCCGGTCGGCGTGGTCACCGACGCCGACCTGTCCGGCGTGGACCGCTTCACCCAGCTCGCCGAGGTCATGTCCCGGGACCTGCTGCTCATCGACGCGGACATGGACCCGGGCGAGGCCTTCGGCACCCTCGACCAGGCCAACCGCCGCTACGCCCCCGCGGTCCACCAGGACGGCACGCTGGCCGGCATCCTGACCCGCAAGGGCGCCCTGCGCGCCACGCTCTACAAGCCGGCCACCGACGCCCACGGGCGGCTGCGCATCGCCGCCGCCGTCGGCATCAACGGCGACGTCGCGGGCAAGGCCCAGCAGCTGCTGGACGCGGGCGTCGACGCGCTCGTCATCGACACCGCGCACGGCCACCAGGAGTCGATGATCAGCGCCCTGAAGCTGGTGCGCGACCTCGACCCGCAGGTGCCGATCGTCGCGGGCAACGTGGTCGCCGCCGCCGGTGTGCGCGACCTGATCGAGGCCGGCGCGGACATCGTCAAGGTGGGTGTCGGTCCCGGTGCCATGTGCACCACCCGCATGATGACCGGCGTCGGCCGGCCGCAGTTCTCCGCCGTCCTGGAGTGCGCCGCCGAGGCGAGGAAGTACGGCAAGCACGTGTGGGCCGACGGCGGTGTCCGCCACCCCCGCGACGTGGCCATGGCCCTCGCGGCCGGCGCGTCCAACGTGATGGTCGGCTCCTGGTTCGCCGGCACCTACGAGTCCCCGGGCGACCTGCAGCACGACGCCCAGGGCCGCGCCTACAAGGAGTCCTTCGGCATGGCCTCCGCCCGGGCCGTGCGCAACCGCACCTCCGAGGAGTCGGCGTACGACCGCGCCCGCAAGGCGCTGTTCGAGGAGGGCATCTCCACCTCCCGCATGTTCCTCGACCCGGCCCGCCCGGGCGTCGAGGACCTGATCGACTCGATCATCGCGGGCGTCCGCTCCTCCTGCACCTACGCCGGTGCCGGCTCCCTGGAGGAGTTCGCCGAGAAGGCCATCGTCGGCATCCAGAGCGCCGCCGGCTACGCGGAGGGCAAGCCCCTGCACGCCAGCTGGAGCTGACGGCCTGAACGTCCCTCGCATCGGCCCTTGTCGACCCGCCCGGCGGGTCGACAAGGGCCGTTCTCGCGTACGCGGCCCCTACCGTCGGCGCATGGAGGTCGCCGAGTGCAGGACGGCCACATCGAGACGCCGCGGCATACGTCGGCCGCTGGGTCCCCGTGACCGCCGACGGCGTCCGACAGGAGCGGGCCCACTCCTGCGTGTTCCTCGCGAAAGCCCTCCGGCGGCTCCGGATGCAACACTCGACAGCCGCCCCGCAACGAACACCCGCACATCCCCCGGTAACGCAATGATCTTGCAGGTATGCGCAAGGTTGCTGCATTTCACCAGCAACGCCGATGCTCGTAGGCTGTCGCCTCGTACGTGGCGTGGCGGGGACTCCGCTCGGTGGGTCCCTGCTCAAGGGTGCCCGCGGTCCCCGCCGCCCTGACCGGCAGCGAAAAGGAGCCAGCGCGTGCTCGACCAAGGCGCACCCCCGCAGAACCCAGGCCCCACGGCGGCCTCCGCACCCCCCGGATTCGGCGCGCGCCTCATGCGCCGCAAGCCGGTGGAACGCCTGGTCGCGGAAGGTGGCCAGGGTGAGGGTGGGTCACTGCGCCGCACCCTCGGGCTGTGGCAGCTGACCATGATCAGCATCGGCGCCACGCTCGGCACCGGCATCTTCGTCGTCCTCGGCGAGGCCGTCCCCAAGGCGGGCCCCGCTGTCACCCTCTCCTTCGTGATCGCCGGTCTCACGGCCCTGTTCTCGGCCCTGTCCTACGCCGAGCTGGCCGGAACGATCCCGGTCTCCGGCTCCTCGTACTCGTATGCGTACGCAACGATGGGCGAGCTGATCGCCTGGATATGCGGCTGGTGCCTGGTCCTGGAGTACGGCGTGTCCGTCGCCGCCGTCGCCGTCGGCTGGGGCGAGTACCTGAACGAGCTGCTCGACGGGACCATCGGCGTCACCATCCCGGCCGCCCTGTCCGCCCCGCCCGGCGACGGCGGCGTGTTCAACCTGCCCGCGCTGATCGTCGTCCTGCTCGCGATGGCGTTCCTGCTGGGCGGCGCCCGCGAGTCCGCCCGCGCCAACACCGTCATGGTCGTCGTGAAGATCGCCGCGCTGGTGATGTTCTGCGCCATCGGCGTCCAGGGCTTCCGCTCGGGCAACTACGAGAACTTCATGCCCCTCGGCATGGCCGGCGTGAGTGCCGCCGGTGCCACGCTGTTCTTCTCCTACATCGGTTTCGACGCCGCCTCCACCGCCGGTGAGGAGGCCAAGAACGCGCAGCGCGACCTGCCCCGCGCGATCATGCTGTCGCTGGTCATCGTCACCGCGCTGTACGTCCTCGTCGCGGCCGTCGCCGTCGGCGCCAAGCCCTGGAAGAACTTCACCGACTCCGAGGCCGCCCTCGCCCAGATCATGCGCGAGGTGACCGGGCAGACCTTCTGGGGCACGCTGCTGGCGTTCTGCGCCGTCATCGCCATCGCGAGCGTGGTGCTGACCGTGCTGTACGGCCAGACCCGCATCCTCTTCGCCATGTCCCGCGACGGTCTGATGCCGAAGGTGTTCGGCCGGGTCCACCCGAAGACCGGCGCCCCCCGCGCCAACACCCTGATCGTGTCGCTGTTCTGCGGTGTGCTGGCCGCCGCGATCCCGCTCGCGGAGCTCGCCGACGCCACCAGCATCGGCACCCTGTTCGCCTTCGCGCTGGTCAACGTGGCCGTCGTCGTGCTGCGCCGGACCAAGCCGGACATGCCGCGCACCTTCCGGGTGCCGCTCTCGCCGGTCCTGCCCGCGCTGGGCTTCGCCTTCTGCATCTGGATGATGGGCAGCCTGTCGACCGTGACCTGGGTGGTCTTCGGTGTCTGGATGGCGGCCGGGCTCGTGTTCTACTTCCTGTACGGCTACCGCCGTTCCCGACTCGCGCCATCCGAAAAGTGAACGACCCACTGTGCTGAACGATCTCGACGAACGCATCGTGCACGCCCTCGCCGAGGACGCCCGCCGCTCCTACGCCGACATCGGCTCACTCGTCGGCCTGTCCGCGCCCGCCGTGAAGCGGCGCGTGGACCGGCTGCGGGCCACCGGAGCCATCACCGGCTTCACCGTCCGCGTGGACCCGGGCGCCCTCGGCTGGGAGACCGAGGGGTTCGTCGAGATCTACTGCCGGGGCAACACGTCCCCGGAGACCATCCAGCGGGGCCTGGAGCGCTACCAGGAGGTCGTGGCCGCGTCCACCGTCACCGGGGACGCGGACGCGGTCGCCCAGGTCTTCGCCTCCGACATGCGCCACTTCGAACGGGTCCTGGAACGGATCGCCGGTGAGCCGTTCGTCGAGCGGACCAAGTCCGTGCTCGTGCTGTCGCCGCTGCTGCGGCGCTTCTCGTCCGGGTCGCCCACGTAACTCCGTGGCCCGCTCCACGACACACCTCTAGCCTGGGTGTCATGACCTGGCGACATTGATCCACCAGCCGTGCCTCCCGAGGGCCGCCTCGGCCGCCGTACCTCCGGCGTCCGATCCGTCCTTCCGGGAAGGCCCCATGACACTCACACCCGCACGCGTGCCCGCCACCGGCGTCCGCCGCCTGACGCGCACGCTGTACACCTACGCGTTCCTCGACGACTTCGTCCTGCTCTACCCGGTGTACGCGCTGCTGTTCGCCGACACCGGCATGTCGGTCTGGCAGATCTCCTCCCTGTTCGCCCTGTGGTCGGTCACCGGTGTGGTGCTCGAAGTGCCCTCCGGCGCCTGGGCCGACGCCATGTCACGCCGCAGGCTGCTGTGGATCGGCCCGCTGCTCACCGCCACCGGCTTCGCGCTGTGGGTGGCCGTCCCGTCGTACGGGGCCTTCGCGGCCGGCTTCGTCCTGTGGGGCGCGGGCGGGGCGCTCGGCTCCGGCGCTCTGGAAGCGCTGGTCTACGACGAGCTGGACCGGCTGGGCGCCGCCGACCGGTACGCCCCGGTCATGGGCCGGGCCCGGGCCGCCCGGCTGCTGGGCACCGTGGCCGCCACCGGCCTCGCCGGGCCCGTCCTCGCGGAGGGCGGCTACACGGCCGTGGGCGCCGCCAGCCTCCTGGCCTGTGTGCTGACCGCGGTCACCGCGACCCGGTTCCCCGAGCACCGGACGCGGCCGGGGACCACCGGGGACGGCTGGGCGACGACCCTGCGGACCGGACTCGCCGAGGTCCGCAGGGACCGTTCGGTGCGCGGCGCCCTGCTGCTGGTCCCGGCCGTGGCCGCGGTGTGGGGCGCGCTCGACGAATACACCCCCCTGCTGGTCCGCGACATCGGCGTCGCCGAGACGACGGTGCCCTACCTCGTCATGCTGATCTGGGCGGCTGTCACCGTCGGCAGCCTCCTGGCCGGGCCGGCCGAACGCCTCGGCACGAGGGGGCTTTCCGCGCTGCTCGCGGGCGGCGCCCTCGCCCTCGCCGTGGGCGCCACGTCCCGGTCGCTCGCCGGGATCGCCCTGGTGGGCCTCGCCTTCGCGGCGTTCCAGCTGGCCGAGGTGCTCGCCGACGTCCGTCTCCAGCACCGCATCGACGAATCCCGCCGGGCCACCCTCACCTCGGTGGCGAGCCTGGGGACCGAGCTGGCGACGATCGCCACGTTCGGCGTGTACGCGCTGCTCGGCACGGACCTGGCACACGGCACCGTCTTCGCGGTACTGGCGATCCCCTACCTGGTGACGGCCCTGGCGCCGGCTAGAGCTCGGGCTGCCACGGCACGACCGTGAAGTCGCCCGTCCCCTTCTCGACCTTCTCGAAGGGGGCGGAACTCACGCACTTGGGCGGCTCGTTGCCCGCGCCGGGGCGGCCGGTCGAGGCCCAGCTGTAGCCCAGCCGGTCGTGGCGGCCGAGATCGTGGACGGTCACGCCGACCCGCTTGCCCTCGGCGCCCGGCAGGTCGGAGTCGGTGATGACACCGGAGACGACGGCCACCTTGCCGCCGGTGAGCAGGCAGTCGACCTCGACCTTGGCCCGGGCGCCGAAGTCGTCCAGGTAGTGGCTGAACTCGAAGGTGCCGGTCGCCTTCGTCGGATCGGCCTTGTCCTTCGCCGCCAGGTGCGCGTCGAACGAGAACGTGATGTCGTCCCCGGCCGAGCGGTACAGCTTGGCGGTGCCTGTGAGGGCCGCGGCCTCCCGCTGCCGGGGCGTGTCCGACGCGGTCGCGGCGGAGGCCGCCCCGGCCGTGAGCAGCAGCGCGGAGCCGAGCGCGACGATCTTCGTACGGCGCTTCATTGCGTTCCTTTCCGCAGGTCAAGTGGACATCCCTTACTCTCCCGGCCCGGCGGGGGCAGGACATCGCGCCCAGGGCGGGACCCCACCTCCGCCGTACGGCGGGCAAGAGCACGCGGAGCTGCCCTCTGAGGAGGAGCCGGGGTCCGACGTGAAGCGCGCAACGAATCGCCGCCCGGCCCCCTGCGGACGCAATGAACCGTTCCCGGGCGCGCAACGGCTCCTTCTTGTCCGCCCTGGTCAGCCGCCCGTACCGTCTACATGGCCCCTCCAACGACCCCGTGGGCCCCCGACCGCCCTTCGCCCGGTGAGGATCACGCATGCGCACCGCCCTGCTCCAGAGCTCCGGCCGCCCCGGCTCCACCGTCGAGAACCTCAAGGTCCTCGACGAGGCCGCGGGCCGGGCCGCCGCCCAGGGCGCCGGGCTGCTGATCACGTCCGAGCTGTTCCTGACGGGGTACGCCATCGGCGACGAGATCGGCCGGCTCGCCGAGCCCGCCGACGGCGACTGCGCGGACGCCGTCGCCGAGATCGCGACCCGCCACGGCCTGGCGATCGCCTACGGCTACCCCGAGCGGGACGGCGAGGCCGTGTTCAACTCCGTCCAGTTGATCTCCGCCGACGGCACCCGGCTCGCCAACCACCGCAAGACGCACCTCTTCGGCTGCTTCGAGCACGACCACTTCACCCCCGGGGACCTGCCGGTCGTCCAGGCCGAGATCGACGGCCTCCGGATCGGTCTCCTGATCTGCTACGACGTGGAGTTCCCGGAGAACGTCCGCGCCCACGCCCTGGCCGGCACCGACCTGCTCGTCGTCCCGACCGCGCAGATGCACCCGTTCCAGTTCGTCGCCGAGTCGGTGATCCCGGTCCGGGCCTTCGAGAACCAGATGTACGTCGCGTACGTCAACCGGGTCGGCCCGGAAGGGGAGTTCGAGTTCGTCGGGCTGTCCACACTCGCCGGGCCCGACGGGGTCGCCCGGACCCGGGCCGGACGCGGTGAGGAACTCGTGCTCGCCGACGTCGATCCGGCCCTCCTCGCCGCATCGCGCGAGAACAACCCGTATCTGCGGGACCGGCGGCCCGGCCTGTACGGCTCGCTCGTCTGAAACCCCCTGAACCGCCCGAACGTCTCTGTGCAAGGAGTCCGTACCCCATGACGTCCACCGTGCCCAACGCCGTCGAGCACGCTGACGCGCAGCAGCCGCCGATCACCATGTTCGGCCCGGACTTCCCGTACGCCTACGACGACTTCCTCGCCCACCCGGCGGGCCTCGGGCAGATACCCGCGACCGAGCACGGCACGGAGGTCGCGGTCATCGGCGGCGGCCTGTCCGGCATCGTCGCCGCGTACGAGCTGATGAAGATGGGCCTCAAGCCGGTCGTGTACGAGGCCGACCAGATCGGCGGGCGGCTGCGCACGGTGGGCTTCGACGGGTGCGACGCGTCCCTCACCGCCGAGATGGGCGCGATGCGCTTCCCGCCGTCCTCCACGGCCCTGCAGCACTACATCGACCTCGTCGGCCTGCAGACGCGGCCGTTCCCCAACCCCCTCTCCGAGGCCACCCCGTCGACCGTCGTCGACCTCAAGGGCGAGTCGCACTACGCCGAGACGATCGAGGACCTGCCGCAGGTCTACCGTGACGTCGCCGAGGCCTGGGGCCGGTGCCTGGAGGAGGGCGCCGACTTCTCCGACATGAACCGCGCCCTGCGCGAGCGGGACGTGCCGCGCATCCGCGAGATCTGGTCCAAGCTCGTCGAGAAGCTCGACAACCAGACCTTCTACGGCTTCCTGTGCGACTCCGAGGCGTTCAAGTCGTTCCGCCACCGCGAGATCTTCGGCCAGGTCGGCTTCGGCACGGGCGGCTGGGACACCGACTTCCCGAACTCCATCCTGGAGATCCTGCGCGTCGTCTACACCGAGGCCGACGACCACCACCGCGGCATCGTCGGCGGCTCCCAGCAGCTGCCGCTGCGCCTGTGGGAGCGCGAGCCGCAGAAGATCGTCCACTGGGCGCAGGGGACATCGCTCGCGACCCTGCACGAGGGCGGCGAGCCCCGCCCGGCCGTGACCCGGCTGCACCGCACCGCCGGCAACCGCATCACGGTGACGGACGCGCACGGCGACATCCGCACCTACCAGGCGGCGATCTTCACCGCCCAGTCCTGGATGCTGCTGTCGAAGATCGCCTGCGACGACTCGCTCTTCCCGATCGACCACTGGACCGCGATCGAGCGCACCCACTACATGGAGTCCTCGAAGCTCTTCGTGCCGGTGGACCGCCCCTTCTGGCTGGACAAGGACGAGGAGACCGGCCGGGACGTCATGTCGATGACGCTCACCGACCGTATGACGCGCGGCACGTACCTGCTCGACGACGGCCCGGACAAGCCCGCCGTCATCTGCCTCTCCTACACCTGGTGCGACGACAGCCTGAAGTGGCTGCCGCTGTCCGCGAACGAGCGGCTGGAGGTCATGCTGAAGTCGCTCGGCGAGATCTATCCCAAGGTCGACATCCGCAAGCACATCATCGGCAACCCGGTGACGGTCTCCTGGGAGAACGAGCCCTACTTCATGGGCGCGTTCAAGGCCAACCTGCCCGGACACTACCGCTACCAGCGGCGCCTGTTCACGCACTTCATGCAGGACCGGCTGCCGGCAGACAAGCGCGGCATCTTCCTCGCCGGTGACGACATCTCCTGGACCGCCGGCTGGGCCGAGGGCGCGATCCAGACCGCCCTCAACGCGGTCTGGGGCGTCATGCACCACCTGGGCGGTGCGACCGACCCGACCAACCCGGGCCCCGGCGACGTCTACGACGAGATCGCGCCCGTCGAGCTGCCGGAGGACTAGGGGATCAGCTGAACCCGGGCTCGGCCAGGGGCGTGAGCAGCATGCGCCCCGCGAAGCCCACCGCCGTGTCCAGGCGTTCCGTGAACTCCGCGGCGACATCGGGGAGTTCACGCAGGACCCACAGAGCCCGGGCCGCCGTCCACGCGGCGTCCCGGGCGCGGTCGAGGCTCCAGGAGCCGAGCAGGTGGGTCAGCGGGTCGGCGATCCGCAACAGGTCGGGCCCCGGCATCAGATCGTCGCGGATGCGCTCCTCCAGCGAGACGAGGAGATCGCCCACCATGTCGAACTCGTCCTCCAGATCGACGGGAGCGCAGCCGAGCGTACGGCAGGTGTCCACGACGGCCAGCGCCAGATCGTGCCCGATGTGCGCGTTGATGCCCGCCAGCGCGAACTGCAGGGGACGTACCCCGGGGTGGCGGCGGAACTGGAACAGCGGCCGCCAGCAGGCGGGCGGACGCCCCTCGTCCGCCGCCGTCCCGACGGCCGCGAGGTACCGCTGCGCGAACCGTACGTCCAGCGTGATCGCGGCATGGGCGTCCGCGAACCGGCCGGCGTCGACGTACCGGTCCACCGCCTCCGTCACAGCGAGGTAGACACGGTTGAAGACCGCCACTCCGTCCCGTGGGTGCAGGGCCGCGTCGAGGGCGCGCATCCGGGAGATGACGGCGTCCACCGGGGTGTCCACGGCCGGGGGGACTTGTTCGCATCGCGGCATGCGGGCAGAGTCGCAGCTCTAGGCTGGCGGGAGTACCGGCAGGCCCGGCGCTTCCCCGAAACGGGGGAACTCCGCCCGCCGCAGGGGGAGGGGGAGCAACACCGTGTCAGGCTCGCGTGCCCAGCGCCTGGCCGCCCGCAGGGCCGGTCGCAGGCGCGCCGCCCGGCGCGGCGCGATGGTCGTGGCGGCCTCGCTCGTCGTGGCGGCCGGAGCGGTCGCGGGCGTTCTCGCCGCGTTCGACGACAGGCGGGCCTCGGACGAGGCCGCACCCCCCGAGGTGTCGGCGTCGCCCCGCCTTGCGCCCCTGCCGGCCGTGCCGTCGTCGTCCGCCCCGGCCACCGCCGGGCCCGCCTCGCCCTCGCCGTCGCCGTCCGTACGGCGGACGCAGAGCCCCGCGCCGTCGAGGACTGAGACGAAGCGGGAGCCGCCCACCACCGTGCCCGGGCGGCTCTACCGCCACCCCGACTCCCAGGTGCTGGAGTGGGTCCGCTCCCACTCCGGCGACCCGCGGCACGCGGTCATCGCGTCCCGTATCGCCGAGCAGCCGGCGGCCGTCTGGTTCGCCGACCACTCCCCGCAGACCGTCACCGCCCGGGTCGCCGCGGTCACGTCGGGCGGCGCCGCGACGGGCCGGGTGCCCGTCCTGGTGCCCTACGCGATCCCGGGCCGGGACTGCGGCGGTCACTCCCAGGGCGGGGCGCCCGGCCTGGACGCCTACGACGCCTGGATCGACCTGTTCGCGGCGGGGCTCGGCTCCGGCGAGGTCATCGTCGTCCTGGAGCCGGACTCGGTCGCCCAGGCCGAGTGCCTCTCCGCGGCGGAACGCGCCGACCGCTTCGCCTCGCTGGCCCGGGCCGGCCGCGTGCTGAAGGCCGCCAACCCCCGGGCCCGGGTGTACTTCGACGCGGGGCACTCGGGCTGGAACGCGCCCGGCAAGCAGGCCGCCTGGCTGCGACAGGCCGGTGCCGCCTCGCCCGAGATGTCCGACGGCATCTTCAGCAACGTCTCCAACTTCCACACCACCGCCGACGAGATCGCCTACGACCGGCAAGTCCTCGACGCGCTCGGCGGCCCGGCGGGTCTGGGCGCGGTCATCGACACCAGCCGCAACGGCAACGGCGCCCCGGCCGACGGCGAGTGGTGCGACCCGGCCGGCCGCAAACTCGGCCGGACCCCGACGCTGAACACCGGCGCGCCGCGGATCGACGCCTACCTGTGGGTCAAGCTGCCGGGGGAGTCGGACGGCTGCAAGGGCAGGCCGGGGACCTTCACGGCCTCCTACGCCTACGACCTGGCGTCGTCCGGCGCGGCGGCGTCGTCGTAGGAGGAGGTGCCCTCGTCCAGCAGCGGCGCCTGTGTCTTCAAGTGGGCCGGTGCGAAGGCCCGCAGGGCGTGGTAGCCGGTGATGACGACCACCGTGCCGAGCGCGATGCCGCTCAGCGAGAACGTGTCCGTGAACTTCAGCGACACGTTGCCGACGCCGATGATGATGCCCGCCGCAGCGGGGACCAGGTTCAGCGGATTGCGCAGATCCACCTTGGCGTTGATCCAGATCTGCGAGCCCAGCAGACCGATCATGCCGTACAGGATGACGGTGATGCCGCCGAGCACCCCGCCCGGGATCGCCGCCACCACGGCGCCGAACTTCGGGCAGACGCCGAACAGCAGGGCGAATCCGGCGGCGGCCCAGTACGCGGCCGTCGAGTACACGCGGGTCGCGGCCATCACGCCGATGTTCTCGGAGTACGTGGTGTTGGGCGGGCCGCCGACCGCCGTGGACAGCATGGAGCCGACGCCGTCGGCCGCGATCGCCGTGCCGAGCTTGTCGTCGAGCGAGTCGCCGGTCATCTCGCCGACCGCCTTCACATGCCCGGCGTTCTCCGCGACCAGGGCGATGACGACCGGCAGGGCGACCAGGATCGCCGACCATTCGAACGACGGGGCGTGCAGGGTCGGCAGCCCGATCCAGTCGGCCTTGCCCACGCCGGACAGGTCGAGCCGCCAGTGGTCGGTCAGCCGGCCGCTCGCGTCCACCGAGTGGATCTTGCCGAAGACCAGGTCGAAGACCCAGGAGATGCCGTACCCGAAGTCCAGCCCCAGGAAGATCGCGATGCGGGACCAGAAGCCCCGCAGGCACACGACCGCAAGACCGGTGAACAGCATGACCAGCAGAGCCGTCCACTGGTCCTGCGGCCAGTACGTCGAGGCCGTCACCGGTGCCAGGTTGAAGCCGATCAGCATCACCACCGCGCCGGTCACGATCGGCGGCATCGCGGCGTGGATGATCCGCGCCCCGAACCGCCGTACGGCGAGCCCCACCAGGAACAGCGCGCCCCCGACGACGAACACCGCTCCCGTGACGGTCGCGCTGCTGCCGCCCTGCGCCCGGATGACCGCCGCCACACCGACGAAGGAGAGCGAGCAGCCCAGGTAGCTGGGCACGCTGCCGCGGGTGGCCAGCAGGAACACGATCGTCGCGACGCCCGACATCATGATCGCGAGGTTCGGGTCCAGGCCCATCAGGACCGGCGCGACGAACGACGCCCCGAACATCGCCACCACGTGCTGAGCGCCGAGTCCGGCCGTGCGGGGCCAGGAGAGCCGCTCGTCGGGCCGGACCACCGCGCCGGGCGCCGGGGTGCGTCCGTCGCCGTGCAGTTTCCAGCGGACGCCGAGATCCATGGTGCGGTTTCGCTTTCGTCGTGCCTGCGCGTGTCCGGACCATTGTCGGGGTCCGCCGGGGCAGGCGGTGACCCGGGCTTCCTGGACGGTCGCGTGTCCGCTCAGGGCCGCCGGTCGGGAACCGCCGCTTCCGTCCGGCCGATCTTCGTGCGTTCGCCGGGGCGCAGTACGCCCGCGAACGCCACCAGGCCGCAGGACAGTGCCGTCACCAGGCAGAACGACACCATCAGGCTGGTGGCCTGCGCCAGCATGCCGATCGCGCTCGGCGCGATCAGCCCCGAGGTGTACGTGATGGTCGCGACTCCCGCGATGGCCAGGCTGGGGTTGGAGCCGCTGCGGCCCGCCGCGGCGAAGCACAGCGGCACGACGACGGCGATGCCGAGACCCATCAGCGCGAAGCCGCTCATGGCCACCGCAGGATGGTCCGCGACGACGATCAGCAGCCCGCCGAGGACGGCGAACACACCGCTCGCCCGCACCGTCCGCACGGCGCCGTAGCGGTCCACGACCCGGTCGCCGGCGAGCCGGGCGACGGCCATGGTGAGCGTGAAGCCCGTCGTGCACGCCGCCGCGAGACCGGCGGAGGTCTCCAGCTGCTCGCGCAGGTACACCGCAGACCAGTCCAGGCTCGCGCCCTCCGCGAACACGGCGCAGAACCCGATGGCACCGATGAGCAGCGCCGAGCGGGGCGGCAGCGCGAAGCGCGGCGGCGGCTCCTCGTCCTCGGCGGGCTGCAGGTCGAGGACCCACTGGCAGGACGCCACACCGACGACGGTGAGCACCGCGGCGGCCAGGACGTGGTGCAGCCGGGCATCCGACCCGAGGTGTGCGGCGAGGGTGCCGGCCGCCGAACCGGCGAGGGCGCCCGCGCTCCACATGCCGTGCAGCCCGGACATGATCGACCGCCCGAGACGGTTCTCGACCTCGACGCCCAGCGCGTTCATCGCCACGTCGGCCATGCCGGCCGTCGCGCCGTACGTGAACAGGGCCGGACAGAGGGTCAGGAGATTGGGGGAGAGGGACGGCAGGACCAGCGACATCGTCCACAGGGCGATCAGTCCGCGCAGTGCGTTCCGGGCGCCGAAGCGGTGGGTGATGCTGCCGGCGAGCGGCATCGCCACGGACGCGCCGAGCGCCGGGAAGGCGAGCGCGATCCCCAACTGGCCCGCGCTCACCCCCGCGTGATCCTGGATCCACGGCACACGGGTCGCGAACGAGCCGGTCACGGCGCCGTGTACGGCGAACACCGCGGCCACGGCGTACCGGGACCGCTTCACCTCGCGCAGTTCGTCGACCACGTTGCCCATTCTGCGGTCCCCCTCCAGGCTTCTGCCGTGTTCCTGACTGATGCGGGCGTAAACTATCAGGAACCCTGCCTGATAATAAGGGGGCTTTTCCGTCGGTCACGGTCGACGGCTCCGCCGATCTGGGAGGATCCGCGCATGCCCGCATCACCGAGCACCGCCCGGGCCATCAACGACCGGCTCGCCCTGCGGCTGCTCCAGCAGGAAGGCCCGCTGACGGCGGGGCAGTTGAAACAGCTGACCGGTCTGTCCCGGCCGTCCGTCGCCGACCTCGTCGAACGCCTCACCGCCGCCGGACTGGTCGCGGTGGTCGGCGAGGCGGGCGAGCAGCGGCGCGGCCCCAACGCGAAGGTGTACGGCATCGTCGCCGACCGGGCGCACCTGGCCGCCCTCGACGTGCGAACCGAGGGTGTCGCCGTGGTCGTCGCGGATCTGGTCGGGCGGGTGCTGGCCGAGGCGTCGGTGCCGATCGGGGGCGACACGGGCACGGGCCCCGCGGTGGAGCAGGCGGTCACGCTGGTCGAGCGCGTGGCGAAGGAGGCCGGTGCCGACCGTCTGCACACCGTGGGGATCGGGGCGCCCGGCCTGATCGACCCGGCCAATGGCGAACTGCGCCACTCCACCGGACTGCCGCAGTGGCACCGCCGGCTCGTCGCCACCCTTCAGGAGCGGCTGCCCGAGGCCCGTGTCAGCGTCGAGAACGAGACCAACCTCGCGGCGCTGGCCGAGCAGCGCGACGGGGCGGCCCAGGATCGGGACACCTTCGTCCTGCTGTGGCTGGGTCACGGCACGGGAGCGGCCGTGGTCCTCGACGGCGCCCTCCGCCGCGGCGCGTCCGGCGGCACCGGCGAGATCGGCTTCCTCCCGGTCCCGGGCACGGCCGCGTTGCCGAGTTCGACGGATTGTGAGGGCGGTTTCCACTCGCTGGCCGCGTCGGCTGCGGTCGTGGAACTGGCCGCGGAGCACGGGGTTTCGCCGGAGGCGTCCGAGGTGGGGGTGGTCCGGGCTGCCGTCGACGTGGTGCGGGGGGCGGTCGCCCAGGTGCGGCAGCAGGAGGCCGAGTCCCTCGACGGGCCCGCTCCGGCTGTCGCCTTCCTCGACGCCCTCGCCGACCGTCTGGCCGTCGGCGTCGCCTCGGTCGTCGCGATCCTGGACCCCGGCTGCGTGGTCCTCGGCGGGGAAGTCGGCCGGGCCGGGGGCGTCGAGCTCGCCCAGCGGGTGCAGGACCGGCTGGCCCGGATGACGCCGCTGCCCACGGAAGTACGCGCCACCGACCTGGGTGGTGGCGCGGTCCTGCGTGGTGCGCTGCTGACGGCCCGGGACCGCGCTCAGGAGGAACTGTTCGCACCGGGGAGCGGCCGCGGCTGAGAAGGCCCGACGGCGGGCAAGGGCCGTCGTCACCGCCGCCGGGCCGGTCCGTGGGGGTGAGCCGACCCTGACGACGACCTTAGAAAGGACTAGACCACATCGTCAATAGGTGTGTACCAATACCCCGGGTCGCAAGAGGGTGGGCCGGTGCGGCAGTTGGGGCGCCTGTCGCGCTGGGGAAGGGGGGCGACACGTTCTGTGAGGCAGCCCACACGCTTCGCCTCTTTGCACGTCGATCAGGCGTGGCACACTGGCCCTGTACCAGTAGCAGCGCACTCCGGGGTCGGTGAAAGTCCGAACCGGCGGTTACAGTCCGCGACCCGGTCGCCTCCAGCGGCCGGTTGACCAGGTGAAATTCCTGGACCGACGGTTAAAGTCCGGATGGGAGGCAGTGCGCGGCGAGCGGGCATTCGTGCGCGCCGCCGAGAAGTCCGTCCGTCGTGACGGGCTCCGTCCGGCGTAGTCCCCGGTGTCCCTGCTCGTGATTTCTGTCGTCATCGACAGCCCCGGAGTCCGTGCCCGAAGAGGCAGGAGGACCCGGGAAGTGTTCACCGGAATCGTCGAAGAGCTGGGCGAGGTCACCGCCGTCGAGACCCTCGACGACGCCTGTCGATTCCGCCTGCGAGGACCGGTCGTCACCCAAGGCGCCAAGCACGGCGACTCGATCGCCGTGAACGGGGTGTGCCTCACGGTCGTCGACCACGAGGGCGACGAGTTCACGGCCGACGTCATGGCCGAGACCCTGAACCGCTCCAGCCTCGGCGCCCTGAAGGCCGGCTCCCGCGTCAACCTCGAACGCCCCATGGCCGTCGGCGAACGCCTCGGCGGGCACATCGTGCAGGGCCACGTGGACGGCACCGGCGAGATCCTGGAGCGCAAGCCCTCCGAGAACTGGGAGATCGTGAAGATCTCCCTGCCCGCGGACCTCACCCGGTACGTCGTCGAGAAGGGCTCCATCACCGTCGACGGCATCAGCCTCACCGTCGTCGACGCCGGCCCCGACCACTTCACGGTCAGCCTCATCCCCACCACCCTCGACCTGACCACGCTCGGCCACAAGCAGCCCGGCGACCCGGTCAACCTCGAAGTGGACGTCATCGCCAAGTACGTCGAGCGGATGCTGGGCGACCGCGCACAGGAGGCCGGCCGGTGAACACGCTGAACTCCGAGGCGTTCGTCCTCTTCGGGCAGCACATCCTCTGGTCCGACATGGTCGGCAACCTCTTCGGCCTGGCCGCCCTCGCCCTCGGCTGGCGGCGTTCCATCTGGACCTGGCCCGTGCAGTTCCTGGCCGGCCTCATTCTCTTCGGCGCCTTCTTCGGCCACCTCACCGGCAGCGCGGGCAAGCAGGCGGTCGTCATGATCGTCGCCCTGTACGGCTGGTGGCAGTGGCAGCGCGGCAAGGGACAGGGAGAAGACGGCCACATCGCCGTCCGGTTCGCCACCTGGCGCGAGCGCGCGGCCATGGTCGCGGCGGCCGCCGTCGGCACGGTCGCGGTGGCGGTGCTCTTCACGGCGTACCCGACCCTGTCCTGGGACCCCTGGCCGGACGCGTACATCTTCGTCGGCACCATCGTCGCCATGTACGCCCAGGCCCGCGGCATGGTCGAGTTCTGGTTCGCCTGGCTCCTCGTCGACCTCGTCGGCGTCCCCCTCAACTTCGCCAACGGCTACGCCTTCTCCGGCTTCGTCTACGTCATCTACGGCGCGCTCGTCCTGTGGGGCCTGCGCGACTGGTGGCTGCGCTCGCGGCTGGCCGCGCGGCCCACCCTGGAAGGAGCGCCGGCATGAGCGCCACAACCGCCCTGTACAGCACCGACGACGTCGAGCACTTCACGCTCGACCCCGTGGAGCAGGCCATCGCCGACATCGCGGTCGGCCGCCCCGTCGTGGTCGTCGACGACGAGGACCGGGAGAACGAGGGCGACCTCGTCATCGCCGCGGAGAAGGCCACTCCCGAGATCGTCGCCTTCATGATGAGCGAGTGCCGCGGCCTGATCTGCGCCCCCATGGAGGGCGACGAACTGGACCGGCTGAAGCTCCCGCAGATGGTCGATGACAACACCGAGTCGATGAAGACCGCGTTCACGGTCTCCGTCGACGCCTCCGCCGCGCACGGCGTGAGCACCGGTATCTCCGCCTCCGACCGCGCCACCACCCTCCGGCTGCTCGCCGACGGGGTCTCCGAACCCCGCGACTTCGTCCGCCCGGGCCACATCTTCCCGCTGCGCGCCCGGCCCGGCGGCGTCCTCACCCGCAACGGCCACACCGAGGCCGCCGTCGACCTCGCCCGCCTCGCGGGCCTGCGCCCGGCCGGAGCCATCGTCGAGATCGCAGGCGAGGACGGCACGATGCTGCGCCTGCCCGAGCTGATCCCCTTCGCGCGCAAGCACGGCCTGACGATCATCTCCATCGAGGACCTGATCGCCTACCGCCGCAGCAGCGAGCCCACCGTCCGCCGCGAGGCCAGGACCCAACTGCCCACCGCCCACGGCACCTTCACGGCCCACGGCTACCGCTCCATCGTCGACGGCGTCGAACACGTCGCCCTGGTGCACGGCGAGATCGGCGACGGCCAGGACGTCCTCGTCCGCGTCCACTCCGAATGCCTCACCGGCGACGTCTTCGGCTCGGCCCGCTGCGACTGCGGCCCCCAGCTCGACGCCTCCCTCGCCCGCATCCAGGAGGAGGGCCGGGGCGTCGTGGTCTACCTGCGCGGACACGAGGGCCGCGGCATCGGCCTGATGTCCAAGCTGCGCGCCTACGAACTCCAGGAACGCGGTCGCGACACCCTCGACGCCAACCTCGAACTCGGCCTGCCCGCCGACGCCCGCGACTACGCGGCAGGCGCGCAGATCCTCGCCGACCTCGGCGTGCGCGGCGTCCGCCTGCTGACCAACAACCCCGACAAGACCGACGCGCTCGTCCGCCACGGCATCGCGGTCAAGGCCCGCGTGCCGATGCCCGTGAACGCCGGCGAGCACAACCTCCGCTACCTGCGCACCAAGCGGGACCGGATGGGCCACGACCTGCCCTGGCTGGACACGACCACCGTGCCGGCCTGCGGCAACCAGTAAGAGAGCACAGAGGGAGCAACGTGAGCGGCAAGGGTGCACCGGAGCTGTCCGTACGCAATGTGGGTGACCTCCGGGTCGCCGTCATCGCGGCACAGTGGCACGAGAAGGTGATGAACGGCCTGGTCGACGGCGCCCTGCGCGCCCTGCACGACCTGGGCATCGACGAGCCGACCCTGCTCAGGGTCCCCGGCAGCTGGGAGCTCCCGGTCGTCGCCAAGGTCCTCGCCGGCCGCGGCTACGACGCGATCGTCGCCCTCGGCGTCGTCATCCGCGGCGGAACCCCCCACTTCGAGTACGTGTGCCAGGGCGTGACCCAGGGCCTCACCCAGGTCTCCGTCGACACCGGCGTCCCCGTCGGCTTCGGCGTGCTGACCTGCGACACCGAGGAGCAGGCCCTGGACCGCGCCGGAATCGAGGGCTCGAACGAGGACAAGGGGCACGAGGCGGTGACGGCGGCGGTGGCGACCGCGGCCACCCTCCGCTCAGTATCCGAACCCTGGCGCTGACGGAAGGCGGGTGTGGCATAGGCTGAGCGTCACCATGTCCAAGAAGACGTTCGAGGAGCTCTTCACCGAGCTCCAGCACAAGGCCGCCCAGGGCGACCCCGCCACTTCCCGCACCGCAGAACTGGTCGGCAAGGGCGTCCACGCCATCGGCAAGAAGGTCGTCGAAGAGGCCGCCGAGGTGTGGATGGCCGCCGAGTACGAGGGCAAGGAAGCCGCCGCCGAGGAGATCTCGCAGCTGCTGTACCACGTCCAGGTGATGATGGTCGCCCGCGGCATCTCCCTCGACGACGTCTACGCCCACCTCTGAGCCGCACCCGTTCCCGTCCCACACCACGCAAAGGAAGCCGACCTCATGCTGCGCATCGCCGTCCCCAACAAGGGTTCCCTGTCCGGCCCTGCGGCGGAGATGCTGCATGAGGCCGGCTACCAGCAGCGCCGCGAGTCCAAGGAACTGCGGATCGTCGACCCGGTGAACGAGGTCGAGTTCTTCTACCTCCGCCCCCGCGACATCGCGATCTACGTCGCCTCCGGGCAGCTGGACATCGGCCTCACCGGCCGGGACCTGCTCATCGACTCCGGCGCCGAAGCCGAGGAGATCCTCGCCCTCGGCTTCGCCCGCTCCACCTTCCGCTACGCCACCAAGCCCGGCACGATCGGCGGCCTGGCGGACCTGACGGGCAAGACGATCGCCACCTCCTACGAGGGCATCGTCGCGGCCCACCTCGCCGAACACGGCATCGACGCCTCCGTCGTCCACCTCGACGGTGCCGTCGAGACCGCCATCCAGCTCGGCGTCGCCCAGGTCATCGCCGACGTCGTCGAGACCGGGACCTCGCTGCGCAACGCGGGCCTGGAGGTCGCCGGCGAGCCGATCATGCAGTCCGAGGCCGTCGTGATCCGCCGCACCGGCGCGGACGCCGACGACCCCAAGGTGCAGCAGTTCCTGCGCCGCCTCCAGGGCGTCCTGGTCGCCCGGACGTACGTGATGATGGACTACGACTGCCGTGTCGAGCAGTTGGAGAAGGCCGTCGCCCTCACGCCCGGCCTGGAGTCCCCGACCGTCTCCCCGCTGCACAACGAGGGCTGGGTCGCCGTCCGGGCGATGGTCCCGGCCAAGGAAGCCCAGCGGATCATGGACGACCTGTACGACATCGGCGCCCGGGCCATCCTGACCACGGCCATCCACGCCTGCCGTCTCTGAGGGGCGTACGCGAGATGTCCGATCTGCCCACCCTGCCCGTCACGTTCCGGCCGGGCAGCACCCGCGTGGTGCTGCTGACCGCGGCCGTCGCGATCTTCGTCGTGATCACGGCCGTCGCGATGCTGCTGAAGCAGCTCAGCCCCGGCGAGCGGGCCAGCTTCGTCTTCACGGCGCTCCTGCTGGACGCCGTGCTGCTCCTGCTGGCGCGGCCCAAGGTCGCCGTCGACGAGGACGGCGTGACTGTCGTCAATCTCACGAACAAGCGCCGGCTGGAGTGGGCGGAGATCCTCCAGGTGACCCTCCGGCCCGGCGACCCCTGGGTGTTCCTCAACCTCAGCGACGGCACCAGCCTGCCTGCTCTGGGCATCCAGCCGGGCCTCGCCAAGCAGCGCGCCATCGCCGACGCCCGTGCCCTGCGGGCCCTCGTCGAGGCCCGTTCCGCGGCGGACCCCGAGGGACACCGGGGCTGACCCGGGGGAAGCTCACGCCGGTCGCCACTGCCCTACCGGGCGGTGTCTTGATTAATCTGTTGGGCGGAGGCGCGAACGGACGCGCCTTCGCCCCTGCCGCACCGCCCGGCGCGACGGGGCCACCTGCTAACCGAGGAGTGACCCTCTCCGGCGATGGACGGATCGTCCTGCAGTACCTGCGCCGCCCCCTGCCGACATAGCGCGGACCCCGTGTTCGAGGTCCACGACCGTGCGGAGGCGGCGGCATCATGACCACCCCCCTGCTGCTCCTCGCAGCCGCGTTCCTGCTGATCCTCGCCAACGGATTCTTCGTGGCGGCCGAATTCGGACTCGTGACGGTCGAGCGGCCCGAGGCCGAGAAGGCCGCCGCCGAGGGCGACCGGCGCGCCCAGCGTGTCGTGGAATCGCTCAAGGAACTGTCCTTCCAGCTCTCCGGCACCCAGCTCGGCATCACCATCACCTCCCTCGTCGTCGGCATGCTCGCCGAACCGGCGCTCGCCCGGCTGCTGCACGGCCCGTTCACCGCGATCGGCATCCCCGAGGGCGCCGTCTCCGGTGTCACGGTCGTGGTCGGCATGCTGCTGGCCTCCGCCGTGCAGATGGTGATCGGCGAGCTGCTGCCCAAGAACTGGGCGGTGTCCCGGCCGCTGCAGGTCGCCCGCTTCGTCGCGGGCCCGCAGCACGTCTTCGCCCGGCTGTTCCGGCCGGTCATCGCCGGCCTCAACGCCGTCGCGAACCGGCTCGTGCGCGCCCTGGGCATCGAGCCCGCCGAGGAGCTGGCCTCCGCCCGCACCCCCGGCGAACTCGTCTCCCTGGCCCGCCACTCGGCCCTGGCCGGCGCCCTGGAACAGGACACGGCCGACCTGTTCGTCCGCACCCTGTCGCTGGGCGAGCTCACCGCACAGCACGTGATGACGCCGCGCGTGAAGGTCAGCGCCCTGCAGTCCTCCGCCACCGCCGAGGACGTCGTCAACCTGACCCGCGCCACCGGCCTGTCCCGCTTCCCCGTCTACCGGGAGAAGATCGACGAGGTCGTCGGCATGGCCCACCTCAAGGACGCCCTGGCCGTGCCCGTCCAGGACCGGCTGCGCACCCCCGTCGGCCGCATCGCACGCCCGGCGCTGCTCGTCCCCGAGACGCTGCCCGTCCGGCCGCTCCTCACCCGCCTGCGCAGCGAGCAGCCCATCGCGGTCGTCGTCGACGAGTACGGCGGCACCGCCGGTGTCGTCACGCTGGAGGACATCGTCGAGGAGATCGTCGGCGAGGTCCGCGACGAGCACGACGGACACGACCTGCCCGAGCTGGCCGCCGCGCCGCCGGAGGACGGCAAGCCCGCCTGGGACGTCGACGGCAGCTGCCGCGTCGACGTCCTGCAGCGCATAGGCCTCGAGGTGCCCGAGGGCCCCTACGAGACCGTCGCGGGCCTGATCGCCGACCTGCTGGGCCGTATCCCGGCCGTCGGCGACAAGACGGAACTGCCCGGCTGGCGGCTGTCGGTGCGCCAGGTCGGCCACTACCGCGCGGAGCGGATCCGGCTGGTGCGGACCGCCCCGATGGTCTCCATGGCGGAGGCCGTCCGATGAGCGTGCTCCAGCTTCTCTTCGCCGCGCTGCTCGTGCTCGCCAACGGCTTCTTCGTCGGCGCCGAGTTCGCGCTCGTCTCCGTACGCCGCAGCCAGATCGAACCGCTCGGCACGGCCCGCTCCCGGCAGGTCCTCTACGGGCTGGAGCGGCTTCCGCAGATGATGGCGGCGGCCCAGTTCGGCATCACCGTCTGCTCGCTGACCCTGGGCGCGGTCGCCGAACCGACGGTCGCGCACCTGCTCGAGCCGGTCTTCGAGTGGATCCACCTGCCGCACGGCATGATCCACCCGCTGACCTACGTCATCGCCCTCGCCGCCGTGGTCTTCTTCCACCTCGTCATCGGCGAGATGGTCCCGAAGAACCTGGCGATGGCGGCCCCCGAGAAGGTCGCGCTGTGGCTCAGCCCCGGCCTGGTCTGGTTCGCCCGCTTCTGCAAGCCGATCACCGCCGCCCTCGGCGCGGTCTCCCAGGGCATCCTGCGGCTCTTCCACGTCGAACCCAAGGACGAGGTCGAGGCCGTCTTCACCAGCGAACAGCTCAACCGGCTGGTGGAGGACGCAGGCCAGGCGGGTCTGCTCGACCCGGAGGAGGCCGAACGCCTGGAGGACGCCCTGGAACTGGGCTCCCGCCCGGTGACGGACGTCCTGCTCAAGCGGGAGTCGCTGGTGACGGTCAGCCCGTCGGTCACCCCCGGGCGGATCGTGGAGCTCACGGCCCGCACCGGCTACTCCCGGTTCCCGGTCGCCGCCGACAACGGCGCGTTCATGGGCTACCTGCACGTCAAGGACGTCCTCGACCTGGAGGACTCGGACCGGGCCGTGCCGCAGCACCTGTGGCGCCCCATGACGACCCTGCGGTCCGAGCTGCCGTTGGACGACGCGCTGACGGTGATGCGGCGCGCGGCGACGCATCTGGCGCAGGTCGCGGACGGGTCGGGGAAGGTGCTGGGCCTCGTCGCCCTGGAGGACGTGCTGGAGCTGCTGGTGGGGGAGGTGCGGGATCCCGCGCACCGGCAGGTGCGCGAGGTGAGGCTGACCGAGCCGAGGTCCGGTGAAGAGGTGCTGGCGACCTAGCACCGCAGCTGCGGGCGCGTGGGGGCTGGTCGCGCAGTTCCCCCGCGCCCCTGGGTGGGTGCCGTGAAGGCAGGCGAGCCGCGCCCACCTGTCCGGGGCCGCGGGGAACTGCGCGACCGGTCCCACCGGCCCGCGGCCGATGAACTCACGCCGACGGATCCTGGGGCCCCCGCCCCGACAGCACCTCTCCGTACGCCTGCATCAGATCCGGCAACCGCAGCGTCGCCAGATCGTCCCGCCCCAGCGCCCCGGGGTACACGGACAGCCGCAGATCCCGGTACGCGCAGCTCTTCTCGTACAGTGTCCGCAGGAACCGCCCGTTGCCCAGCTCGTCGATCCACCCCTGGTCCACCACGTGCCCGGCGATGGACCGCAGCTCGTCGAGGGCCTCCTCGTCCCACAGGTCGCCGTTCCCGGCCGCGAGCACCTTGCCGATCTCGGTGAGTTCGAGCGGCCGGTACGAGGGGAAGTCGACGCGGGTGGTGAAGCGGGACGACAGCCCGGGGTTCGCGGCGAGCAGGCGGTCCATGCCCTCCGGATAGCCGGCCAGGATCACCACCAGGTGGTCCCGGTTGTCCTCCGCCCGCTTCAGCAGCACCTGCAGAGCCTCGTCGCCGTACGCGTCCCCCTTGCCGTAGCCCGAGTTGGACAGGGAGTAGGCCTCGTCGACGAAGAGGACACCCCCGAGGGCCGAGTCGATCAGTTCGTTCGCCTTCACGGCCGTCTGCCCGAGGTACTCCCCGACCAGGTCGGCCCGCTGCGCCTCCACCAGGTGGTCGCCGCCGAGCAGTCCGAGGGCGTAGAAGACCCGGCCCAGGATGCGGGCGACGGTGGTCTTGCCGGTGCCGGAGGGGCCGGAGAAGACGAAGTGGCGTTTCGGCGGCTGGACCGGCAGGCCCTGCCCGGCGCGCAGCCGGGCCATGTTCAGCTGCGCCGACAACGCCTTGACCTGGCGTTTCACCGGCTCCAGACCCACCATGCGTTCGAGCTCGGCGAGCGCCTCCTCCAGTAACGCAGGGTCGGTGGGTCCGGCGGGCAGGGAAGGAGCGGGGCCGCTCCGCTCGCGGAACGGCGGGCCCGCCACCGGCGGCAGGGGAGCGATCGGCGGCTCGGGATCGGGCAGTCGCAGATCGCGCCCTTCCGGACCGAAGAGCGGGTCGAATGCGTCCGGCCCGTCCACGGCGTCCTGACCCGCGCCGGTGAGCGTGATCGCCGCGAGGTCGGTGGCGTCGTCGTACCCGTCGCCCTCGGCGATGGCGGCGAGCCGGGCGGAGGTGTCCATGAAGGCGGGGTCGACGCGGTGCACCGCCCGGTACAGGGGCAGGGCGGCGGCGCTGCGGCCGGTGCCCTCGTGCGCCCGGGCCAGCCAGTAGCGCAGCTCCTTGCGCTGGGGCTGCTCGCTGCGGCAGCGCATCAGCGCGGCCGACAGCAGGGGTTCGGCCTGGCCGTACATCTCCAGGCGCACCCGGGCCATGCCGCCGAACAGGCCCGCCTCGATGCCGAGCATCGGGTCGTCGAGCAGGGGGTCGGTGTGGCGGACCAGTTGCTCCCAGTCCTTGACCAGATAGGCGCGGCAGGAGTGCAGGAAGCGGACCTGGTGGTCGGTGTCCACGGGCGGCAGCCCCGCGAGGGCCCGGTCCAGCTCGGGGACGTGCCGGCCGTCCAGCCAGTGGGAGGCGTGCGCGAGCAGCAGATCACGGGGGCTCTCCAGCACCGGCTGCACCCACCAGCCCAGCCAGTACCAGGAGTTGAGGGCACGGCGGTAGCGGGTGCGCTGCTCGCCGAAGCGGTCCCGGTGCCGGAACATCCGCAGCAGCGCGGTCGTGGTGTCCACGCGCAGCGCGTGCAGTCCCAGCCAGCCGTCGGCCATCCCGGAGTCCATCCGCACGGCGGCCCGGAACTCCTCCTCCGCCTGCGGATACGCGCCCATGGTGTAGGCGTCCACGCCTCGCAGCCATGCGAGGTCGGCCGGGGCCTGTGGGCCCTGCGTGCCGAAGTCCATCACGTCCCCCACAAACCGTGCCCCCGTCGGTATGCCAACGAGCCGTCCCCCAGCCGGCTGCCCTGCTCGAACCGCTGTGCCACGGACCGGAGTTGCACCGTGCCGAAGCAACCGTCCGCAGGTCGCAACGAGGGCATCGTACCCGCGGGGGCGGCGCCCCCGTAGGGTGCCTCACGGGGCGTTCGGCGAGGTGGGAGCGGATGCGGCGGACGCGTGCGCGGTGACGCTGGGTGAGCGCTCGGCGCCCGGCGGCGGCCGGAAATCCGGAAGAAGACAGAACGAAGCCCCCGATCACGGGGGAACAACCGGGGGCTTCGCGTCTGTGGGCGGCTCCGATGCCGCTCATTGAGAACGTAAGACCTGTACGGCCCAGCGGTCAAGCCGAGTTGGAGCACTCCGGCAAGATGCCCCGCAAGGCCTTTCACAAGTTCAGCACACAGCGGGCGGTCCGTCACCGTGCGTGAGGGGCTGGTCCGTGCCAACCGTCCCGGCAGGTCCCGCGAGCACCTCGTATCCCTCGTCCCGCTGCCGTACCAGGAGGTCGGCGAAGGGCCGCGAGGGGTCGTCGGTGAAATGCCGGCGTTCCGCCGGGACCCACCCGTCCCAGAACTCCCGCTGTTCCTCCCCGTCCCGTGAGCGGCCCCGCGCCCAGGCCTCCTCGCACGGCAGCTCCATCCACAGCAGCAGGGCCAGGTGCGCGCGCAACGCCCTTCGTCCCGCACCGACGCCCTCGACGAGGACCACCGGCGCGGGCGGGAGCGGGCGCGGGGAGCCGAAACGGCGGGCCCTCCAGTCGTAGGGGGCGTAGTGCGCGGTGCGGCCCCGGGCGAACGGTTCGACGACCTGGTCCAGCAGGCGTCCGGTCCAGTCGAACAACGCGTCGTGGCTCGCGACGTCGTCGAGGCGCAGTACCGGCACACCGCCCAGCGCCGCGGCCAACTCTGTGGCGAACGTGCTCTTCCCGGATCCGGCGTGCCCGTCGACGCCGATGAGCCGGACCGGGCCGCAGGAGGGGGCCAGGCGGCGGATCCGGGCGGCCAGATCACGGACGGCGGGGCCCGGCGCGGGGCGGAAGGGCGGATTCATCTCGCTCAGCACTCTAACGAGGGCGTCCGCCCCGCGGATGCCGCAGGCCGGCGGGTCCGCCCCGGGTGCCACTGGTCGACGCCAATATTGGTGGGCGCGGCGCGCGTCGAAGTGCTGGCAGGACGGGGCGGGCTGTGCTCATATGTGGCGCACGCACGGATATGACCGCCGTGCGCGGACCTGTCCCGCACCTGCCCGACTCCGACATCCGGGGGCCCCGCCATGCGCAGAGCTGAACAGCCGTCCCGCAGAACCGTCCTGGCCGCCGCGGTGGCCGCCGCCGTCACCGCGGGCGCGGGCCCGGCGGCAGCCGACCCCGAGGCTCCGATGACGACCGACACCGCCGACCCCGCCCGGGCGGTCCCGGCCCGCACCGTCGGCAACCGCTCCTGGTTCTCGTACGGCGACTGGTCCGGCGGCACGGCGAAGGGCACCCGGGCCGTGGCGGGCACCCGCCCGGGTGTGGTGATCGCGAAGGCCGCCGGGACGGTCCGGTACACGGACCCGCACACCGGCAAAACCGCCGCCTGGGAGTACGGCACCTGGACGTCGCCCGTCCACCGGCTCGCCGTCCCCGCCACCGAGGCGATCGTCTCCTGGAACGCCCGCACCCCCGCCGGCACCTGGATCCAAGTCGAGATCAAGGGCACCTACACGGACGGCTCCAGCACGCCCTGGTACGTCATGGGCCGCTGGGCGGCCGGCGACCGGGACATCCGGCGCACGTCGGTCGACGGCCAGAGCGACGACAGGAGCAGTGTCTGGACCGACACGCTCGCGATCGACGACCCGTCCAGCGGCCTGCGCCTCGCCTCCTGCCGGCTGCGCCTGACCCTCTACCGCAAGCCCGGCACCAAGCTCACCCCCACGGTGTGGCGGCTCGGCGTCATGGGCTCCGACGTGCCCGACCGGTTCACCGTCCCGGCCTCCCGGCCCGGCCTCGTCAAGGAACTGGCCGTGCCGCGCTACTCGCAGGAGATCCACAAGGGCCAGTACCCCGAGTACGACAACGGCGGCGAGGCCTGGTGCAGCCCGACCTCCTCCCAGATGATCATCGAGTACTGGGGCGGCCGGCTCACCGGGGAACAACTGGACTGGGTCGATCCCGCGTACGCCGACCCGCAGGTGTGCCACGCGGCCCGTTTCACCTACGACTACCAGTACGCGGGGTGTGGCAACTGGCCGTTCAACGCCGCGTACGCGGCCACGTTCAAGGACCTGCAGGGCGTCGTCACCCGGCTCGCCTCCCTCGCCGACCTGGAGACGCTGATCGCTGCGGGCATCCCGGCCATAACGTCCCAGTCGTTCCTGAAGGAGGAGCTGACCGGCGCCGGGTACGGCACCGCCGGGCACCTGATGACCGTCGTCGGCTTCACGGCCGACGGCGACGTGATCGCCAACGATCCGTTCTCGGCGACCAACGAGGCCGTGCGGCGCGTCTACCGGCGGCGCGAATGGGAGAACATCTGGCTCAGGACCAAGAGGTACAACGCCTCAGGCAAGGTGGTCTCGGGCACCGGCGGCGTCTGCTACCTCTACTTCCCGGCGCGCCCGAGCGCGGCCCAGCGCAAGGCACTGGCGGCGGTCGGCGTCCGCGTGTGACCGGCCTTACGGCCGCGAGGCCGCCTCGGCTGGCAAGGTGGACGGACTCCGGGGGGAGTCCGTCCGCACCAGCTACCCAGTGAGCAGCCATGACCGCACAGTCAGCCACCGCCCTCCGCGCCCGCACCGGCGGCCCCCGGGACGACGGCCCGAAGATCGTCGAGCACGTCCTGGGCTGGATCCTCGTCGTGGTCGTCGCGATGCTCGTGACCCGGCTCGGGCTGCTGTGACCTGACCCACGGCCCAGGGGTGAGGCCTGCCATACTGCGGAGGTCCCACCCCGCCCGTTGAGACCAGGGTCGAAATTGAATATCAGTCCCCAGCCTGCCGCGCGCCCCAGAGCCCGCGGCACCGAGCGCTCGATGGCGCGCCGTGCCGAACTCATCGCCATCGGGCGGAGGTTGTTCGCCGACACGTCCTACGACGCCCTGTCGATGGACGACATCGCCCGGCAGGCGCACGTCGCCAAGGGGCTGATCTACTACTACTTCCAGTCCAAGCGCGGCTACTACCTGGCCATCGTGCAGGACTCGGTCGCCGAGCTGCTGACCCTCGCGGCGAGCGGTCTGGAACTGCCCCCGGTCGACCGGGTCCAGCGCACCATCGACAGCTATCTGCGCTACGCCGAACACAACCATGCCGCGTACCGCACGATCGTGAGCGGCGGCGTCGGCTTCGACACCGAGGTGCACGCCATTCGTGACGGAGTGCGCGAGGCCGTCGTGACCACCATCGCCGAGGGCGCGTACGGCCGTGCCGACATCACCCCGCTGGCCCGGATGGGCCTGCTGTCCTGGGTGTGCGGCGTCGAGGGTGCCACGCTCGAATGGATCGACCGTCCCGAGCTGGCCCGGGACACCATGTGCGAGCTGCTGGTGAAGACCCTCGGCGGTGCCCTGCGCGCGATCGAGGAACTCGACCCCGCCCACTCGGCGCCGCAACCCGCGCGCCGGGTCCTGTGAGCGAGGGGCGGAAGGCCGCCGCAGGCCCTCCGCCCTTGTGGCGGTCTCCTACCTGATCGCCCTGATCAGCTCGCCGTTCGCCGTGTCGCCGCTCAGCTCCCAGAAGAACGTGCCGCCCAGGCCTTGCCGGTTCTTGTAGTCCATCTTCGTGCCGATGGTCGCGGGGGTGTCGTAACTCCACCAGTTGGCACCGCACTTGGCGTACGCCGTGCCGGCCACCGTCCCCGTCGCCGGGCACCTGGTCCTGAGCACCTTGTAGTCCTCGATGCCCTGCTCGTACGTGCCCGCCGCCGGGCCGGTCGCGGTGCCGCCGGGGGCCGCCTGGGTGACGCCGGTCCAGCCGCGGCCGTAGAAGCCGATGCCGAGCAGCAGCTTCGAGGCGGGGATGCCGAGGCCCTTGAGCTTGGCGATGGTCGCCGAGCTGTGGTAGTCCGCCTTGGGAATGCCGGGGTACGAGGTCAGTGGCGAGTGGGGGGCCGTGGGGCCGGTGGCGTCCCAGGCGCCGAAGAAGTCGTACGTCATCGGGTTGTACCAGTCGACGTACTGGGCGGCGCCCGCGTAGTCCGCCGCGTCGATCTTGCCGCCCGGAGTGGCGTCGGCGGTGATCGCCGCGGTCACGAGGTTCCGCGCGCCGAACTTGGCCCGCAGCGCCTGCATGAGGGTGCGGAAGGCCGCCTTGCCGCTGGTGTCGCAGGTGGCGCCGCAGCTGTTCGGGTACTCCCAGTCGATGTCGATGCCGTCGAAGACGTCGGCCCACTTGGAGTTCTCGACGAGGTCGTAGCAGGACTGGGCGAAGGCGGCCGGGTTCCTCGCGGCCTCGCCGAAGCCGCCCGACCAGGTCCAGCCGCCGAAGGACCACAGGACCTTGAGGTTCGGGTGCTTCTGCTTCAGCTTGCGCAGCTGGTTGAAATTGCCGCGCAGCGGCTGGTCCCAGGTGTCGGCCCTGCCGTCGACGGACTCGGCGGCGGTGTAGGCCCGGTCGGTGGCGGCGTAGCCGTCGCCCATGGCGCACCTGCCGCCGGTGACGTTGCCGAAGGCGTAGTTGATGTGGGTGAGTTTGCCGCCCGATCCGGACGTCTCGATGTTCTTGACGTAGTACTTGCGGTCGTAGGTGCCCCATTCGGTGAAGTACCCGATGACCTTGGATCCGGCGGCCTCGGCCCGGGGAGCGGCCTTCGATGCTGCGGCGGCCTCCTGAGCCGAGGTCGCCGCGGTGGCGGAGGTGCCCGCGCCGGCCAGCAGGCCGGCGCCGAGGGCGGCGCAACAGGCCGCGGACAGGATGGTCCGGAAGCGGGAACGGTGGGGGGTGTGCATCCGGTGTCTCCTCGTGGGGAGAGGGGAACGCGCGCCGATTGGCATGAACGCGGTGAATCGGTGGAGCGAAACAGTAGGAGGACTAGACCAGTTGGTCAATGGTGCGGACCAATTTCGCCGCCCCGGACGCAGTCGGCCATTTCTTGAAGTAAGCGGTCGTTAACTGGTGACTCGATGCCTCCGATCGGGCATACTCACAGCGCACAGCCGCTGGTCAGCAGCTTCCGAGACCCGGGACTGCAAGCATCGGCCAGGCACCAGAACGACCCGGCGGCGTCGCCCCCACCCATGGGCCCGTCCGCCAGTGCCCGACAGGGAGGAGAGCGTCGCCATGCCCGACCGCGCCCCGCAGCCGGTGGACCGACAACTGCCCACGGAGGAGGCCCGGGACCTGATCTCGCTCGTGCGCGACATCGCGCAGCAGGAGATCACCCCGAAGGCGGCCGAGGAGGAGGACGCCGGCCGCTTCCCGCGTGAGCTGTTCACACTGCTCTCCCGCTCCGGGCTGCTCGGCCTGCCGTACGACTCCGAGTACGGGGGTGGCGACCAGCCCTACGAGGTCTATCTCCAGGTCCTGGAGGAACTCGCCGCGGCCCGCCTCACCGTCGGCCTCGGGGTCAGCGTGCACTCCCTGGCCTCCTACGCCCTCGCCGCCTACGGCACCAAGGAGCAGCAGGTCGAGCACCTGCCGGCGATGCTCGGCGGCGGCCTGCTCGGTGCCTACTGCCTCTCCGAGCCGCACTCCGGATCGGACGCGGCGGCCCTGCGCACCAAGGCCGTGCGCGACGGCGACGACTGGGTGATCACCGGCACCAAGTCCTGGATCACCCATGGCGGGATCGCCGATTTCTACACGGTCATGGCCCGCACCGGCGAGGAGGGGCCGCGCGGGATCACGGCCTTCCTGGTGCCGGGAGACGCGGCGGGCGTGAGCGCCGCGGTGCCCGAGAAGAAGATGGGCATGAAGGGCTCGCCCACCGCCCAGGTGCACTTCGACGGCGTCCGGATCCCCGACGACCGGCGCATCGGCGAGGAGGGGCAGGGTTTCGCGATCGCCCTGTCGTCGCTCGACTCGGGGCGGCTCGGCATCTCGGCGTGCGCGATCGGCGTGGCGCAGGCCGCGCTCGACGAGGCGGTGGCCTACGCGGCCGAGAGGCGCCAGTTCGGCAAGCCGATCGCCGACTTCCAGGGACTGCGCTTCATGCTTGCCGACATGGCCACCCAGATCGAGGCCGGGCGTGCGCTCTACCTCGCGGCGGCACGGCTGAAGGACGCGGGCCGGCCGTTCGCGAAGCAGGCCGCCATGGCCAAGCTGCACTGCACCGACACGGCGATGCGGGTCACCACCGACGCCGTGCAGATCCTCGGCGGCTACGGCTACACCGCCGACTTCCCGGCCGAGCGCTACATGCGCGAGGCCAAGGTGCTGCAGATCGTGGAGGGCACCAACCAGATCCAGCGGATGGTCATCGCCCGTCATCTCGTCGGTCCAGAGGGACGCTGAACTGGTCGAGGCCCCGCCAGGGGGCTGAGAGCCGCATCCACTCCGGGTCGTGCCGGCCCGGGAGGGTGCGGCCGCCGTCGGCCCACGTGCGCATCAAGTCGCGGTAGATCGGCGGGTCCTGGTAGCGGGGCGGAGTCGGCCGAACCGATTCTGCGGGCGGCGGGACGTACAGGAGGCGCTGACGCCCTGTCGCTGAGGAGATGGGGGTCATGCCAGGGCAACGCGGCAAACCCCGGACAGGTCACCGGAAGGTGGAATCGGGCGTTCGTTCAGTGCCGCGCGCGGCCGCGCGCACACTGAACCGCACCACGGCGGTCTGCGGGCCGTGGTGCGGGGCAGCTACGGGGGTGGGGCGGGCGGGCGATGAGAGTCCGCGCTCAGGCCGCCTGGCGGCGCAAGACAGGAACCCTGATGGGGCGTGACCCCGGGCCGCCGACGTGCGAGAAGGGCTGGGTCCGCCAGTCGAGCCCCTGAGGGAGCGTCAGCAGCAGTGCGGTGTCCTGCTCCTGGGGTTCCACGGACTCGTCCGCGGGGCGGGCGTCCGTGGCCCTGCGGCCGGTTCCGGCGCAGACGGTGAGCCCGAAGGGGTTCCACGGCGAGGCGCACATCGCGTGCTCCGGCAGCACTTCCTCGTCCGCCAGCAGGGCGATGGGCTGCGCGCAGTCCGGGCAGACGACCCGGAACATCTCGAACGTGTCGTAGGCGTCGAGTTCGTCGTCGAAGACGTCGGGTTCGACGCCCTCCGGCTCGGGCTCGACGACGAGCTGCTGCCGCTTGGGTGCGGTGCGACCAGGGCGCTTAAGACTCTGCATTGGGATCTCCCCCTCGGACTGGGCCGTCACAGGCACTGCGGCCTCGGCCACAGCAAGCACTTCCCGTCCCCCCTGGGCGGTAATCACGAGAACATCACGGAGACTGTTCGAGGCCTGTGGCGTTCGTCACATGCCCTGCGCAGATGCCCTCCTGGGCTCCTCGGGTGTCCGAGGAGATCAACCGCACTGTAGGTTCTTGCGCCATGGAGGAGCTGGACCGACAGATCGTGCAGCTGCTCGTCAAGGACGGGCGGATGAGCTACACCGACCTGGGCAAGGCCACGGGGCTGTCCACGTCGGCCGTGCATCAGCGGGTGCGGCGGCTGGAGCAGCGGGGCGTCATCCGGGGCTATGCCGCCGTCGTCGACCCTGAGGCCGTGGGGCTGCCGATGACGGCGTTCATCTCGGTGAAACCGTTCGACCCCAGCGCACCGGACGACATCGCGGACCGGCTGGCCGGCGTGCCGGAGATCGAGGCGTGCCACAGTGTCGCCGGCGACGAGAACTACATCCTGAAGGTGCGGGTCGCGACGCCGCACGAGCTGGAGGAGCTGCTGGCGCGGGTGCGGTCGCTGGCGGGGGTGTCGACGCGGACGACGGTGGTGCTGTCCACACCGTACGAGGCGCGGCCGCCGCTGATCTGAGCGCCGGTTATCGCCTGCGGGTCGTGCGCGCGGCGGTCGTGCGAGGTGTGCGGGCCGTGCGAGGGGGTGCGGGTCGCGGGTCGTGCGGTTCATGCGGGTCATGCCGGGTGTGCGGGTCGTGCGGGGTCGACCACGCCGGTCCCCGCGCCCCTGGTTCAGGAGTCGCCCCCGTCCCTGTGAGACTGTGCTGCATGAGTGAGTCCACCGCCCCGCCCAGAACCGTTCTTCTCCGCCGTGGAGAGGTCCACAGCCCCGCCGACCCCTTCGCCACCGCGATGGTCGTGGAGCGGGGACAGATCGCCTGGGTGGGATCCGAAGGGGCCGCCGACGGTTTCGCGGACGGGGTCGACGAGGTGGTCGACCTGGACGGGGCGCTGGTCACCCCGGCGTTCACCGATGCGCATGTGCACACGACTGCCACCGGCCTGGCCCTGACCGGGCTCGACCTCTCCGGCGCCCCCACGCTGGAGGCCGCCCTCTCCCTCGTCAGGGACTTCGCCGCCGCCCGCCCGGACGACCGGGTGCTGCTCGGGCACGGCTGGGACGCGGCCCGCTGGCCCGGAGGCCGGCCCCCGACGCGCGCCGAACTCGACGAGGCCACCGGACACCGGCCCCTCTACCTCAGCCGGATCGACGTCCACTCGGCGGTCGTGAGCACCGCCCTGCTCGATCTGGTGCCCGACGTCGCCCGGGTGGACGGACCGCTCACCGCCGACGCCCACCACGCCGTGCGGGCCGCCGCGTTCGCGGCCGTGACGCCCCGGCAGCGCACCGAGGCGCAGCGCGTCGCGCTCGCGCACGCCGCGTCGCTCGGCATCGGCACGCTCCACGAGTGCGCCGGGCCGGAGATCTCCTCCGAGAACGACTTCACCGGCCTGCTGCGCCTCGCGGGGGAGGAGCCCGGGCCGCGTGTCGTCGGCTACTGGGCCGAGCAGGACGTAGCCAAGGCGAGGGAACTGGGCGCGACCGGCGCCGCGGGAGACCTGTTCGTCGACGGCGCCCTCGGCTCGCACACGGCCTGTCTGCACCAGCCGTACGCCGACGCCGCGCACACCGGCATCGCCTACCTGGACGCCGATGCGGTCGCGGCGCACGTCGTGGCCTGCACCGAGGCGGGCCTGCAAGCCGGTTTCCACGCCATCGGCGACGCGGCCGTGGACTCCGTGGTGGAGGGTGTGCGCGCGGCCGCCGAGAAGGTCGGGCTCGCCAGGGTCCGGGCCGCCCGGCACCGCGTCGAACACGCCGAGATGCTCACCCCGGAAGGGGTCGCCGCCTTCGCCGAGCTCGGCCTCACGGCCTCGGTGCAGCCCGCATTCGACGCCCTGTGGGGCGGCGAGGAGGGCATGTACGCACGGCGTCTGGGAGCGGAGCGGGCACGCGGTCTGAACCCCTTCGCGGCCCTGCTGCGCGCCGGTGTCCCGCTCGCCTTCGGCTCCGACAGCCCCGTGACCCCGCTCGACCCGTGGGGCACGGTCCGGGCCGCCGCCTTCCACCGCACCCCGGAGCACCGCGTCTCCGTGCGCGCCGCGTTCACGGCGCACACGCGCGGCGGCTGGCGGGCCGTCGGACGGGACGACGCGGGCGTTCTGGTCCCGGGCGCCCCCGCCGACT
This sequence comes from Streptomyces sp. NPDC047880, assembly GCF_040706515.1. Classification (NCBI taxonomy): domain Bacteria; kingdom Bacillati; phylum Actinomycetota; class Actinomycetes; order Kitasatosporales; family Streptomycetaceae; genus Streptomyces; species Streptomyces sp. NPDC047880. The sequence goes on along the minus strand of NZ_JBEZOK010000030.1, from coordinate 51,982 downwards.
ACGCCGTCTGGCGCACCGGCGAACTCGTCGTCCAGGCCCCGGACGACCGCGTCGCCCGCTGGTCGACGGATCCCCGCTCCGGCACCCCCGGTCTGCCCGACCTCACTCCGGGGCGCGACCTGCCCGTCTGTCTGCGCACCGTGGTGGGCGGACGCACGGTCTTCGTAGGGCCGGGCGAGTGATCTACGGGGGTGGCGCGCATGAAGTCGCGCGCCGCGCCCCCGTCGCGCGACCTGCGTATCCTCGGCCCTGACCAGGGCTTTGACGCGAGATGCGCAGGTCGAACGGCTGTTGACAGGCGGCCGCAGGAGGCCGGTAGGTTCGGCCGAGTCCACCACCGGACGCCCGACCGGGGAACGTCCGAGCACTCGCCGCGGCGCCGCCGGGTCAGGGACGGTGTGCCGCACCGGGGCACCGTCACTGGGAGCCAGGCTCAGGCCGGCGCAGCGCCGAGGGAACGTTCCGGCCGGTCGGGGAGGTGTGACCCGGGTGGGGCCCGCGCGCTCAGTAGACAACGGCTTTCGGTCGATCCGCAGCCAGCGGATCCCAGGTCGGCCCGAAGGGCGCCGGGCCCCCATCCGCCGCACGTCCGCCCCCGGGGTGCGCGCTGTTACCCCCGTCTTTCGGATTCGGCACCACGATTCGAACGTCCTGTCACGTCATCGCAGGCCGGGCCCACTATGGTGGACCCCTGCGTATGAACATGAAGGGGCAGCAGTGAACGACGGCGACGGAACCCTCGCGGGAGAAGCCCAGGTGAGGAAGTTCGGCCCGCTCGGCACGGCCTTGGTGATCATCCCGACCTACAACGAGGCGGAGAACATCAAGAGCATCGTCGGCCGGGTACGCAAGGCCGTCCCCGAGGTGCACGTACTCGTGGCCGACGACAACAGCCCGGACGGCACGGGCAAGCTGGCCGACGAACTGGCCGTCGAGGACGACCAGGTCCACGTGCTGCACCGCAAGGGCAAGGAAGGCCTGGGCGCCGCCTACCTCGCGGGCTTCCGCTGGGGCCTCGAGCGCGACTACGGCGTGCTGATCGAGATGGACGCCGACGGCTCCCACCAGCCCGAGGAACTGCCCCGTCTGCTCACCGCCCTCAAGAGTGCCGACCTGGTGCTGGGCTCCCGCTGGGTGCCGGGCGGCCGGGTGGTGAACTGGCCGAAGTCCCGCGAGGTGATCTCCCGGGGCGGCAGCCTCTACAGCCGGCTGGCGCTCGATCTGCCGCTGCGCGACATCACCGGCGGCTACCGCGCCTTCCGCCGCGAGACCCTGGAGGGGCTCGGCCTCGACGAGGTCGCCTCCCAGGGCTACTGCTTCCAGGTCGACCTGGCCCGCCGCGCGGTCAGGGCCGGCTACCACGTGATCGAGGTGCCCATCACGTTCGTCGAGCGCGAACTCGGCGATTCCAAGATGAGCCGGGACATCCTCGTCGAGGCGCTGTGGCGCGTCACGGCGTGGGGCGTGGGGGAGCGGGTCGGCAAGGTCACGGGACGCGGCGGCAAGTCCTCGACGGCGTGAGCGCGCGCCGCTCACGGGGCGGCCGCTCACAGAAACAGCTGATGGCGGCCTTATCCCGCGCTGAGCCTGGGCCAGGCACACTGGAGGCATGACGACTGGCGCCCAGACCCCGCTGCCTCCTGCCCCGCCCAAGCGCTCCCGGCTGCGTACGTTCCTGCCGCTGGGCGTCGCAGCGTGGCTCGTGCTGGAGATCTGGCTGCTCACGCTGGTCGCGGGGGCGACCAGCGGGCTGGTGGTCCTCCTCGTCCTGCTGGCGGGTCTCGTCCTCGGCGCGGTCGTCATCAAGCGCGCCGGACGACGGGCCTTCCGTAAGCTCTCCGAGGCGCTGCAACAGCAGCAGAGTGGCGTGATGCCCGAAGCGGCCAGGCCCGAGAGCGAGGGCAACGGCCTGATGATGCTGGGCGGCCTGCTGCTGATGATCCCGGGTCTGGCGTCGGACGCGGTGGGCCTGCTCCTGCTGCTGCCGCCGGTCCAGAAGATCGTGAGCCGCTCGGCGGAGCGCACGTTCGAGCGCAAACTCCGGGAGGCCGGCGCGGGCTCCCTCGGCGGTGCCTTCCAGCAGGCCCGCATCCACCGGCCCGACGGCAAGGTCGTCCAGGGCGAGGTCATCAAGGACGAGCCGGGCGACACTCCCCAGCCACCGCGCCCGCCACTGACGCACTGAGCCGTTCCTGTCTGCGCGCACCGCGCGCCGGACGCACCGAAGACCGCGGGCGCCGTACTTCTCGTACGGCGCCCGCGGTCTTCTGATGCGCTGTTGTTCGGGCCAGGCCCTGGCAGGACTATGCCGACTTGCGGCTGTCACGGGGATGAACAGCGATGTTCATCGCGCCGGAACGCAGCACCGCCAGGCGCTCCTCGAGGACCTCTTCGAGTTCCTCACGGGTGCGCCGCTCCATCAGCATGTCCCAATGCGTACGCGCGGGCTTGCCCTTCTTCTCTTCAGGGACATCGCCGTCCACGAGGAGTGCCTGGGCCCCACAGACCTTGCACTCCCACTCCGGCGGGATCTCCGCCTCGACCGAGAAGGGCATCTCGAACCGGTGCCCCTTCTCGCATGCGTACTCCACGGCCTGGCGCGGGGCCAGGTCGATGCCGCGGTCCGTCTCGTAGCTGGTCACCACGAGGCGCGTGCCGCGAAGAGCTCGCTCACTCATGAATCGTGCCTCCCGGGCTTGTCGCCCACAGGACAGGTGTCGCTGTCGTCGTCATCCGGTCAACGTCCGGTCGGCGGTAAAGATTCCCGTTCCGAGTCCCGTTCCGGGTCATGCGTCGCCGTCGTAGCCGCCCTTGTTGTACCCACCAGCGCCCGGTTTGTCACATCTGATAACAGATCTAACCCAGCGTTTCGGCATCTTTGACGCGCAGTAACGGTACGCCTGGCAGGCCAAACGCGTACACTACAGCCCTTTCGCTCCGAGTGCTAAATCCTGTCAGGAACCGGATTCCCCGCTTCGCCGATCGCACGCCGCACCGGAACCCGGGCGAGCAGGGCGAATCCGAGCACGAAGAACGCCACCAGCGAGACGATCGCGTCCCGGTAGCTCCCCGTCAGCTGGTAGGTCACCCCGAACAGCAGCGGCCCCAGCCAGCTCATCCCGCGGTCGCTCATCTCGTACGCCGAGAAGTATTCGGCCTCCTTGCCCGGCGGGACGAGATGGGAGAAGAGGGACCTGGACAGTGCCTGGCTGCCGCCGAGGACCAGGCCGATCCCGGCGGCCAGGACGAAGAACCACACCGGTGCCCCGGCCGGCAGGAAGTACCCGGCCGCCAGCGTCGCCGTCCACGCGACGAGCGACCCCAGGATCGTGCGCTTGGCCCCGTACGTCCGGGCCAGCCGGCCCATGGCCAGCGCGCCCGCCACCGCCAGCACCTGCACCAGCAGGACGGCGCCGATGAGGGGGGACTGGCCGAGGCCGAGCTCCTCGGAGCCGTAGACCGAGGCCTGGGAGATCACCGTCTGGATGCCGTCGTTGTAGACGAGGTACGCGAGCAGGAAGGCCAGCGTCAGCGGATGGCGGCGCATGTCGCGGACGGTCGCCGCCAGCTGCCGGAAGCCGGGAAGGGCCGCTTCCCGGCCGGCGGGCCGGCGATCGCGCAGCCGCCGCAGCGGGATGAGGGCGAACGCGCCCCACCACAGACCGGCCGACGCCAGGCAGATGCGCACCGCCGCGCTCTCGGAGAGGCCGAAGCGGTCGTGCCCGGTGTAGAGGACCAGGTTCGCCACGAGGACCAGCGCGCCCGCCGCGTAGCCGAAGGCCCAGCCGCGGGAGGACACCGCGTCCCGCTGGTCGGGCGGGGCGATCTGCGGCAGGTAGGAGTTGTAGAGCATCATCGCCACGGACTGCGCGGCGTTGGCGACGACCAGCAGGGCCCCGCCCAGCAGATAGCGGTCGCCGTCCAGGAAGAACATGGCCGCCGTGGCCGTGGCGCCGGTGTAGGCGGCGGCCGCGAGGAGGGGCTTCTTGCGGCCGGTGCGGTCGGCGGCGGCGCCCACCAGGGGCATCACCAGCACGGCCACGATCACCGACAGGGACACCGAGTAGGCGAAGAAGGACCCGGCGCGCACCGGGATGCCCAGGGGGTGGACGTACCCGTCCGGGTCCGCGGCCGCCTTGGCGACCGAGGTCAGATAGGGGCCGAGGAACACGGTGAGCACGCTCGTCGAGTAGACGGAGCAGGCCCAGTCGTAGAAGTACCAGCCGCGCTGTTCGCGTCTCAGTTCCGCGGCCCCGTCGGCCGGTGGTGTCCGCACGGTGTCGTTGCCCACCCGTGCCCTCGCTTCCCCGTGAGCGCGCGGAGGCGACGTGCCCGGCGTCTAGGGGACCCAGACGCCGCGGTCCTCCATGACCTTGCGCAGTGTGCCGATGTGATCGGTCATGATGCCATCCACGCCCAGGTCGAGGAGCCGGTGCATGGTCTCGGCGTCGTTGACGGTCCACACGTGCACCTGGAGCCCGCGCGCGCGGGCGGCGTGCAGGAAGCTCCGGTCCACGACCTGGATGCCGGACTGGACCTCGGGCACCTGCGCGGCCACCGCGGAGCGGCGCACCGCCGCCGGCAGTCCCCAGGAGCGCAGCCGCAGGTTGAGCACGCCCCGCGTGCCGTACGACGTGGCCAGGCGCGGGCCCGCCAGCCGCTGGGCGCGCACCACCCGCGCCTCGGAGAACGACCCGAGGCAGATCCGGTCCCAGGAGTTCGTCCGCCCGACCAGGTCCAGGAAGGGCAGCAGGGCCGCCTCCGCCTTGACGTCCACATTCCAGCGCACGTCGGGAAAGGTCTCCAGGAGTTCCTCGAAGAGGGGGAGCGGCTCCTCGCCCGCCACGCGGGCCTGCCGTACGTCGCGCCACGGAAGCTCGGCGATGCGGCCCGCGCCATCCGTCACCCGGTCCAGAGTCGCGTCGTGGAACGCGACGAGCCTGCCGTCCCGGGTGGTGTGGACGTCGGTCTCGATGTACCGGTAACCCGCCTCGACGGCACGCCGGAACTGCCGCGTCGTGTTCTCCAGGCCGTCCGCGGCCCCTCCCCGGTGGGCGAAGGCGATCGGGCCGGGATGGTCGAGGTAGGGATGGCGTATCCGCGGGGTCACAGACGCAGTATCGCCCCTCGGGGTTGACCGGCGGCAACGGCCCTGCTGCCGCCGGATGCCGCGGGGACGGCGAACAGGCGCAGGAAGAACTGGGCGAGCGGGCCGATCGCCAGGGCGTACAGCAGGGTGCCGATCCCGACGGTGCCGCCGAGGGTGAAGCCGGTCGCCACGACCGTGAGCTCGATGCCCGTGCGGACCAGGCGGATCGAGACGCCCGTGAGCCGGTGCAGCCCCGTCATGATGCCGTCGCGCGGGCCCGGCCCGAAGCGGGCCGCGATGTACAGGCCGGTCGCCGCCCCGTTCAGGACGATCCCCGACACCATCAGCGTGATGCGCGACGTCACGCCGTGCGCGTCGGGCACCAGGGCCAGCGTCGCGTCCATCGCCATGCCGATGACGAGCACGTTGGAGACCGTGCCCAGGCCCGGCCGCTGACGCAGCGGGATCCAGGCAAGCAGCACCAGGGCGCCCACCAGGGTGAGGACGACGCCGATCGACAGGCCGGTCAGCTCGGCGAGACCCTGGTGCAGCACGTTCCACGGCTCCAGCCCGAGCCCCGACCGGACGAGCAGTGCCGAGCTCGCCCCGTACAGCGCGAGACCGGCGTAGAGCTGGACGAGCCGCCGGGCGAGACCCTCGCGCGTGGACATGATGGTGCCCCCCTGTGGTGGTAGTGGACTGATGCATGACACCCTGTGGCTTGGATGGAGAGGCCATCCATGGCCAATCCGGGGAAGGTGGACTGATTTCGATGGCTGAATGGACCTCGGCCGTGGGTGCGGCGCAGCTCGCCCGGCTCCTCAGCTCCCAGCAGGACCGTTCGGCGGGACCCGGCACGCGCCGCCCGCCGGCCTACCGCGCGCTCGCCGACGGCATCCGCCTGCTGGTGCTCGAGGGGCGCGTCCCCGTGGCCGCCCGGCTGCCCGCCGAACGCGAACTCGCCCTCTCCCTGTCCGTCAGCCGTACCACCGTCGCCGCGGCGTACGAGGCGCTGCGCAGCGAGGGATTCCTGGAGTCCCGGCGCGGTGCGGGGAGCTGGACCGCCGTTCCTGCCGGGAACCCGCTGCCCGCGCGCGGGCTGGAACCGCTGCCGCCGGAGGCCCTCGGCTCCTTGATCGACCTCGGCTGCGCCGCACTCCCCGCCCCCGAGCCCTGGCTCACCCGGGCCGTCCAGGGCGCCCTGGAGGAACTTCCGCCCTACGCGCACACGCACGGCGACTATCCCGCCGGGCTGCCCGCGCTGCGGGCCATGATCGCCGAGCGTTACACCGCCCGCGGGATCCCGACCATGCCCGAGCAGATCATGGTGACGACCGGAGCGATGGGCGCCATCGACGCCATCTGCCACCTGTTCGCCGGGCGCGGGGAGCGCATCGCCGTCGAGTCGCCCTCCTACGCCAACATCCTCCAGTTGATGCGGGAGGCCGGGGCGCGGCTGGTGCCCGTCGCCATGGCCGAGGGGCTCACCGGGTGGGACATGGACCGCTGGCGGCAGGTCCTGCGGGACGCCGCTCCGCGCATCGCGTACGTCGTCGCCGACTTCCACAACCCGACCGGGGCGCTCGCGGACGAGGATCAGCGCCGACGGCTGGTGGACGCGGCGCGGTCCGCGGGCACCGTGCTGATCGCCGACGAGACGATGAGCGAGCTGTGGCTCGACCCGGAGGTACGGATGCCGCGGCCGGTGTGTGCCTTCGACCCGGCCGGGTCGACGGTGATCACGGTGGGGTCGGCGAGCAAGGCCTTCTGGGCCGGGATGCGCATCGGGTGGGTGCGGGCCGCGCCGGACGTCATCCGCAGTCTGGTCGCCGCCCGCGCGTACGCCGATCTAGGCACGCCGGTGCTGGAGCAGCTGGCGGTGCACTGGTTGTTCGGGACCGGGGGCTGGGAGCAGGCCGTGGAGGTGCGCCGGGAGCAGGCGCGGGCGAACCGGGACGAGCTGGTGGCCGCGGTGCGGCGGGAGCTGCCCGCGTGGGAGTTCGAGGTGCCCCGGGGCGGGCTGACGCTCTGGGTGCGGACCGGGGGTCTGTCCGGGTCGCGGCTGGCCGAGGCCGGGGAGCGCGTGGGCGTGCGGGTGCCGTCCGGGCCGCGGTTCGGGGTCGACGGGGCGTTCGAGGGATATGTGCGGCTGCCGTTCACCGTGGGCGGGGCGGTGGCCGAGGAGGCGGCCGTGCGACTGGCAGCGGCGGCGGGACTCGTGGAGAGCGGCGCGGTGGGGAGCGCGGAGGCGCCGCGTACGTTCGTGGCGTAGGGCACCGGGTGCGGACGGTGCCGCCGAGGGCTGTGCGCCCCCGGCGGCACGTAGGCCGCGGCTACGTCTCCTTGGCCAGAGCCGGCACGTGGTCCGGTGCGGGCTTCGCGGTCAGGGCGGGGGCCGGGTGCGGCGTGGCTTCTTCGGCTGGGTCCGGCACGTGGTCCGGTGCGGGCTTCGCGGTCAGGGCGGGGGCCGGGTGCGGCGTGGCTTCTTCGGCTGGGTCCGGCACATGGTCCGGTGCGGGCTCCTCGGCCAGGACCTGCACGGCCTCCGTCTTCTGCGGTTCCGCCGGCACCTGCTCCGGTTCCGCTTCCGTCGACGCCGGTTCCGCCTCGCCCTCCGACCAGTCCTGCTCCTGCTCCGGGATCGTCTCCCCGTCCGCCGGGTCCGTGCGCGGCGGGAGGAGGGCCAGAACCGTCTCGCAGAGGGCGTCGGGTGTGGCGTCGTCGTAGGGGTTCGGCGTGGCCGGGACCTGGAGGCGGTGGACCGGGCCCGTGCCCAGGCGGGCGTAGCCGCGGCCTGGCGGGAGCTCGTCGATCAAAGTGGTGGGCGGGAGCGCGCCCAGGACCGATTCGAGCTGGTCGGCCGTGGCCGGGCCCAGGACCACGCGGGCGCGGGTGTGCTGGCGTACCGGATCGCTGAGGGCGTCCACGCTGTCCAGCTGGTCGGCCACGACCACCGTCACGTTCGCGGGGCGGCCGTGCCGGAGGGGGACCTGAAGGAGGGACTGCGGGTCCTTGCGGCCGTCCGCGGCGGCCAGGTGCGTGAAGGCCGTCGGGCGGTCGAGGAGGATCCACAGGGGGCGCTTGGTGTCGGCGGGCGGCGGGTCGCCGGCCTGGTGGGCGCGGTTGGCGGCGATCAGGCGGCGCTCGGTCTCGGTCGCGGCCCACTCCAGACTGGCCGTGACCCCGGCCAGCCCGGCCTCGACCGCCAGAACGCCGTCCCGGCCGGTCAGGCAGGCGTACTCGCCGGTGCCGCCGCCGTCGACGATCACCACGTCGCCGTGCTGCAGGGCCTGAAGGGCGATGGACCGCAGCAGCGTGGAGGTGCCGCTGCCCGGCTGGCCGAGCGCGAGCAGGTGCGGCTCGGTGGAGCGCAGGCCCGTGCGCCAGACGACCGGCGGCACGTCTCGCTGCTGCTCCCCGTGGGTGACGGGGAGCGTGCGGTGGACCCGGGTGGGGTCGGTGAAGCCCAGCACCGTCTCGCCGGGGGTGGTGACGAAACGCTGAGCGGCGATGTCGACGGGGAGCGGCAGCAGCACACCGACCGTCAACTGGTTGCCCTCCTCGTCCCACGTGAAGTGGTATTCACGGCCCCGGCCCGACTTGGCCGCGAGGAGGTGCTCGATCCGGGCGCGGGCCTCGGCCTCGCCGTCGGTGAAGTACGCCGGGTAGCGCACCACCAGCTGCGCGATCCGCCCGCCGCCGTCGAAGGCGTAGGTGGGGAAGGCTTTGTCCCACGCGCCGCCGTGGGAGTACAGCGGCTCGGGGTCCTCGGCGGCGGAGAAGTACGGCACGAGCGCCTCGTACAGCGACTTGAGCCGCTGGGTCTGCGACTCGTCGGGCCCGTCCGGCGCCGCCGTGGAGCGGTCCCGGCCCTGCCAGGCCGCCGCCGCCATCAGGGTGATGGCGGCGAGCAGCGGTCCGTACGGCACCAGTGCCACGACCAGGATCACGGAGGCCACCAGGAAAAGCAGCGCCCCCCGTCGCTCCTTGGGAGTCTCGGTCCATCTGCGCCGCCCGGCCGCTGCCAGCCGGCGCAGACCCCGCATGATCGTGATCAGCGGGTGGAGGACGTCGGTGGCGCTGTCGGCGGCCGTGCGGGCCAGCTCCCGGCTCCGGGCGAGCTGCGCGCTGCCGTTGCTCAGAATGCGGGGGAGGGGGCGCCGGGCCACTACTGCCTCCAGTGAGTGCGTACGGGCGGGATGCGTACGGGGAGCGGGGGCGTCAGAACTTGATCCCGCCGAGCAGGCTCGCCAGGCTCTCGCCGCCCGCCTTGATGCTCGGGGCGATGGCCGTACTGGCCAGGTAGAAGCCGAACAGCATGGCGACCACGGCATGCGACGCCTTCAGTCCGTCCTTGCGGAAGAAGATGAAGACGACGATGCCGAGCAGGACCACACCTGAGATGGAGAGGATCATTTGAGTTCTCCTGGTTCGCGGGGACAGTCACCATGAGTACTTCCAGGCTCACAGGATGTATCCATACGATAAAAGGTGCAACTGGGTGAAATTCTGACTATTTCCCCCGAGTGGCGGAGTGGCCCCGGGTCCGGCCGGGCCGGCCTGCTGCGCTTGTCCGGGTCTGTGCTGATCTTTACCTCGGGCACATCGGGTCATGTGCCGCGCGAGCCAGTACCCTGGCGATTCACTCGTACGGCTGCGCCCCTCGCAGGCGTACGCACCGAAGGCGATGCGTAGTGGAGAGGCGGTCCGCCCGATGACCGAAGTCCCCGACCCCGAGGTCGTGGAGCTGGCGACCAAGATCTTCGATCTGGCCCGGCGGGGACAGACCGAGCCGCTCGTCGCGTATGTCGACGCGGGCGTTCCGGCCAACCTCACCAACGACCGCGGCGACTCGCTCGTGATGCTCGCCGCCTACCACGGCCACTCCGGCGCGGTGCGCGCGCTGCTGGAGCGCGGCGCCGAGGCCGACCGTGTGAACGACCGAGGCCAGACCCCGCTCGCCGGGGCCGTCTTCAAGGGCGAGACGGATGTGATCAAGGTCCTCCTGGAGGGCGGCGCCGACCCGTCCGCGGGCACGCCCTCGGCGCTCGACACCGCCCGGATGTTCGGCCGGACGGAACTGCTCGAACTGTTCGGCGAGCACTGAGCCGACCGGTCTGACCTGGAACGACAACGAAAACGGGGGAGGCGGTAAAGGGCCGCCGAAATTTCGGTCGCGGCAGACGGAAGTGCCGAGTCATCATGACGACGTGGTTCACGGACGTGATGGTTGGGCAGGTTTTGCCGCACCGCGCGGGCCGTGACGCGGTCCGCAAGGGCCACCGACGAGAGGCAGAGGAAGATGGTCTACAGCAAGCAGGAAACGGCGGGCACTCCGACGTGTTGTCACGCGGCCAGGTAGTACACGTCCCCGGTTGCGTCGACGCTTGATGTGAGGCTGTTTCCCATGTTCGATCCGGTCATAGCGCCCAGCGGTACGCTGCTCGGCCTGCTTCAGCGGGGCCGCGGTGACGGCACGCTGCACGCGCTCACCGCCCCGCGCCCCGAAGCGCTCGCGGCGTTGAACCACTGTGTGCTGCGCGATCCCCGCCACGACTGGCAGGTGGAGAACCGCTCCCTCTACTACGCCCGCCTCTACCTCGACCTGAACGGCGAGCTGGACGAGGTCGAGGCCCATCTCTTCTGTGCCGAGGACGTACTCGACGGCGACGAGTCACGCACCGGGCTCGCCCTCGCCGTCCTCGGGCACCTCGCCTCCTACGGCAGGCGGGACGCGCTCGAGCTGCTGCGCAGGTACGCCGCCCAAGGCTCCAACTGGGCCTGGGCCCTCGACGAGCTCGCCCTCAGAGACGACGACGCGGGGCTGCGCGCGCTCGCCGCGCCCGTCCTCGCCCGGTTCCCGGCCGGCCCGGAGGGCGACGCCGAGCTGGCCGCCACCGTCCGGGACGCCTTCGAGCCCCGTCCGTGGCGGCTGTGGGCGGAGGATCCGCGCGCATCCGTCGCCGTACGTGTGCGTGCCGCGCACGAGACGGGTTGTTTCGACCGCTGGCAGCGACAGATGCGACCCTCCGGACCCCGCCCGGGCTGGAGCGTGCAAGCCGTCTTCGCGTGGGCCCAGCAGGGCATCGAGCGCGGAGCCGCCCTCCATGTGCCGGCCGCCCGCTGTCTCAGCGCCGTGGCGGGGCCCGAGGACCGGGCCGAGATCGTGCAGGCGGCGAAGGAGGGCACCGACGGTGCACGGTGCACGGCTCTGCGGTACCTCGCCGACGGCAACGATCCCGAGGCCCTCGACCTGATCGAGGGCGCCGTGGCCGACGGCTCGGCCCTCGTCGTGGACGCTGCCGTCGACGCCTTCGAGCGGATGCGCTCCCTGGCAGCCGTGGACCGGGCGCGCGGCTGGGCCCGGCGCCCGGATCCGCTGGGCGCCGCCGCCGGGCGCGTGCTCGCCTGCCGGGGCGGGGTCCAGGACCGTGACCTGGTCCTCGCGGCGCTACGGGAGGCCGTACGGGGCGAAGGTCCCGACGCGCCGGCCCTGTGGACCCTGGTGGACGGCACCGGCCGGCTGGGGATCGCCTGCGCCGCACCCGTGCTGCGCCACATCTACCGCGAGACCGCCTCCTCCCATCTGCGCGGCCGGGCCGCCCGGGCCCTCGCCGCCACCGACCCCTCCTTCGCCACCGGCTTCGCCGTCGAGTGCCTGTGGGACTGCGAGGAGACCACCCGCGAGATCGCCGCCCGGCACGCCGAGACCGGAGACACCCGCGTCGTCGAGCGACTGCGCCGACTCGCCTCCGACCCGGCCGAGGAGGCCGAGGTCCAGACGGCCGTACGCAGCCGCATCGGTCCCGAGGGGACCGCTGTGTGACCCCCTCCCGATGAGGATGCCGGGGCGGATGCGCGCCTCCAGGGTGAACTGCGAATGACCCGCGGGTCAGGAGGGCATGGACACCCCCTGACCTGCTGGGGTGCGCATCGGAACGCTCATGGGACGTTCCTCGGCCGGAAAGATCCACGTTGACGCGGCCACGTCCGGCACGGCGACAACACCGGTATGCGCGTCGTCATCGTGACCGAATCCTTTCCCCCCGACGTGAACGGCGTGGCCCACTGCGCGCTCCAGACCGCCCGGCACCTCGCCGCGCGCGGCCACGCCCCCGTCGTCGTCGCCCCGGCCCCCGCACCCGGGCACCAGCCCGACTCCTGTGCGCCGTGCCCCGTCGTCCACGTCCCGTCCCTTCCGCTCCCCGGCTACCCCCAGGTCCGTGTCGCCCTCCCCAGCCGCCGCCTGGCCGCCACCCTCGTCGAGCACCGTGCCGACGTGGTCCACCTCGCCAGCCCCTTCGTCCTCGGCGTACGCGGTATGGCCGCCGCCGCCCGCCTCGGCATCCCCGCCGTCGCCGTCTACCAGACCGACCTGGCCGGCTACGCCCGCACCTACATGGGCGCCGGAGAGGCCGCCGCCTGGCGGCGCATCCGCTCCGTCCACGGCGCCGCCGACCTCACCCTCGCCCCGTCCAGCGCCGCCCTGCGCGACCTGGAGACCCACGGGGTGCCCCGGGTCGAGCTGTGGCCGCGCGGCGTGGACACCGAGCGTTTCCGGCCGGACCGGCGCGACGAGGCACTGCGCCGCGAACTCGCCCCGAACGGCGAGCTGATCGTCGGATACGTCGGCCGGCTCGCTCCCGAGAAGCAGGTCGAACTCCTCGCCGGCGTCTGCGGCCTGGAGGGCGTCCGGGTCGTGATCGTCGGTGACGGCCCCAGCCGTCCCGGCCTGGAACAGGCCCTGCCCGGCGCCGTCCTCCTCGGCCGGCGCACCGGTGACGACCTCGCCCGGCTCTTCGCCTCGTTCGACGTCTTCGCGCACACGGGCCCCTTCGAGACCTTCTGCCAGACGGTCCAGGAGGCCATGGCCAGCGGCCTGCCGGTGGTGGCGCCCGCCACGGGCGGACCGCTGGACCTGGTCGCCCACGGGCACACCGGCCTGCTCGTGCCGCCGTGTGACGCGACCGCCGTCCGGGACGCGGTGCGGTCGCTGGCCGCCGACCCCGGGCTGCGGGCCGCCTTCGGCGCCGCCGGACGCGTCACCGTCGAGGGCCGTACCTGGGCGGCCGTCGGCGACCGGCTGATCGGCCACTACACGAAGGTGCTCACCGGGCGCCGGACGGCGGTGGCGGCATGAGCGGCTCCCGGCCCGGCAGCGGCCGTCAGTCGCTGCGGATCGTCCGGCTCGCCAACTTCGTCGCCCCCTCGTCCGGCGGACTGCGCACCGCTCTGCGCGAACTCGGCAAGGGCTTCAAGGGCGCCGGACACGAGCCCGTCCTCGTCGTACCCGGCGAGCGCGGGAGCGACCACGACACCGAGCAGGGGCGGGTGATCACCCTCCCCGGGCCGCTGCTGCCCGGCACCGGCGGGTACCGCGTCCTCGCCGACAGGAGGCGGGTGGCCCGGCTCCTGGAGGAGCTCGCGCCGGACCGGCTGGAGGTGTCCGACCGTACGACCCTGAGGTGGACCGGCAGGTGGGCGCGGCGTGCCCGGGTCCCGTCCGTGATGGTCTCCCACGAGACGGCCGACGGGGTGCTGCGCACCTGGGGAGTGCCCGAGGGAGCCGCCCGTCGCGCCGCCGACGCCCTCAACGTCCGTACGGCCCGCACCTACTCGCGCGTGGTGTGCACCACCGAGTTCGCCGAGCGGGAGTTCGTGCGGATCGGGGCCCGCAACGTCGTCCGTGCACCGCTCGGCGTCGACCTGGTGCAGCGGCACCCGGCGCTGCGCGACGCCGAGGTGCGGGCCCGGCACGCGCGTGGGGACGAGACGCTGCTCGTGATGTGCTCGCGCTTGTCCGTGGAGAAGCGCCCCGGTACGGCGCTGGACGCCCTGGAGACGCTGCGGCGGCGCGGGCGGCGGGCCGTGCTGGTCGTGGCCGGGGACGGTCCGCTGCGCGGCCGGCTCGAACAGCGTGCGCGCGACAGCGCCCTGCCGGTCACCTTCCTCGGGCACGTCTGCGACCGCGGGCTGCTCGGCGCGCTCCAGGCGTCCGCCGACGTGGCCCTGGCACCGGGGCCCGCCGAGACCTTCGGCCTCGCCGCGCTGGAGGCCATGGCCTGTGGCACGCCCGTGGTGGCGAGCGCGTCGTCCGCGCTGTCGGAGGTGATCGGCTCCGCCGGGGCCGTCGCCGCGGACCACGGGGAGGCCTTCGCGGACGCCGTGGACCAGCTGCTGGAACGCCTGGAGGCGGACCGGCGCGAGGCGGCACGCGCGCGTGCGGAGTGCTTCGGCTGGGACGCGGCGGTCGACGCGTTCCTCACCGCGCACGACGCGGCCGTCCCGGTGCGCCCGGTCCGGCCGTTCCCGCGCGGGGGTGTGGCATGAGACGCCGGCGGTTCGAGGAGCCTTCGCGGTTCGAGGGATCCCCCCGGTTCGGGGCGCCGCTGCGGTTCGTGGCCCTCGGGGACTCGCTCACCGAGGGTGTGGGGGACCCCAGAGGGGACGGGTCGTGGCGCGGCTGGGCGGCGCTGCTCGCGGACGGGCTCGCCGAGGAGCCGGTCGCGTTCACCAACCTCGCGATGAGCGGCGCACAGACCAGGGACGTGCTGGAGCGGCAGCTGCCCGCCGCGCTGGAGCCGCGGCCCGACCTCGTGTCCGTCGTCGTCGGCGTCAACGACACCCTGCGCTGCACCTTCGACATCCGGGCCGTGGCCGCCCGCCTCGACCAGGTGTACGCGGCCTGCACCGTGCAGCGGGCGGTCCTGCTCACCGCGTGCCTGCCCGGCCCGGGCACGATGCTCGGCCTGCCGGGGGCCCTCGCCCACCCGCTGGCCCGGCGGCAACGGGCCGTGAACACGGTGGTGCACGCCCTGTCCGAGCGGTACGGGGCGCTGCACCTGCACACGTGCGAGGGCGACTGGACCACCGACCGTGCCCTGTGGAGCGCGGACCGGCTGCACCCCGGAGAACGCGGGCACCGGCAACTCGCCCTGCGCTTCCACACGCTGCTCGCCGAGCACGGCCTCGCCACGGGGCCCGCGCCCTCGCCCGAGCCCGAGTTCCCCGGCCCGACCACCTCGGCGAGCCTGTGGTGGCTTGCCACGGCCGGCACCGGGTGGGTGGCGCGTCGCTGCACCGACCTGCTGCCCCAGCTCCTGACCCTGGCCGCCGACGAACTCCGGCACCGCGCCCGGGGCACGAGCGCCCGGCTCGACCTGAGGGCCGCGGCCGCCGTGTCCGCCGCGCTCGCCGCCCTGTCGGTGACGGAGCAGCGGGACGCGGCCTGAGCCGGGCGCCTGGCACTTCCGCAAGCTCTTCGAGCAGGGGCCCCACTCGCCGCACCGGGCGAAGCCCCGAGTCCAGTACGAGGGTCTCCGCCCGGCACGCCGGGAGCACGCACCAGACGCCGCGCGGCCCGCCTTCCGGGCGGACGACGGGACTGTGCGGACACGACCTGGGACCGGTCGTCCGGACAGATGCGGACGACGGGCCTAGCGGCGGCGTACCGCCACGAAGCGGACCGGTGTGCCGGGGACCGCCTGGGCGGCGGCCGGGAGGTCGGTCGCGCGGACCACGGCGATCACCGGGTAGCCACCGGTGGTCGGATGGTCGGCGAGGAACACCACCGGCCTGCCGTCCGGCGGGACCTGTACGGCGCCCAGCACCATGCCCTCGCTGGGCAGCTCGCCCGGCCGGGCCCGCTCCAGGGCGGGTCCTTCCGTGCGCAGCCCGATGCGGTTGCTCGCGGAGGACACCGAGAACGCCCGGGTGACGAAGGTGCGCACGGCCCCGGGGGTGAACCAGCCGTCCCGCGGGCCGAGTGTCACCCGGAGGACCAGCTCGGCCGGTGGCGCCGGCTGCGGGGCGACGTCCACGCGCGCGTGCCCGCCGGCCGGTCGCCCCAGAGGCAGCACCGTGCCGTCCGTGAGCGGGGGCGGACCGAGCCCCGACAGCAGGTCCGTGGACCGGCTGCCGAGCACGGGCTCGACCGCGACACCTCCGGAGACCCCCAGGTAGGCGCGTACGCCCGACACGGCAGGACCGACGTCCAGCAGCGCCCCCGCGGGCACGCGCACCGGAGCGCCCCAGGCGACGGGCCGTCCGTCCACCGTGACCCGGCAGGCCGCGCCCGCCACCGCCACCGTGACGGTCGAACGAGGGCGTACGGCACAGCCGTCGAGGGTCGTCTCCAGCACGGCAGCCCCGGGCGGATTGCCGACGAGCCGGTTGACGAGGTCCGCGGCGGGCCGGTCCAGGGCCCCGGAGCGGGGCACGCCGAGATGGGCGTGACCGGGGCGGCCCGAGTCCTGCACGGTCGTGAGGGCCCCGGCCCGGACGACGGCGAGCGCGCGGTCCGTCATGACCCTGCCTCGGGGACGAACCGCACGCGCGTGCCCGGCGACAGCAGCGCGGCCGGTACGCGCGCGTGGTCCCACAGCACCACGTCCGTCGTGCCGATCAACTGCCAGCCGCCCGGCGACGAGCGCGGGTACACGCCCGTGTACGGGCCCGCCAGGGCGAGCGACCCCGCCGGGACGGCAGTGCGCGGAGTGGCCCGGCGCGGGACGTCGTAGCGCGGTGGCAGACCGGTGAGGTAGCCGAAGCCGGGTGCGAAGCCGCAGAAGGCGACCCGGAATTCGGTGTCACCGTGGATGCGGGCGACCTCCTTCTGCGGCACGCCCCAGTGGGCGGCGACGTCGGCCAGGTCCGGGCCGTCGTACCGCACCGGGATCTCCACGACGTCACGCGCGCGTGGGGGAGCGGGCGGCAGGTCGGCGGCGGACAGTTCGGCGGCCAGCAGGGCCGGGGCGTCGAGGCCGTCGAGGAGCACCGTGCGGGCCGCGGGCACGATCTCGCGGGCCGCGAGCGATCCCTCCGCACGGCGCCGCAGCAGCTCCGCGTGCAGCGCCTGGGCCTCGTCGTCCGAGGAGACCTCGACGAGCAGGGCGTCCTCGCCGACGGGCAGTACGTTCATGCGAAGGCCTCCACCCGGACCCCCGAGGCCTCCAGCCGCTCGCGCACCCGGCGCGCCAGTTCCACCGCGCCCGGGGTGTCGCCGTGCAGGCACAGTGAACGCGCGCGGACCTCGACCCGCGTCCCCGAGCGGGAGACGACCTCGCCGGAACGGGCCAGGCCCAGGGAGCGTTCCACGACGGCGTCCGGGTCGGTGACGACGGCCCCCTCCAGGGCGCGCGGCACCAGGGTGCCCTCGTCGGTGTACGCCCGGTCCGCGAACGCCTCGGTGACGACCGGCAGTCCGGCCTTCCCGGCCAGCTCCAGCAGGCGCGAGCCGGGCAGTCCGAGGACGGGCAGCGCGGCGTCCGCCAGGAGCACGCCGTCGACGACCGCGGCGGCCTGGTCCTCGTCGCGCACGACCCGGTTGTAGAGCGCGCCGTGCGGTTTGACGTAGGCGACGCGGGCGCCGGCCGCGCGCGCGAAGACCTCCAACGCGCCGATCTGGTAGGCGACTTCCGCCGCCAGTTCGGTGGGCGGCACGTCCATGGCGCGCCGCCCGAACCCGGCCAGGTCCCGGTAGGACACCTGGGCGCCGATCCGGACCCCGCGCTCGGCCGCCAGCTCGCACACCCGGCGCATGGTGGCGGCGTCCCCGGCGTGGAAGCCGCATGCCACGTTGGCGCTGGTGACGACGGACAGCAGCTGTTCGTCGTCGGTGAGCCGCCAGCGGCCGAAGCCCTCGCCGAGGTCGGCGTTCAGGTCGATCGAGGTCATGTGCGGTGTCTCCTGTCAGGCCACGCGGTACTGCTCGTCGCGGGCGTCGGTGAGGAACATCTGCCCCGGGGCGTGCGTGAGGGCGAAGGGCGGACGCGAGGCCGTCACGGCCGCCTGCGGGGTCACCCCGCAGGCCCAGAAGACCGGGATGTCGTCCGGCTCGGCGTCCACCGGGTCCCCGAAGTCGGGGAGGCCGAGGTCGTCGATGCCGAGGCCCGAGGGATGGCCGCAGTGCACGGGGCTGCCGTGCACCGCCGGCATGAGGCTGCTCTCCCGGATCGCCGCCGCCAGGTGCCGGGGCGGCACCGGCCGCATGGACACCACCAGCGGCCCGTGCAGCCGCCCCGCCGGCCGGCACTGCCGACTCGTCACGTACATCGGGACGTTGCGGCCCTGCTCGACGTGGCGGATCGGAACACCCGCCTCGCCCAGTGCCCACTCGAAGGTGAAGCTGCACCCGATGAGGAACGACACCAGGTCGTCCCGCCAGTACGCGCGCACGTCCGTCGGCTCGTCCACCAGCTCGCCGTCCCGCCACACCCGGTAGCGCGGCAGGTCGGTGCGCAGGTCCGCGCCGTCGGCCAGGACGGTGCTCCAGGAGCCGGCGTCCGTGACGTCGAGGACCGGGCAGGGCTTGGGATTGCGCTGGCAGAACAGCAGCATGTCGTAGGCCCAGTCGGCGGGGACCGAGATCAGGTTGGCCTGGGTGTGGCCCGCGGCGACCCCGGCCGTGGGGCCCGTCAGGCCGTCCCGGAAGCGGGCCCGGGCCGTCACGGGGCTCCATGCGTGCGCGTGCTCGTCGACGAGGACGACGGGACGGTCCTCGGTCCCGGTGCCGGCGGGGTTCACGCGAGCTCCTTCCCGCGCGTCTCCGGCAGCCCGAGCAGTGCCAGCGCCGCGATGCCGTAGCCGATCGCTCCGAAGACCAGGGCGCCGCCGACGCCCCAGCTGTCGGCCAGGAACCCGACCGTCGTCGGGAACACGGCACCCACCGCGCGGCCGGTGTTGTACGTGAAGCCCTGCCCCGTCCCGCGCACCGCCGTCGGGTACAGCTCGCTCAGGTAGGACCCGAAGCCGCTGAAGATCGCCGACATGCAGAACCCGAGCGGGAAACCGAGCACCAGCAGCAGGGTGTTGGCCCCGCTCGGGATGTTCGCGTACGCCAGGATGCACAGCGCCGACAGCAGGGCGAAGAGCCAGATGTTGCGCCGCCGGCCCAGCTTGTCGGTGAGGTAGCCGCCGGTCAGGTAGCCGATGAAGGCGCCCGATATGAGGAACGTCAGATAGCCGCCGGTGCCGACGACCGACAGGTCGCGTTCGGACTTCAGATACGTCGGCACCCAGGTGGCCAGCGTGTAGTAGCCGCCCTGGACCCCGGTCGAGAGCAGTCCCGCGAAGAGGGTGATCCGTAGCAGGCCGGGCTTGAAGATCGCCGTGAACGAGCCCTTCTCCGCGCTCTGTTCACGAGCAGCGGCCGCCTCGGGGGCGTCGTGCACACTGCGCCGCAGCCAGATGACGAGCAGCGCGGGCAGCGCCCCGGTCCAGAACATGATGCGCCAGGCCAGGTCGTCGCCGGCCACCGAGAAGACCAGGGTGTAGACGATCACTGCGAGGCCCCAGCCCACGGCCCAGGAGCTCTGGATCGCGCCCAGCGTGCGCCCCCGGTTCCTGGCGCTCGCGTACTCGGCGACCAGGATCGCGCCGACCGCCCACTCGCCGCCGAAGCCGAGGCCCTGGAGCGCGCGGAAGACCAGCAGCGTCTCGTAGTTGGGCGCGAAGCCGCAGGCGACGGTGAACACCGCGTACGTGATCACCGTGAGCATCAGTGCCTTCACCCGGCCCACGCGGTCCGCGAGCACGCCCGCGAGGGCGCCGCCGACCGCGGAGACCACCAGCGTGACCGTGGTGAACAGGCCCGTCTGGCCGCTGTTCAGACCGAAGTAGGCGGACAGCGCGACCATGCTGAGCGGCAGCGTGAAGTAGTCGTAAGAGTCCAGGGCATAGCCGCCGAAAGCACCGGCGAAGGCGCGGCGGCCGCGCGGTCCCAGGGCGCGCAGCCAGCCGAACGCCCCGTCGTCCGGGGTGCGTTCGGTGGTAGCGGGGCGTGTGTCGTCGGTCAGGGCCTCACGTGGAGGGGTCGTGCTCATGGGCACCTCGCAGAGGGAGGACGGAGGGTGCTTCGGGGTGAGCCGTGCCGTACGGAGGCGGTCGGGGCCGTGGAGGAAAACCGGCCCGCCGCCGCGACGCTGTGCGTAGCACCGTAGAGGATTGTTCAACGATCCCTCAATACCCATGTTGGTTCGTTCTTGTGATCTGCGATTGAATTCCGGCATGGCAGAGCAGCTGAAGGACCTCGCCGACGACCGGGCTCTCCTGGGGCGCACCAGCACCGCGGAACGGGTCTCGGACATCCTCAGGAGCCGGATCGCCGAGGGCTACTTCCCGCCCGGCACCCGTCTGTCGGAGGACAGCATCGGCGGCGCGCTCGGCGTCTCGCGCAACACGCTGCGCGAGGCGTTCCGGCTGCTCACGCACGAGCGCCTGCTCGTCCACGAGTTGAACCGGGGCGTCTTCGTCCGGGTCCTGACCGTCGACGACGTCGAGGACATCTACCGCACCCGTCGGCTCGTCGAGTGCGCCGTCGTCCGGGGCCTCGGTGAGCCGCCTTACGGCCTGGAAGGGCTCGCGGGGGCGGTCGCGCAGGGGCGGGCGGCGGCCCGGGAAGGTGACTGGAAGGCGGTGGGTACCGCGAACATCCACTTCCACCGGGAGCTGGTCGCCCTCGCCGCGAGCGAGCGCACCGCCGAGCTGATGCGCAGCGTCTTCGCCGAACTGCGGCTGGCCTTCCACGTGGTGGACGAGCCGCAGCGACTGCACGAGCCGTACATCGCACGAAATGTCGCCATTCTGGAGGCGCTACAGGGCGGCGACCGCGAGAAGGCCGAGCGCCTGCTCGCCGGGTACCTCGACGACTCGCTGGAGCGCGTGGTCGAGGTGTACCGGCGGCGGGTCGGCGAGGACGGCTGAGGGCCGCGGCCCGGGGGCGCCCCGCTGAGGGGCGTGGCTCAGCGGGGCGCACCCGCGTCGTTTGGGCGGTTGTCAGATGCAGGACCTAGTCTGTGCACCGTGACTTCGCCTGCATCGACGGACAGCGTTCCGCCCCAGCTCAGCGCGGGGCCGCGCCCCGCTCCGGGGCCGGCCGCCGACGAGGGCCTGGCGCGCCGCCTGCGCGCGCTCGCCTGCACCGCGCCGCTGCACGACCTGGACGCGCGCAAGGCCAACCTGGCCGGCGAGTACTCGGTGTACGGCATGTCGGAGGTGGCCCTCGCGGCCATCGACCTGGTCACCCTGAACATGGACTTCGACACGGGCGCGGACCACGACCAGATCGTCGCCCGCCTCATCCCGCGCATCGCCGCCCAGGCACCGCAGCGCCCCGCCGCCGAGCACGAACGCGTGGCCCGCTGGGTCCTGGAGAACCTGATCAACGTCGGCAGCGTCGACCGCGGCTTCCGCGCGGTCTACGGCACGTTCGGCGCGGACGGCAGCTATGTGCGCCGGGACTACGACTTCAAGCTGCTCGAGGAGGTCCCCGGCCCCGGCGGCACGGTCTACCTCCGCACGACGGACGAGGCGGTCAACGTCCTCGTCGGCGCCCTCGACACGGACGTCACCAGCGCGCAGATCGCCGCCGAGGTCAAGCTGGAGGTGCTGATCAGCCGCGGCCGGCTCGCCGACGCCCAGCTCGCCGCCGAACAGGCCCGCTACCGCACCGTGCAGTACTCGGAAACCCTGCGCCGCGCCCTGGACGCGACCCGGCGCAACGTACGCGCGGTGGACTGGCTCTCCGCCGTGCCCGACATGATCGCCGAGGCCCTGGAGCACGTGGCCGACCGCTACCGCCACGAGAACGCGATCCTCACGAACATCCGCAAGGCGCGCGACGAGTCCGAGGACCCCGAGCACAAGCGCCGCACCGCCGAGCTGGTCGACATCGTCAAGGACTGCATCCGCCGGCACACCCAGCTGCAGTCCCGGCTGCTGGAGGCCGGACCGCTGTTCCGTGCCGAACAGGACCGGCAGGCCTTCGCCACCCCGATGACGACCTCGGGAACAGACCTCTACGGACACCTCCTCTCGCCCGTCCTCCCGCTGCCGCTGGAGCAGGCCGTCCGTGTCACCGACGCCTTCTTCGGCCGCGGCACCGGGCTGCGCACGCCGGTGTCCGTCCGGGTCGGCGACCTGGTCGACATACTGCTGACACCGCCCGTGGAGCGGGAGCACCTGGGCGCGGAGATGCCCGAGCCCGACCTGATCGCCACACCGGACGACAGCCGGTTCAGCGAGGAGCAGCTGGCGGCCGCGCAGGAGCTCCTCGACCTGCCGGCGGACGCGCCGCGCCGCTTGTCGGGGCTGCTGGCGCAGGCCCGGCGGCAGGATCCCGAGCTGCCGTACCTGGTGGCCCTGCTGGCGGTGCACGCCGCCAGCCCGCCGGTCGGCACGGC
This sequence comes from Streptomyces sp. NPDC047880, assembly GCF_040706515.1. Classification (NCBI taxonomy): domain Bacteria; kingdom Bacillati; phylum Actinomycetota; class Actinomycetes; order Kitasatosporales; family Streptomycetaceae; genus Streptomyces; species Streptomyces sp. NPDC047880. The sequence goes on along the minus strand of NZ_JBEZOK010000030.1, from coordinate 29,713 downwards.
CTACCGCCAGGGCGAGCAGAAGCTGCTGTTCGCCGTGGACGACGGGACCGAGCTCGACGACCCGGAGTTCGGCGGCGCGGACCTGATCGTCGGCACCGCCCTGCTGGACGCCGCGGGAATGGCGGCGGACCGGACGGAAGCGGCATGAACCAGTACGCATGGCACAAGGAGTCCCGACCGTGAGCGAGCATGTCGAGTGGAGCGAGCCGGACGGACCGGCCCCCGTGGCCGGAGCCGCCGTCACTCCCGCCGACGCCGCCGATGCGGCTCGGCTCGTGTCGTTCGGGCTGCAGCCCAAACTGCAGCCCGCCCGCGACCAGGAGTACGCGGACCTGCTCCGCAGGTACCGCGAGGACCCGCCCTTCGCGCGGCTCGCGGACGCCGTGGCGACCGGGCTGGGGCTGATCGTGCTGGAGGTGTCCCCGCGCGCGGGCATGGCCGTGACCGCCGCCGAGGACTCGGTGTTCGCCGTCCGCATGGGTGACTACGCGCGTCGTACGTCCGCCGACGGCGGCGACCGGTTCCTGCACGGGCTCGCCCATCTCGCCGTCGCAGCCATGGCGTTCCCACGCCCCGAGGACCTCGCCGACGACGGCTACATCGGCCGGGTCACGGTCAACGGCGTCGACGCCTTCGTCCGGCAGGCCTGCCGCCGGCTGGAGGAGCGCGCCGAGGAGCAGGGCGAGAACACCGACCCGGCCACCGACGCCCCCGGACTCGAGGCAGCCTGGCGGATCTGGGTGCGGCGCAGCGTGACCGGCGCCACCAAGGACGCCCGCCGCCTGGCCGGTTCGACCACCGGCATCGTCGCCAAGGCCGCCGCGTTCCTCACCGAGTCCGGCTTCCTGCAGCGCACCGGCGACGACCACGGCGGCACGTACCGCACGACCGCGCGCTACCAGCTCCAGGTCCGCGACATGGCCGGCAGCGCCGCCCTGGCGGAGCTGCTGGACCTGGGCGTCGTCCCGGTCACCGACGGCACGCCGACGCTGCTGCCCGCCGAGGAGAGCGACGACCTGGAACTGGTCGCCGACGCCGGGCTGCCCTTCCACTCCTCCTGAACCACCCCCACTTCACGAACTTCACGAAGACTTACGAGAGTCCGCCATGTACGAGCTGTCCCGGGTCCGTCTCTACTCGATCGGTCCCGCCGGTGCGCGCTACGCCGACACCGTGCTAGACCTGCGGGGCGTGGGCGAGGTCGTGCCCGACCCCGCGCCCACGCAGGCGGAGTTCTTCGAGGAGGAGCCGGTCGGCCCGCCGCGCCGGCCCGCGCCCGCCGGCGTGCTCTTCCTGGAGAACGGCGGCGGCAAGTCGGTGCTGCTCAAGCTGATCTTCTCCGTGATGCTGCCGGGCCACCGCAACACCCTCGGCGGCGCCAGCTCCGGCGTGCTGCGCAAGTTCCTGCTCGCCGACGACTGCGGACACGTCGCACTGGAGTGGCAGCACGTGCTGACCGGCGAGTGCGTCGTCGTCGGCAAGGTCAGCGAGTGGCGCGGACGGCAGGTCTCCAACGACCCGAGGAAGTTCGCCGAGGCCTGGTACTCCTTCCGCCCCGGCCCCGGACTGAGCCTCGACAACCTCCCCGTGGCCGAGGCGACCGCCGTACGGGCCCCGGCCGAGGGTCAGTCCAGTGCCCGCGGGCGGCGCCGCACCATGAAGGGTTTCCGCGACGCCCTCACGGAGGCGGGCAAGACCTACCCGCACCTGGAGGTGCACTGGGAGGAGACCCACGACCGCTGGATCGAGCACCTCGGCGACCTCGGCCTCGACCCCGAACTCTTCCGCTACCAGCGCGAGATGAACGCCGACGAGGGCGAGGCGGCAGGGCTCTTCGCCGTCAAGAAGGACTCCGACTTCACCGACCTGCTGCTGCGCGCCGTCACCGACACCCGTGACACCGACGGGCTCGCCGACCTGGTCAGCGGCTTCGGCAACAAGCTGGGCCGGCGCGCCGAGCTGATCGCCGAACGCGACTTCACCGCCGGGTCCGCCGACCTCCTCGGGCGGATCGTCGAGGCCGCCGGGACCCGCTCACGCGCGCGGGACATCCACGCCGCAGCCGAACGCCGTACCCGGACCCTGGCACGCAGGCTGTCCGCGCGCGGCGTGCAGGAGCGGGCCCGGGCCGCCGACCTCGCCCAGCGCGTCACCGCCGCCGCGTACGCCGTCACCCACGCCGAGTCGGCCCGCGAGCGCAGTGCGCTGATCGCCGCCGAACTCGCCTACCGGCACGCCTCGCTGGCGCTCGCCGGAGCCGAGAAGTCCGCCGCCGCGCAGAAGCGCGAACTCGCCGACGCCCGCACCCTGTACTCGGCGTGGCAGGCCGCCGAGGCCGTACTGCGCCACCGCGCCGCCTCCGACCGCGTCACCCGCGTGTCCGCCGCCATCCAGGAGGCCGAGCGCGACGCCGCACCCGCCCTGGCCGCCCGCTCCAAGGCCGCCGTCGACCTCGTACGGGCCCTGCACGCGGCCGCGGAGAAGGCGGAGAGCCACGCCAACGAGGAGGAGGAGCGCTCCGCCGCCCTCCAGGAGGTCAGCGACGCGGCCTACCGGGACTCCACCGCCGCCGCCACCCAGGCCCAGCGCGCCCGCAGCGAGATCGGGCACCTCAAGCAGCGCCTCGCCGAGGTCGAGCAGGAGACCGCCGAGGCGGTCCGCGCAGGCTGGCTCGACGACTCCGCACCCGACGCCGACCCGGCCCGCGCGGCCCTGGCCGCCAGCGACGCCGAGAAGACCGCCGTCGCCGCCTGGGACGCGGCCCGCGAGGCGTCCCGCCGCGCCACGGAGCAGGCCCGTGAAGCCGCGTCCGCCGAGTCCCGCGCGGAACTGACCGCGGCCCGCGCGGCCGACGCGGCCACGGCGGCGGAGCGGTCCTACGAGGCCGAGCGCCGCACCGCCGAGGCGCTGGCGGGGGAGGAGCGGCTGGCGGAACTGCTCAGCCTGACCCCTCAGGCCCGCCCGGGCATTCCCCAGCCCCGCCACGACACGGACGGTGAGCCCACCGCGCAGCCGGCCGCCGGCGCGCAGGGACTCACCGCCGAAGAACTCGACCGCTTCGCCGACGAGCTGCGCGACCTGCTCGACGACGCCGTCTCCTCCGCCGAACGGCAGCTGTTCGACCTGCGCACGGCCGCCGCGGACGACTCCCGGATCCTCGGCGCACTCGGCGACGGCGGACTCCTGCCGCCCGGACCGGACGTCCTGGCCACGGTCGAGTTCCTCGGCGAGCACGGCATCCCCGCGCTGCCCGGCTGGCGCTACCTCGCCCAGGCCGTCGACCCGGCCGACCACGCGCGCGTGCTGGCCGCCCGGCCCGAGCTGGTCGACGGCGTGATCATCACCGACCCGGACTCCCACGCACGCGCCCGGGAGGCCCTCGGTGACGCGGCGCTGCTGCCCCGCTCCGCCGTGGCGGTCGGCACCGCCGCCGCCCTGCTCGCCCCGACGCCTGCTCCGGACACCGACAGCGGCGACGTGTTCCTGGTCCCGCCGAACCCGGCCATGCACGACGAGCACGCCGCCGACGAGGAGCGGCAGGCGCTGCGCGCCCGGGCGACCGAGCGGGACGAGGAGATCCGCAGGCTCGCCGCCCGGCTCGGCAAGGACCGCGAGCTGGCCGCCCGGCTCGCTTCCTGGCGCACCGGCTGCCCCGCCGGCCGGCTGACCGAACTGGCCCGTGCGGCTCACGACACCCGCGACTTCGCCGAGGAGTCGGAGGCCGAACTCGCCGAGGCCCGCACCGTCCGGGCCGAGGCCGACGAGGTCGCCGCCGAGGCCGCGCGCCTCCGGGACGAGCGGCAGGAAGCAGCGCAGAAGGCCCGCCGCTCCGCCGACGCCCTCGCCGGGCTCGCCTTCCGGCTGCGCGAGCGGGCGGGCTGGCAGGTGAAACTGCGCGACCTGGCCGACGAGGCGGCCGAGTCCGAGGCGAGCGCCCAGGCCTGCCTGGAACGGGCCCGGGCCGCCGACGAGGACCGGCGCGCCGCCCAGCGCGCCGCGGACGACACCCGCCGCACCGCCCGTGCCCTGCGCGCCGAGCGCTCCGAGATCGCGGGCGCCCCCGACGACGTACCCGAGGACGAGGAGCGGACGCCCAAAGCCTCCCTGCCCGCGCTGCGCGAGGCCTACCGGGCCGCGTCCCAGCTGTACGAGAAGGTCGGCGTGGGTGCCGACCTGCGCGCCGAGCAGGCCCGCGCGGAGAGCGACGAGAGCGCGGCCCGAGCGGAACTGGACCGGCTGAGCAACAAGGTCCGCACCCGCGCGGAGCAGCTCCTCGAATCACCTGACGGCTCCGACGGCCCCAGCCGCCAGGCCGCCGCCGCCCGCGCCGAGGAGCTGGTGCAGCTTCTGGAGACGCGGATGTCGACCGCGAGCGAGCAGCTCGGGCGGCTGCGCGGCGAGGCCGAACGCCTCGCTCCCGCCGACGACGCCGCGACCCACACGGACCTCCCCGAGGACCTTGAGCCGCGCGACACCGAACACGCGCAGACCCTGCTGCGCTCCGCCACGGCCGAACTCGCCTCCCGCACCGAGGCGCTGGAGCAGGCACGCGAGGCGCATGCCGAACTCCTCGACGCCCACCGTGCCGCCGAGGACGCGGCGAGCGGCTTCGACGAGATCGCCGCCATGCTCCGCGACCTGCTGCGCGAGCACGCCACGGACGAGGAGCACGAGGAGCCCGAGCCCTATGCCGGCAGCCCGGAGGAGGCCCGCCAGGCGGCCGCCGAGGCCCGGCGCTCCCTGCGCGGCTGCGCCGCCGACCTGTCCGCCGCCGAGGCCGCCGTCCGCGAGGCGAGCGACATCCTCGTCCGGCACGCCAACTCCACCCGCTACGAGCAGGTCCGCACCCCGGCCCGGCAGCAGATCCGCGAACTGCCCGCCTCCGCACTGCCCGAGCACGCCCAGAAGTGGGCGGACGCCTTCGCACCCCGCCTGCGCGTCCTCACCGACGAACTGGAGCAGCTGGAACGCAACCGCGACTCGATCGTGGACCGTCTGCGCGGCCTGGTCGAGTCGGCCCTGGCCACCCTGCGCTCCGCCCAGCGGCTCTCCCGTCTCCCGGAGGGTCTCGGCGAGTGGTCGGGGCAGGAGTTCCTCCGCATCCGCTTCGAGGAACCCGACCAGGCCACCCTCACCGAGCGACTCGGCGAGGTCATCGACGAGGCGACCCGCGCCGCCGTCAAGAAGAACTCCGACCTGCGCCGCGACGGCATGTCCCTGCTGCTGCGGGGCGTCGCCGCCGCTCTCCAGCCCAAGGGCGTCGCCGTCGAGATCCTCAAGCCGGACGCGGTGCTGCGCGCCGAGCGGGTCCCCGTCGGGCAGATGGGCGACGTCTTCTCCGGCGGGCAGCTCCTCACCGCCGCCATCGCCCTGTACTGCACGATGGCCGCCCTGCGGTCGAACGACCGGGGCCGCGACAAGCACCGGCACGCCGGCACGCTGTTCCTCGACAACCCCATCGGCCGCGCCAACGCCACGTACCTGCTGGAACTCCAGCGGGCGGTGTCGGACGCCCTCGGGGTGCAGCTCCTGTACACCACGGGCCTGTTCGACACCACCGCGCTGGCCGAGTTCCCCCTGGTCATCCGCATGCGCAACGACGCCGACCTGAGGGCGGGCCTCAAGTACATCAGCGTCGAGGAGCACCTCCGCCCGGGCCTGCCGCAGCAGCCCCAGGCGGGGGAGGCGGTCCACAGCGAGATCACGGCCACCAGGATGTACAAACGCCCGGTCTCCTAGCCCGCGGCGTCCTCCTGGAAGGGTCCTGGGAAACCCGGGCCGCCACGACGTCGCCCGCGGTGCCGCCGATGACGACGTGGCCGGACTCAGGTGTCCTCATGGTTCCCGTCAGCCTTCAGTCGGCCGCCGGTGCGACGGGCGCGGTGGCCGGCGCCTCGGAACGGTGCTCCGCGAGTACGCCCGTCCGGTGCCGCTGGACGAACCAGTAGTAGGCGAAGCCGCCGCCCGCGATGACGGCGACGAACAGGACCGCGCCCCAGCGCAGGTACCAGTGGTAGGGGGCCGCGGCGTTGTAGACGGCGGACCTCGGCCAGATCAGGTTGAGGGTCATGGCCGCGCCCCACAGGACCGCGAGGATGTTGACCGGAAGGCCCCACCGGCCCAGGGAGAACCGGCCCCCCTCCGCAGGCTGCCACTTCCCGCGCAGCCGCGCGACCAGCAACGGCACCGTGACCCCCAGGTAGGCAAGGTAGATCATGATGATGCCGATGCTGGTGACGACGGTGAAGATCTGCGGCTGGCGGATGTTGACCACCAGTATCGCCAGCGCCAGGATCCCGATGATCACGGTCGGCAGGACCGGCGTCTGGAACCGCGGGTGGCACCGGGCCAGTTTCGAGGACGCCGGCAGGTTGTTGTCGCGGGCCATCGCGAACGCCAGCCGGACCGCCGCCGTGTGCACGGCCAGGGCGCACACGGTCACCGCGATCAGCACGCACCACAGCATCGCCTTGCCGGCCGTCGGGCCGAGCACGTCCAGCACGATGTACTGCAGGCCGTCCGTGGACAGCTTCTCGCCCTTCAGGCTGGACACGCTCATCAGCGCGAGGAGCAGGATGAGGCCACCCAGGACGAAGGAGGCCACGATCGCCCGGATGATGGCGCGCGGCGCGTTCCGGGTCGGGTCCAGGGACTCCTCACCCAGCGACGCGGCCGTGTCGAAGCCGTACATGACGTACGCCGAGGCCAGCGAGGCCACCAGGAAGGCGCCGAGGTAGCCGTTTCCGTAGCCCGCGCCGGTGCCGTGCGTCTCCAGGACGACCTGCGGACCGCGCGTGATGTGGACCGCGAACAGGATGATCAATACGACGGTGGCGATCAACTCGATGAACACGCCCGCCGTGTTGATCCGTGCCATCAACTTGACGCCGAAGGCGTTCACGAGAGTCGTGAACAGGATCAACACCGCGGCCAGGATGACCGCGTTGGTCGCCACGTCGTACGTACCGGTGCCGTCCCCCACGAACTGGAAGAACGACGAGATCTGCGGCAGCGTCAGCTGGTAGGCCAGCGCGACGGCCGATATGGAGACGATCGAGGCGATCAGCATCATCCAGCCGGCGAGCCAGCCCAGATGTGGATTGCCTATCTTCTTCGACCAGTTGTAGACGGAACCCGCCACGGGATAGCGGGCGGCGAGCTCCGCGAAGCAGAGGGCGACCATGAACTGCCCGACGAAGACCATCGGCCACGACCACCAGTAGGCCGGGCCGCCGCTGCCGTAGCCGAAGTAGAACAACTGGAAGGTGCCGGTCAGGATCGAGATGTAGCTGATCCCCGCGGCGAAGGTGTGGAAGTTGCCGAGCGTGCGTTTCAGCTCGGGTCTGTAGCCGAACTCGGTGAGTTCGGCGTCGTCCCGGCCGTCTGGGGCGGTGGACTGCGGGGTTGTTCTCATGGCGGTTCCTCGCTGGGTTGCTCAGGCGGGTTCGATCAGTTGAACCAACCCTGAGGGGCGAGGCGGGTGTTGCGCCAGATGTGCTTCGTCTCACTTGATCGCGGCCATGCCGCCGAGCCGCTCGCCCGCCGCGCGCGACTGTCTCCTCGAAGGAGGGCGGCTCGCCCGCCCGGCACACCCAGGCCTGACCCAGCCACAGGCCGCGGGGCGATGTTCTTCACCCCGTACCCAGCCGCCATGTCTCACGAGTGGGACAACTGCCCGGTCCCACCCCGCCGGCGTATCCGCCCCTGTGCGCGCTCGGCGGCACGCTCCTGCCGCCGGGTCCGGCGCCGCTCTCGCCGCAAGGCCCGCGCGGTACTGCTCGGCATGGACACCACGCCGTGGCGCTGGTTCCAGACCTGGCGGGTCACCCACACGTCGAGCGCTCCCCACGTGGCCGCGATCGTGCTGACCACGCTGCTGATCACCATGGGGAATGCCAGCCAGGACCCGGCCATCGTGCACAGGAAGGCCACCATGGCCTGGAGCAGAGTCACGGCTATGAGGAGAACCGCCCGCACGGCCGCCGACCGCACCGGATCCGGCAAGCGCCGCCGCCGCGCGGGCTCCTCGACCCACAGGGGCCGGTAGTGCTGCTGCTCGCGAGCGCCGTGACCCGCCCGGTGAGCCGGAAACTTGCTCTCCTGTCCCGGGGGCTCCGTCCCTGCCTCGGGGGTGTCGCGTCCGCTGGCTCCGAGGTCCCGATGCCCCGTCAGCTGCGCCCCACCCGTCCTGGGCGCACCGCGCCGTTCCGCCGTGCCCATCACCGTGTCACTCCCCACCGCCAGCAGACCGCTCGCTCGCATCCGAAGACCCGTGCTCCCCAGTGGCTGCCCGGCTTGCGCTGTCTTACGCCGCCCAGGTGCGCATCGCGGCTCCTGTGGCCGATTCCGCCCCCGTTTCCCGTGGAGAAGGACGAACGACCGCTCACGAAGATTCCCGGAAATCGAAAAGTTTCAGCCAACCGCCCGAACAGCGTTCGGGTGTTGGGTCGCGTCGCCACCATCGATTACGGGGAGACAACTCCCGTAATGCCCGGACAACTCGCCATGCCTCGTGGCTGGCGCGGAAGTTCAGGTTCCGGACCGGTCTTCGAGTTCCCTGTGGGTCGGTAGTAGGCTCGCGCCGTTTGTTGACGCACATGTGTACCCCCGGTAGCAGGGGGTCCGAGCAGGGGGAGGCCATGCGCTTTCGCGGGAAGTCCGTCCGCCGGAAGATCGTGGCGCTGCTTCTCGTGCCGCTTGTGTCCCTGACCGCGATCTGGACCTTCGCCACCGTGCTCACGGGACGCGAGGCGGCCGACCTGTTCAACGTGTCGTCCGTGGTGGAGAAGATCGGCTACCCCATCGAGGACACCGTCCGCGTCCTCCAGGAAGAACGCCGCCAGACCCTCGTCCACCTCGCAGACCCCCGCTCCTCCGACGGCCTCGCCGCGCTCCGGCGCAGCCGTACCGCCACCGACGAGGCCATCAGCGGCATCCGCGACAACGCCCGGAACCCCGATGTGCGGGACGCGATGGGCGCGGACACCGACGAGCGGCTCACCGCCGTCCTGGACGGCTTCGACGGCATCGAGTCGCTGCGCCGCAGCGTCGAGGACGGCACCGTCAACCGCGCCCAGGCCCTGGACCTCTACAACCGGCTCGTCGACCCCTGCTACGTCCTGCTCGCCAACCTGCACGTCGTCGACAACATCGAACTGGACAAGCAGTACCGCGCCCTGGTCAATCTCGCCCGCGCCCGCGAGCTGCTCTCCCGGGAGGACGCCCTCCTCGGCTCCGCCCTGATCGTCGGCAGGATCTCCCACTCCGAGGAGCGGGACATCTCCGACCTCGTGGCCCAGCGCACCCTGATGTACGACGTCAACCTGCCGCTGCTGCCCGTGGCCGAGCGCGACCGCTACCAGAGCTTCTGGAAGAACGCCTCCTCCGCCCCCTTGCGCGTGGCCGAGGAAGCAGCCGTCTCCTCCGGCGCCGGCACCCCCCGCGGCGTCTCCGCCAAGAGCTGGGACAGCGCCGCCGGCAACGTGCTCGACGAGCTCGGCACTCTCAACGACCAGGCCAACGACCGCTACCAGGACCGCGTCCACCCCGTGGCCGTCGGCGTCATCGCCGAGGCCGTCATCGCCGGGGCTCTCGGCCTGATCGCGCTCCTGCTGTCCCTCTTCCTCTCCGTACGCGTCGGCCGCACCCTGATCCGCGATCTGCGGCAACTGCGCCTGGACGCCCACGAAGCGTCCGGAGTGCGCCTGCCCAGCGTCATGCGCCGCCTCTCCGCGGGCGAACAGGTCGACGTCGAGACCGAGGTCCCGCGCCTCGAATACGACAAGAACGAGATGGGCGAGGTCGGCCAGGCCCTCAACACCCTGCAGCGCGCGGCCGTCGAAGCCGCCGTCAAGCAGGCCGAACTGCGCGCCGGCGTATCCGAGGTCTTCGTCAACCTCGCGCGCCGCAGCCAGGTCCTCCTCCACAAGCAGCTCACCCTGCTCGACGCCATGGAGCGCCGGACCGAGGACACCGAGGAACTCGCCGACCTGTTCCGCCTCGACCACCTGACCACGCGCATGCGCCGGCACGCCGAGGGCCTTGTGATCCTCTCCGGTGCCGCACCCTCCCGCCAGTGGCGCAAACCCGTACAGCTCATGGACGTCGTACGCGCCGCCGTCGCAGAGGTCGAGGACTACGAGCGCATCGAGGTCCGCCGCCTTCCCCGCAACGCCATCACCGGCCCGGCCGTCGCTGACATCACGCATCTCGTGGCCGAGCTCCTGGAGAACGCCACGGTCTTCTCCCCGCCCCACACGGCCGTCCAGGTCCTCGGTGAGCGGGTCGCCAACGGCTTCACCCTGGAGATCCACGACCGTGGTCTCGGCATGGCCGCGGAGGCGCTCCTGGACGCCAACCTCCGGCTCGCCGAGACACCGGAGTTCGAACTGTCCGACACCGACCGTCTCGGCCTGTTCGTGGTCAGCCGGCTCGCCCAGCGCCAGAACGTCAGGGTCTCCCTCCAGCCCTCCCCGTACGGCGGCACCACCGCCGTGGTCTTCATCCCCGACACGCTGCTCACCGACGACGTCCCGGACACCAACGGCATCGGATTCCGCCTCGACCGCCCCCAGCTCGCCCCGGAGAAGGAGCCGCAGGACAGCCGCCGCGCCGCACTGTCCCACGCGCCCGCGCAGCGCCCCGGTCTGCCCGCCTCCCTGCTGGACGGCCCGGTCGAGCTGGAGGCCCCCGTCGACCTCGGCACCGTGGAAGACTTCCCGGGCGCCATCGAGGACGAGGACAGTGAACACGGCGGCCTGTTCCGCCACCGCCACTCCCTCACCCGTGACCCGGACGAGTCCGCAGGCCGCCGCACCGATGCGCGCCGGCAGCCCGCCGACGCCCGCAGCGCAGGGAACCGGACCGGCGGCGGCGCCGAGCTGAGCGACCCGCTCGCACTTCCCCGCCGCAACACCCCCAAGCTGGTCAGCTCCCATGGACGCCCGGTGACCGAGCAGCGCCCACGGCGGGGCAGGACGGACGAGGGCACCACCCCGGCCACCGGCCGAACGGACGTGGGCCCCACCTCCGCGCTCCCGTCACGCCGCCGGGGCGAGGAGCCCACCACCAGCCGGGACCCCGGCCGGTCAGGGCCCGAACCCGCGCCCGCCGTTCCGGCCAGGGGCCGCACCGAGAGCCCTTCGGCCGGCAGCCGTCGGGGCGAAGCCCTGCCGGAGGCACCGCCGCCGCTGCCGGCCCGCCGTCGCGGGACGGACCCTGCCCGCCGTGGCATCGGCGCTGTGGGCCGCAACGAGGACCAGCGGGACCAGACGGAGTCCCCGGCCCCCTCCGGCGGCGCCGGCGACCGGTCGGAGCCGTCCGCCCTGCCGAGGCGGACCCGCCGCGCGGAGATCGCCGCCAGCGGCCCGGCCCGGCCGGACCAGCGCCCCGGCTCCGCGCAGGCCACCACCGGCGGCGCCTCGAACCAGGAGACCGGGCCCGGCGACGCGCCCCGGGGAACCGGCTCCGCGACACAACCCGCTTCCGGCACCGCGCCGCTGCCCCGGCGCGTCCGGCAGGCCAACCTGGCCCCGCAGCTGAAGCGGAGCTCCGCGCCGTCCGGCGCGGGCACGGCCGAGCCCGTCGAACGCGACGCGGCGGAAGTACGCAGCCGCATGGCATCGCTCCAGCGTGGCTGGCAGCGCGGCCGTGAGGAGAACGCCGCGGGCGATGCCGCCCACACCGGCGCAGCACCACAAGGAACGACAGAGGGGGACGGTCGATGACCGCACCGAAGGCGACCGGCCACACCGCGACCAGCAAGGGGGAGCTGAACTGGCTCCTCGACGATCTGGTGGACCGTGTCGCGAGCATCCGCAAGGCCCTCGTGCTCTCCGGCGACGGTTTGCCGACGGGCGTGTCCAAGGACCTGACCCGGGAGGACAGCGAGCACCTCGCTGCCGTCGCCTCCGGGTTCCACAGCCTCGCCAAGGGCGTGGGACGCCACTTCGAGGCCGGCAACGTCCGCCAGACGGTCGTCGAGCTCGACGACGCCTTCCTGTTCGTGACGGCGGCCGGCGACGGCAGTTGCCTCGCCGTCCTCTCGGACGCCGACTCGGACGTCGGCCAGGTCGCCTACGAGATGACGCTCCTGGTGAAGCGGGTGGGCGTGCATCTGGCCGCCGCACCGCGCACCGATCTGCCCGCAGGCGGGTAGTGGGATGACATGAGCGCTGACGGTCAGGGAAGAAGCCACTGGTTCGACGACGAGGCCGGACCGGTCGTCCGCCCGTACGCCATGACCCGCGGCCGCACCAGCAGCCAGGGCCAGCACCGCCTGGACCTGATCGCGGTCGTGGTCGCGGAACCGCAGGCGGACGATCCGGAAACCGACCACATGCTCTCCCCGGAGCACGTGGACATCGTCGAACTGTGCCGTGACATCCCGCAGTCGGTCGCCGAACTCGCGGCGGAACTCGACCTGCCGATCGGAGTGGTACGGGTCCTGGTCGGAGATCTCGTGGACGCGGAATTCGTCCATGTGAACCGGCCCGTACCCCCTGCCGAGCTGCCGGACGAGAGTATTCTGCGCGACGTGATCAACGGCCTCCGGGCGCTGTGAGCAGCGCGGAAGCGGGGTACTGACGTGACTGGCTGGCAGTTCTGGGTGGACCGAGGCGGCACCTTCACCGACGTCGTCGCCCGTCGCCCGGACGGCCGGCTGCTCACGCACAAGCTGCTCTCGGACAACCCCGCACGCTACGCCGACGCCGCGGTGGAGGGCGTCCGCACCCTGCTGGCCGGCTCCGGCGACCCCGTCGACAGCGTGCGCATGGGGACCACCGTCGCCACCAACGCCCTCCTGGAGCGCAAGGGGGAGCGCACCCTCCTGCTCATCACCCGGGGTTTCCGCGACGCCCTGCGCATCGCCTACCAGAACCGCCCGAGCATCTTCGCCCGCCGCATCGAGCTGCCCGAGCTGCTGTACCAACGGGTCGTCGAGATCGACGAGCGCATCGCCGCCGACGGCACCGTCCTGCGCGCCCCCGATCTGGACGCCCTCACCGGGCCCCTCCGGGAGGCGTACGACGACGGGATCCGCGCCGTCGCCGTGGTCTGCATGCACAGCCACCTCCACCCGGCCCACGAACAGGCCGTCGGAGAGCTCGCCGCCCGCATCGGCTTCCCGCAGATCTCGCTCTCCAGCGAGACCAGCCCCCTGATGAAGCTCGTGCCCCGCGGGGACACCGCCGTCGTCGACGCCTACCTCTCGCCCGTGCTGCGCCGCTACGTCCGCCACGTCGCCGACGAGCTCGAAGGCGTACGGCTGATGTTCATGCAGTCCAACGGCGGCCTCACCGAGGCCGGGACGTTCCGCGGGAAGGACGCCATCCTGTCCGGGCCGGCCGGCGGCATCGTCGGCATGGCCCGCATGTCCCAGCTCGCCGGATTCGACCGGGTCATCGGCTTCGACATGGGCGGCACCTCCACCGACGTCTCCCACTTCGCCGGCACCTACGAGCGGGTCTTCACCAGCAAGATCGCCGGCGTCCGGCTGCGCGCCCCCATGCTCGACATCCACACCGTCGCCGCCGGCGGCGGGTCGGTCCTGCACTTCGACGGCTCCCGCTACCGCGTAGGGCCGGACTCGGCGGGCGCGGAGCCGGGGCCCGCTTGCTACCGCGGCGGCGGGCCGCTCGCCGTCACCGACGCCAACGTCATGCTCGGCCGCATCCAGCCCGCCCACTTCCCGCACGTGTTCGGCCCGAGCGGCGACGAGCCCCTCGATGAGACACTCGTCCGGGACCGCTTCACCGCTCTCGCCCGCGAGATCGGCGAGCGGACCGGCGACGACCGCACGCCGGAACAGGTCGCGGAGGGATACCTGCAGATCGCCGTCGCCAACATCGCGTCCGCCGTGAAACGGATCTCCGTGCAGAAGGGCCACGACGTCACCCGTTACGCCCTCACCACGTTCGGTGGCGCGGGCGGCCAGCACGCCTGCATGGTCGCGGACTCCCTCGGCATCCGCACCGTTCTCGTGCCCCCGATGGCCGGGGTCCTGTCCGCACTCGGCATCGGCCTCGCCGACACCACCGCCATGCGCGAGCAGTCCGTCGAAGCCCTCCTCGAACCCGCCTCGATGCCCGGCGTCCACAAGACCGCCGAGGACCTGGAAGCGGCGGCCCGCGCCGAACTCCTCGCCGAGGACGTCCCCGAGGAGCACATCGCGATCACCCGCCGCGCGGAGCTCCGCTACGACGGCACCGACACCACCCTCACCGTCGAGCTGACCGAGCCCGGCGCGATGCGGCACGCCTTCGAAGAACGTCATCGCGCCACGTACTCCTTCACGCTCGACCGCCCGATCGTCGTCGAAGCCCTCTCCGTCGAAGCCACCGGCATCACCGCACCCCCCGATCTGTCCGCTCTCGCCCCCTACGAAGCCGCCTCCGGCGCAACGCCCCCACGCGGCTCCGGCCACGGCTCGGCAGCGCCCCGGACCGTCCGCCTCCACACGGGCGGCACCTGGCGCGAGGTGCCCCTCCACCGCCGCGAGGAGCTTCCCCCCGGCGACACCGTCACCGGCCCGGCGATCATCACCGAAGCCGGCTCCACCACCATCGTCGACGACGGCTGGCGGGCCGCGGCGACCGACGACGGGCATCTGGTCATGGAACGCACCGCGATTACGCAGAGTTCCGAACTCGACACGAGAGTCGACCCAGTTCTGCTTGAGGTCTTCAACAACCTCTTCATGTCGATCGCCGAGCAGATGGGCGCCCGCCTCGAATCCACCGCCCAGTCCGTCAACATCAAGGAGCGCCTGGACTTCTCCTGCGCCCTCTTCGACCCGGACGGAAATCTGGTGGCCAACGCCCCGCACATCCCCGTCCACCTGGGCTCCATGGGCACCAGCGTCAAGGAGGTCATCCGCCGGCGCGGCCCCCGCATGCGCCCGGGCGACACCTATGCCGTCAACGACCCGTACCACGGCGGCACCCACTTGCCGGACGTCACCGTGATCACGCCGGTCTTCGACACGACACCGGCAACCGGCACGGAGAGTGATGATCGGGAGCGCGAAGAGCGGGATCCGAAGATCCTCTTCTACGTCGCCTCGCGTGGTCACCACGCCGAGATCGGCGGCATCGCGCCCGGCTCCATGCCCGCGGGCAGCCGCACCATCGAGGAGGAAGGCGTCCTCTTCGACAACTGGCTGCTCGCCGAGAACGGCCGCTTCCGTGAGGCGGAGACCCTCCGCCTCCTCACCGAGGCGCCCCACCCCTCACGCAATCCGCAGACCAACCTCGCCGATCTGCGCGCCCAGATCGCCGCCAACCGCAAGGGCGTCGACGAGGTCGGCCGCATGATCGAGGACTACGGCCTCGACGTCGTCCAGGCCTACATGAGGCATGTGCAGGACAACGCCGAAGAAGCTGTACGCCGCGTCATCGACGCCCTCGACGACGGGGAGTACGCCTACGAGACCGACTCGGGTGCCGTCATCCGCGTGGCCGTGCGCGTGGACCGCGGACGCCGCGCCGCGACCATTGACTTCACCGGCACGTCCGCGCAGCTGCCGACCAACTTCAACGCGCCCTTCTCGGTCGTCAACGCGGCCGTCCTCTACGTCTTCCGCACCCTGGTCGCCGACGACATCCCCCTCAACGACGGCTGTCTGCGCCCCTTGAGCATCGTCGTCCCACCCGGCTCCCTGCTCGCCCCCGAGCCGCCCGCCGCCGTCGTCGCGGGCAACGTGGAAACCTCCCAGGCCGTCACCGGTGCCCTGTACGCGGCGCTCGGCGTGCAGGCCGAGGGCTCCGGGACCATGAACAACGTCACCTTCGGCAACGAGCGCCACCAGTACTACGAAACCGTCGCCTCCGGTTCCGGCGCGGGCGACGGCTTCCCCGGCGCACCCGTCGTCCAGACCCACATGACCAACTCCCGCCTCACCGACCCCGAGGTCCTGGAGTGGCGACTGCCCGTGCGCCTCGAGGAGTTCGCCGTCCGGCGCGGCAGCGGCGGCGCCGGCCGGTGGCACGGCGGGGACGGCGCCGTCCGCCGGATCCGCTTCCTCGAACCCATGACTGTCTCCACCCTGTCCCAGCACCGCCGGGTCGCCCCGTACGGCATGGCGGGCGGCGAGCCGGGCGCTCTCGGCGCCAACCGGGTGGAGCACACCGACGGCACGGTGACCGAACTGGGAGGCAGCGACTCCGCGGACCTCGTCACCGGCGACGTACTCGTCATCGAAACCCCGGGCGGCGGAGGCTACGGCCCGCAGTCGCCCGACCCCCATCAAGCAGGAGAAGAAATCGATGATCTTCGGGCGTTCTGAGCGCGGCAAGCCTCCGGTCGAGCCCGTCACGCTCAAGATCCTCGTGGCCGGCGGCTTCGGCGTGGGCAAGACCACGCTCGTCGGCGCGGTCAGCGAGATCAGGCCGCTGCGCACCGAGGAACTGCTCACGGAGGCCGGCCGCCCGGTCGACGACACCAGCGGGGTGGAAGGCAAGCACACGACGACCGTGGCCATGGACTTCGGCCGGATCACCCTGCGCGAGGACCTGGTGCTGTACCTCTTCGGCACGCCCGGGCAGGAGCGGTTCTGGTTCATGTGGGACGAACTCTCCGAAGGCGCCCTCGGAGCCGTCGTCCTCGCCGACACCCGCCGCCTGGAGGACTGTTTCGCCGCGGTCGACTACTTCGAGCGGCGCTCCATCCCCTTCCTCGTCGGCGTCAACTGCTTCGAGGGCGCCCCCCGCTACCCCGTCGACGACGTCCGCCAGGCTCTCGACCTGGACGAGGGTGTGCCGCTCATGATGTGCGACGCCCGCGACCGCGAATCGGTCAAGGAAGCACTCATCGGTGTCGTCCAGCACGCCATGGCGTACGCGGCGGACCGCCGTGAGGCCGTGACCGGCTGACGCCCCCGGACGACCGGAGCGGCCCGTACCGCCGAACGGGGTACGTGCCGCATCCGGAAACGACGCTCCACGCGCGCGTGGTCAGCTGTCGCCGCCCTCCTCCCAGCCGAAGCTCTTCTCCACGGCCTTGCGCCAGTTGTGGTACTCGCGGTCCCGTACCGACGCCTCCATGTTCGGCGTCCACTCGACGTCCTTCTGCCAGTGGGCCTTGAGCTCGTCCGTGTCGTTCCACACGCCGGTGGCCAGACCGGCCGCGTACGCGGCACCCAGGCAGGTCGTCTCGGAGACCTTGGGCCGCACCACCGGCACGTCGAGCACGTCCGACTGGTGCTGCATCAGCAGGTTGTTCTTCGTCATGCCGCCGTCGACCTTGAGGGTCGTGATGTGCACCCCGGAGTCCTGGTACATGGCGTCCACGACCTCGCGGGTCTGCCAGCTCGTCGCCTCCAGCACCGCGCGCGCGAGGTGCGCCTTCGTGACGTACCTGGTGAGTCCGGTGATCACGCCACGCGCGTCGGAGCGCCAGTACGGCGCGAACAGGCCGGAGAACGCCGGCACGATGTACGAGCCGCCGTTGTCCTCGACGCTCGCCGCAAGGGGCTCGATCTCGTCGGCCGTCCGGATGATGCCGAGCTGGTCCCGGAACCACTGGACGAGCGCGCCCGTGATGGCGATCGCGCCCTCCAGGCAGTAGACCGGCGCTTCAGTGCCGATCTTGTACCCCATGGTCGTCAGCAGACCGCTCTTCGACGGCACCGGGCGGTTGCCGGTGTTGAGCAGCAGGAAGCTGCCCGTGCCGTACGTGTTCTTCGCGGTGCCCACGTCGTAGCAGGCCTGGCCGAACACGGCGGCCTGCTGGTCGCCCAGCGCGGAGGCCACGGGGACCCCGGCGAGCTGGCCCACGGCGGTGCCGTACACCTCGGAGGAGGACCGGATCTCGGGCAGCATGGCCTCGGGGACGTTCATCGCCGAGAGGATCGAGGAGTCCCACTGCAGGGTCTCCAGGTTCATCAGCATGGTGCGCCCGGCGTTGGTCACGTCGGTGACGTGCTGCCCGCCGTCCGTGCCGCCCGTGAGGTTCCAGATCAGCCAGGAGTCCATCGTGCCGAAGGCGATCTCGCCGCGTTCGGCCCGGGCCCGCAGGTCGGGCACGTTGTCGAGCAGCCAGGCCGCCTTGGGCCCGGAGAAGTAGGTCGCCAGCGGCAGACCCGTCTGCTCGCGGAAGCGGTCCTGCCCGTCCGAGCCGCCCAGCTGGTTGCAGAGCGCCGCCGTCCGCGTGTCCTGCCAGACGATGGCGTTGTGCACCGGCTTGCCGGTCGCCCGGTCCCACAGGAGGGTCGTCTCGCGCTGGTTGGTGATGCCCATCGCGCTCAGCTGGTCGGCCCTCAGACCGGCCTTGGCGAGCGCTCCCGCCACCACCGCCTGCACCTTCGACCAGATCTCGGTGGCGTCGTGCTCCACCCAGCCGGGCTTCGGGAAGATCTGGCGGTGCTCGCGCTGGTCCACGGCGACGATCGCGCCGTCCTGGCTGAAGACGATGCAGCGGCTCGACGTGGTGCCCTGGTCGATGGCTGCGACGTACTTCGCGGAGTTGTCCGTCATGGCTACCCCTTCGGCTGGATCAGAAGGCTGCGTTGTAGATGACGCCACCGAGCAGGCCGCCGATCAGTGGACCGACGACGGGGATCCATGAGTAGCCCCAGTCGGACGTGCCCTTGTTCGGGATCGGCAGGATGGCGTGGATGATGCGCGGACCGAGGTCGCGCGCCGGGTTGATGGCGTACCCGGTGGGCCCACCCAGGGACAGGCCGATACCGACGACCAGCAAGGACACCAGCAGGATCGCGATACCGGATCCGTAGATGCCGCCGCCCCCGGGAATCAGGCCGATGCCGATGCCCTCCACGTGCCTGTCCTGCCCGACCAGGGCCAGGATGGGCAACACCAGAGCGATGGTGGCGAGGATCTCCGTCATCAGGTTGGCGATCGGGTTCCGGATCTCCGGGACGGTCGAGAAGATCCCGAGCGTCGGAATCGGTTCGTCCGCCGTGCCCTCCGTGGTGCCCGTCTTCCGCACGTTGGCCGCGAACTGGGCGTAGTACACGAGGTAGCACAGGACGGCCCCGATCATGGCGCCGGTGATCTGGCCCAGGAGGTACACCCAGACCTTGCTCCACACGCCGGTGTCGACGGCCAGGCCGAAGGTGACGGCAGGGTTGATGACCCCTCCGGAAAGGGGAGCGGCGGTGTACGCGCCGGCCAGCACGGCGAAGCCCCAGCCGAACGCGATCACGATCCACCCGGAGGCCCGTGCTTTCGAGAATCTGAGGGTGACGGCGGCACACACACCGGCACCGAACAGGATCAGAATCGCCGTGCCGATCATCTCGCCGAAGAAAATATCTCCGTTAGTCATGGCTGCTCCTCAGCCTTGGCCCGGGGCGATCCGCCCCGGTCCTCACCTGCAGGGTGCGTATCCCGTGGCTACTTCAGCCGAAGGCAGGGAGATCCCGCGCCCCGCCCGGCATCCGTGACGAGCGTGCCGTCGCAGCCGGATCGCCCGTGAGGGAGAGGGCCTTGGCGCAGGCGCACTTTCGCGCCGCTGTGCCGGAATGCGCCGACTATGTACGGCGATGTCGACTGACACCGGAAGTGTTCACCGGCACCCCAAGGGCGTCAAGGTAGCCGACCGCAACGGTTGGCGTCGGACGGTCACCGAGCTCGCGCCGGACCGACGGGCCGGTTTGCTCGGCCACGGCGGCGCCCGGTCGGGTCGTTGTTCAGATCTGGTCGGACTCGCGCGGGCCCGCCACGCGAGGCTTGGCTGATGGTGTCCGGCGCGCGCCGAGCCCCGCCCGGGGCCAGAGCCCAGCTGTGCCTGACTCCTCGCTTGCTAGTGTCCAGCATCCACCTGACCTGGCGGTTTCTCAACCGCAGGAGATCGGCGGGGCCATGACCCAGCGTTTATGGAGCACCCGCATGGGCACGCCCCGCTCTCCCGCACGTGCGCCCGCGAGGCTTGGCGCCATCGGCCCCTTCGCGCGCGGCTCCTTCCCTTGGCGTCCGCGCTCCTGGTAGACGCAGGTACATGACACGACTCACCACCGTGGCACGTGCTCTGCTCACCGCGGTCGCCCTCCTGCCGGCGTCGACCGCCCTCACCCCGACCGCCCACGCCGGCACCGATCCCAAGGCACCGAAGGACTTCGTGGCACTGAGAAGCGTGGACCCGACGATCATTCAGGAGATGCGCTACGTCACCCCGCACAACTTCGTGGGCGAGCGCATCGACGGCTACAGGCAGCCCCTCTGCATCCTCACCCGACCCGCCGCCGAAGCCCTCCACAAGGCCCAGCGCAAGCTCCTGCGCAAGGGCTACACCCTCAAGGTGTACGACTGTTACCGGCCCCAGCCCGCGGTGGACCACTTCGTCCGCTGGGCCGAGGACCTCGGCGACCAGGCGATGAAGGCCGAGTTCTACCCGAACGTCGACAAGACGCGACTGTTCGCAGACGGCTACATCGCGGCGAAATCCGGCCACAGCCGCGGCTCGACCCTGGACGTCACACTCGTCAGGCTCCCGGCGAAGCCGACCCGGCCCTACCACCAGAGGGAGCCCCTGGTGCCGTGCTTCGCGCCCAAGGGCGAGCGGTTCCCGGACAACTCGGTCGACATGGGGACCGGCTTCGACTGCTTCGACACTCTCTCGCACACCCTCGACCCTCGCGTCCAGGGCCGACAGCGCGCCAACAGGCTGCTGCTCAAGAGCACGTTGGAAGGCCTCGGCTTCGTGAACCTGGCGGAGGAGTGGTGGCACTACACCTTCAAACCAGAGGCCTATCCGGACACCTACTTCGACTTCCCTGTGTCCCGCACGTCGCTCACCGGCGCCCACTGAGCAGCCTGGCCACGGCGCCCTCTGCGTGATCGGCTACAGTCCGCCGCGTGTCCGAATCTCAGCACTCCGCTTCCAACTCCGTGCCGAACTCACACTGTTCGAGCTGCGGTGCGCCCTACGGAGAGGGCATCACCGGCTGGCCCCGCACCTGCCAGGTGTGCGGGGCCGTGGCCTACCGCAACCCGCTGCCGGTCGCAGTGGCCCTGCAGCCCGTGTACGACACCAAGGGCACCGCCCTGGTCGTCATCACCCGAACCATCCCTCCCGCGCGCGGGAGCATCGCGCTGCCCGGCGGCTACATCGACGACCGGGAGGACTGGCGGCAGGCCGTCATACGCGAACTCCGCGAGGAGACCGGCATCGACGCGGCCGGCCGTGACGTCCGGCTCGCCGACGCGATGAGCTCCCCGGACGGACACCTCCTGCTGTTCGGCCTCCTCCCGGAACGCCCGGCCGAGGGCCTGCCCCCCTCGACCGCCACGGACGAGACGGAAGGCTGGACGCTCCTGCGCAGGCCCGAGGAACTCGCCTTCCCCCTGCACACCCTGGCCGCACGCGCGTGGTTCGAGGGCCGCTACATGTGAGCTCGTCCCTCCCGGCCCACGGAGCTCATCTCTCCTGGGCCAGGTGGCTCGTCGCTCGCTTCCCCCGGAGCTGGTCCCTCCCCGGCCGGACAGCTCAGGGCTCCCGGATCCCTCGGACGCGCACCGGGTAGAGCGGCGTGCCCCCGCCGTCCTCACCCTCCCGCTCGACGACCACCCGGGAGCCCATCCACCGAGCGGTGTAGCGCTCGATCTCCGGCTCGTCCCACCCCTCGCCCCCGTCCGGCACGACCAGCCCGCCCCCGGTCCGTCCCCGGGCGGGCGCCCACACCTCCAGCTCCAGCCCCCCGTCCTCCCCGCGTACCGGAAGCACGGCACCCGCGCGCGCGAACACCGGGATCCGCGACAGCGGCGCGTCGACCAGCACCTGCCCCGGCCCCTCGTACGCCTGCTGCGTCGCGACGTCGTACCAGCGCCCCCGTGGCAGCCGCACGGCACGTCGGACGGCGCCCGGGTCCAGCACCGGTGCCACCAGCAGGCCGTCACCCAGGAGGAAGGCGTCCTCGCAGTCGCGCAGCAACCGATCCTCGGGCGCCCCCCACCACACGGGCCGCACATAGGGCGCTCCCGTACGCCGCGCCAGATGCGCCAGCGTCATGAAGTACGGCAGCAGCCGCTGGCGTTCGACGAGCGCCACGCGCGCGTGCTGCAACACCTCGCGACCGAACTCCCAGGGCTCCCTGCGACCCGCCCGCAGACTCGCGTGCGTACGGAACAGCGGCAGATACGCGCCCAGCTGGAACCAGCGCAGATACAGCTCCGGCGACGGATCCCCGTCGAAACCCCCGATGTCCGGCCCCGAGTACGGGACACCGCACAGCCCGAGCCCTGTCACCAGCGCCAAGGACGCCCGCAGCCCGGGCCAGCCGGTGGCCACGTCCCCCGACCACGTCCCTCCGTAGCGCTGCATCCCGGCCCACCCGGAACGGGAGAACAGGAACGGCCGTTCCTCGGGCGCGAGCCGGCGCACCCCCTCGAAGCCCGCCCTGGCCATGCACAGCGCGTACACGTTGTGCGCCTCACGATGATCACCGCCCCACCCCTCCAGGGAGTGCCGGGCCGAACGCGGCAGCGTCGACTCACCGAAGGCGGTGAACGACGTGGGCTCGTTCATGTCGTGCCAGAAACCCGAGAAGCCCTGCGCGAGCCGCTCCTCGTACAGACCGCCCCACCACTCCCGCACGCGCGCGTGCGTGAAGTCGGGCCAGACCACCTCCCCGGGCCACAGGACACCCTCCACCACCTCCCCGGCGGCGTCCCGCACGAACGCGTCCGCGGCCACCCCGGCGTCGTACACCGCGCCCCCCGGCAGGGCCTTCACGGCCGGGGGGACGATCGACACCAGCCGGACCCCGTCCCGCCCGAGCTCCTCGGCCAGGACCGGCAGCTTGGGAAATCGGTCATGGTCGACGGTGAACACCTGATGCGCATCGAGGTGGTCGATGTCCAGGTGCACGGCATCCAGCGGCAAACCGCGCTCAACGTAGCCCGCGACGATCCGCCGGACCTCCTGCTCGCTGCCGAACCCCCACCGCGCGTGATGGTGCCCGAGCGCCCACGCGGGCGGCAGCGCCGGAGCCCCCGTGAGCGACGCCCAGGCGAGCAGCACGCGCGCGGGCGTGCCCACCATCACCCAGCAGCGCAGCGGGCCTCCGTCCATCCGCAGCTCGCTCGTCCCGACCCGGTCGTGCCCGGAACCCCCACCCTCCTCGCCCTCCCGCAGCGTCACCGTGCCGTCCCACGCGTTGTCGTGGAACACCAGATGCGTACCGCCGTCGGACACCACCACCTGCACCGGCATCGTGATGTACAAGGGGTCGGTCTCCGACGCGAACGCACGGCCGGGATCGGTGTTCCACAGCCGGTACGTTCCGTCCGGCAGCCGGGGACCCGAGCTACGCCCCCCGAGCCCGAAGAACCGCGCGTCCGCGCCCACCTCCGACCGCTGCATCCACCTCGAAAGGCCGCCGCCGACCGGCTCCCACCACCGCGGCGGCAGATCACGCCGCAGAGTCACACCACCCGGAGTCCGCACCTCCACCGCGCCGTGCCGCGAGACCACTACGGTCACCCGCTCGGCCACCACACGCCAGCCGCCGTCCTTGTCCGGCTCCAGGACCGCCCGCGGATCCGGCTCCGGAGCACGGCCGGCCAGCGCGTAGGACGGCTCGGGCCCCGCTCCGTCCCACCCCCAGAACACGGCCCCGTTCACCGCGACCAGGATCCGCAGCTCCGACCGGCTGAACCGGACGACACCACCCCCCGGCTGCGGCTCCACGTCCGCCACGGGCCCTGGCACCCGTGCCCGCTCGGCCCCGCGCGCCGGCAGCCCGGTGGCGTCGGCCCGGCGCCTGCGCCACGCTGCTCGTACGGTACGCACACCCTGCGCCGCCCCCACCGAAGCCACCGCTTTCATCGAACGCACCAGGTCACGACCGTTCATGCTGCTCACCCTGCCACTCACGGCCCAGCGCGGGCGTGTCGTTCAACTGCCGTTCACCCGTGCCAAGACCACATCTTCACGACACGGACTATGTGGGGCGCGCCCTGGTGGCGAAGTCGATCACATGGCATTGTCCGTGCCAGCCGCTCACGCGCACACCCCAGCCCGTGCGCGGAGGACGCACACGACGCGCACAGTCCGGGAGCCGACCATGTCGACCGTTAGTCCCCAGCCGCTCTGGCAGCCCGACCCCGAGCGCATCGCCCGCGCCCGGATCACCAGGTTCCAGGCCTGGGCCGCCGAGCACCACGGCGCCCCCGCCGAAGGCGGCTACGCGGCCCTGCAACGCTGGTCCGTCGACGAGCTGGACACCTTCTGGAAAGCCGTCACCGAGTGGTTCGACGTCCGTTTCTCGCACCCCTGCGCGCGCGTGCTCGGTGACCGCTCGATGCCGGGCGCCGAGTGGTTTCCCGGAGCGACCCTGAACTACGCCGAACACGCCCTGCGCGCGGCCGCCACCCGCGCCGACGAACCGGCCCTCCTGCACGTCGACGAGACCCACGAACCACGCCCCGTCACCTGGGCCGAGCTGCGCCGCCAGGTCGGCTCACTGGCAGCCGAACTGCGCGCCCTCGGCGTGCGCCCCGGCGACCGCGTCAGCGGTTACCTCCCGAACGTCCCGCAGGCGGTGGTCGCGCTCATCGCCACGGCCGCGGTCGGCGGCGTCTGGACCTCCTGCGCGCCCGACTTCGGCGCCCGCAGCGTCCTCGACCGCTTCCAGCAGGTCGAACCCGTCGTGCTCTTCACAGTCGACGGCTACCGCTACGGCGGCAAGGAGCACGACCGACGCGAGGTGGTCGCCGAACTGCGCCGGGAACTGCCCACCCTGCGCGCCGTGATCCACATCCCGCTCCTCGGCACCGAGCCCCCCGCGGGCGCCCTGGAGTGGTCGGCCCTCACCTCCTCCGACGCGGACCCCGTCTACGAGCAGGTGCCCTTCGACCACCCGCTGTGGGTGCTCTACTCCTCCGGCACGACCGGCCTGCCCAAGGCCATCGTCCAGTCCCAGGGCGGCATCCTCGTCGAGCACCTCAAGCAACTCGGCCTGCACTGCGACCTCGGCCCCGAGGACCGCTTCTTCTGGTACACCTCGACCGGCTGGATGATGTGGAACTTCCTCGTCTCCGGCCTGCTGACGGGCACCACGATCGTCCTCTACGACGGCAGCCCCGGCTACCCCGACACCGGCGCACAGTGGCGAATCGCCGAACGCACGAAAGCCACTCTCTACGGCACCTCCGCCGCCTACGTCATGGCCTGCCGCAAGGCCGACGTGCACCCGTCCCGGGACTTCGACCTCTCCTCCGTGCAGTGTGTCGCCACCACCGGCTCGCCCCTGCCCCCCGACGGATTCCGCTGGCTCCACGACGAGGTCCGCGACGACCTGTGGATCGCCTCCGTCAGCGGCGGCACCGACGTGTGCTCCTGTTTCGCCGGAGCCGTACCGACCCTCCCGGTCCACGTCGGCGAGCTCCAGGCCCCCTGCCTCGGCACCGACCTGCAGTCCTGGGACCCCAGCGGCAGCCCCCTCGTCGACGAGGTCGGCGAACTCGTGGTCACCAACCCCATGCCGTCGATGCCCATCCACTTCTGGAACGACCCCGACGGCAGTCGCTACCACGACAGCTACTTCGACACCTACCCAGGCGTATGGCGGCACGGCGACTGGATCACCCTCACGTCCCGCGGATCCGTCGTCATCCACGGCCGCTCCGACTCCACGCTCAACCGCCAGGGCGTCCGCATGGGATCCGCCGACATCTACGAAGCCGTCGAACGCCTCCCCGAGATCAAGGAGTCCCTCGTCATCGGTATCGAGCAGCCGGACGGCGGTTACTGGATGCCCCTCTTCGTGCACCTGACCCCCGGAGCAGTCCTCGACGAGACCCTGCTGAACCGCATCAAGCAGACGATCCGCGAACAACTGTCACCGCGCCACGTCCCCGACGAGATCATCGAAGTACCCGGCGTCCCGCACACCCTCACCGGCAAGCGCATCGAGGTCCCCGTCAAACGCCTCCTCCAAGGCACCCCCCTGGAGAAGGCGGTCAACCCCGGCTCCATCGACGACCTGGGCCTGCTGAACTTCTACGAGGATCTGGCCCGCAAACGCTCCTGACGCCGCTCGCCCCTCAGAGCGCAGGTCACGGCGCATCCTCCCTGTGACCTGCGCTCTCCGTCAGCAATCCCCCGCGCGATCACCGACCCTGACCTCACTGTCAGCGGTGGCGATTACTGTGAGTGAACATTGATCGACCGTGCACAGGGGGAACGATGACGCACACCGACCACCGGACCATGCGACGCGTCCTGCACCGCGAAATGACCGGCACCATCGGCCTGCTGGCCGACGAGCACGACTTCCGGGCCATGCGGCGCTACCGCAGCTTCACCTTCCACGACCACGCGACCTATCTGAAACAGGTGGAGGCCCTCCTCAGGACCAGGGCGCTGCAAGGCAGCCACACCACCGTGGCGCTCTTCGACCCCGAGGAGTACGCAGAGTTCTGCACCCGCAAGGACCTGGACCCCGACGAACCGTCGAGCCGATCCCGCTTCACCGCGCAGATCGCGGCGACAGGCCCCACCCTTCCCTACGACGGCCGCCCGCTGGCCGACCTCCTCCCGGCCCTCGTGGACGAGGCCGTCCGGCATGCCACCTGGGAGTACGCCAGCACCCTCCTCGCCCGCCTGGGCGCCTGCACCTCCTGCGGCGAGGACATCGGACGCGCCGCCTTCACCCGAGCCGCGGAACTCCTCGTCCGCATCCTCGACACGGCACCACCGGGCCATCGCCACCTCGTCTGCAGTGTCACCGGCTCACCCGAACCCCTCGTCGCCGCCCTCCACATCACCGACGACGGAGCCGGCCTGGAACTGGACGAGACCGAAGCCCTCGAGTTCACCACGGTCCTGGCCCTCGGCCTGGCCACCGAAGGCCCCGGAGGACTCGTCATCCGCGCCACCGCCCCCGGCACACCCGACCGTGTCTACGGCTGGCGCGTGCGCGCCTACGGTCTTGAACCCCTCACCGCGGGAGAGGTCTTCGACGCCTACTGCACCGACGTCGAATCCGGCGACCTGATCGCCCCCGAATCCAACGTCGACTACTGCGCGCCGCCCGATCTGGGGGAGGAGAACCCGGCTCAGGGACACCGGCACTGAACGCGCGAGGGGCGCCCCACCACAGTGGAGCGCCCCTCCCGGGCAATCGCCGACGGACCGGCCAGGCCTACTCGCCCGACAACACCGCCTGCGCCGCGCTGCGCGCTTCCTCGGCGCTGTCCGTCGCCCGTGCCGCCGCGGCGGCACGCTCGCACTGCGCCAGCGTGTACTTCGCCAGCGTCGCCCGGACGTAGGGAATCGACGCGGCACCCATCGAGAGAGAGGTGACACCCAGACCGGTCAGTACACACGCGAGCAGCGGGTCGGACGCGGCCTCACCGCAGACGCCACAGCTCTTGCCCTCGGCCTTGGCTGCCTCGGCGGACAGCTCCACCAGGTCGAGCAGGGCAGGCTGCCAGGGATCCTGCAGACGGGACACCGCACCCACCTGACGGTCGGCGGCGAAGGTGTACTGGGCGAGGTCGTTCGTGCCCAGCGACAGGAACTCGACCTCCTGAAGGATCGAGCGGGCCCGCAGCGCGGCGGACGGGATCTCCACCATCGCGCCGAACTTCGCCCGCAGCCCGGCCTCACGGCAGGCGTCCGCGAAAGCCCGGGCGTCCGTACGGTCCGCCACCATCGGGGCCATGACCTCGAGGTAGACCGGCAGCCCTTCGGCCGCCTTCGCGAGCGCGGTCAGCTGGGTGCGCAGCACCTCCGGGTGGTCGAGCAGCGTCCGCAGACCCCGCACACCGAGCGCAGGGTTCGGCTCATCGGCCGGCGTGAGGAAGTCGAGCGGCTTGTCCGCACCCGCGTCCAGCACCCGCACCACGACACGCCCCTCGGGGAACGCCTCGAGCACCTGCCGGTACGCGGCGACCTGCTTCTCCTCGGAAGGCGCCTGCTTGCTGTCGTCCAGGAAGAGGAACTCGGTACGGAAGAGACCGACTCCCTCGGCACCCGCCTCGACGGCGGCCGCTACATCAGCGGGGCCGCCGATGTTCGCGAGCAGCGGCACCTTGTGACCGTCCGCCGTGGCACCGGGGCCGGTTGAGGCCGCCAACGCGGCCTTCCGCTCGGCAGCCGCCGCTTCGAGCTGTGCCTTCTTCTCGTCGCTCGGCTCCACGAAGATCTCTCCCGTGCTGCCGTCGACGGCGATCATCGTGCCCTCGGCGAGCTCACCGGCACCCGGCAGCGCCACCACGGCCGGTACCCCGAGCGCCCGGGCCAGGATCGCGCTGTGGCTGGTCGGCCCGCCCTCCTCGGTGACGAAGCCGAGCACCAGGGTCGGGTCGAGCAGCGCGGTGTCGGCCGGCGCGAGGTCACGGGCGACCAGAACGTAGGGCTCGTCGCTGTCGGGGACGCCCGGCATCGGCACGCCCAGCAGACGGGCGACGATCCGGTTCCGCACGTCGTCGAGGTCGGCGACGCGTCCGGCGAGGTACTCACCGGCTCCCGCCAGCAGCTCGCGGTAAGAGGCGAACGCGTCGTACACTCCGCGCTCCGCCGTGCTGCCGACGGCGATCCGCCGCTCCACATCGGCCATCAGCTCGGGGTCCTGGGCCATCATGGCCTGCGCCTCGAGCACCGCCTGGGCTTCCCCGCCGGCCAGGTTGCCCCGCGCCATCAGGTCCGCCGCCACCGCCTCGACGGCCTTGCGGGCGCGCCCCTGTTCGCGCTCCGCTTCCTCCGCCGGTATCTGCTTCGCGGGCGGCTCGAGCACCGCCGTTCCCATGTGCCGAACCTCGCCGATGGCCACACCGTGGCTCACGCCGACGCCTCGCAGCGTTGTCTCCATCTCACCCGTCTCCGATAGAGCGGCGGCCGCCGCCGCCGCGGTGGTTGTCGTACTCGCCGTCTCACAGGACGGCACAGGAGTCACTTCCAGAGGAAGAGACTGTCGCCGGCCTTCACATCGCCGTTGTCGCGAAGATCGGAGAGGGCCTCGGCCGTGGCCTCCAGCGCTACGACCGGGCAGATCGCGGACTTGCCGGCGGCCTCGACGGCCGCCGGGTTCCAGCGGACGACACCCTGACCGCGCCGGACGGTGTCGCCCTTGTTCACGAGCAGCTCGAAGCCCTCGCCGTTGAGCTGCACGGTGTCGATACCGAGGTGGGTGAGCACGCCGTGTCCGTGTTCGTCGACGACGACGAACGCGTGCGGGTGCAGGGAAACGATGACGCCGTCCACGGGTGAGACGGCCTCGGAGGGCTCACGTACGGGGTCGATCGCGGTGCCCGGGCCGACCATGGCCCCGGAGAAGACCGGATCCGGCACTGCTGCCAGTCCGATGGCGCGTCCTGCGAGCGGGGACGTCACGGTGGTCATGGGAAGCCTCCCAGGGGTGGAGATCGATATGGCCGCCCCTGTGGCACCGGGCGGCACACTGTTCAGCAGCGTATGTCACCTGAAGTGCCGGTTCCGCGCGAGCACTCCGAAGTGGTCTAGACCATACCCCAAAGTGATTTGCACCGGCTCCGAGGCCGCGTGTACAGTCGTACTCCTGCCTGGGGCTGAGCGACGCACTCGCGTGCCGGCCGGGCAGCAACCAACTTGTCAGATCCTATCTCTGGGTCGCCTTCTGCATGCCTGCAGGACGGTGGTCGGAGGGCCGGAAAAACACTGATAGAGTTTGGAGCACCGAAGGGAAGCGCCCGGAGGAAAGCCCGAGAGGGTGAGTACAAAGGAAGCGACCGTTCCTTGAGAACTCAACAGCGTGCCAAAAGTCAACGCC